>CAJTYO010000040.1:9258-24662 GCA_910584045.1 uncultured Oscillospiraceae bacterium | reverse complement strand
CTTTTACTCTGTCGCGGCATACTTTCATTCTGTCCTTGACTTGGGGTACACTTTAACAAGATTGTCACCGGGGATGGTATTCCAGCCGTACTGCCCATTGGGGACGCAGGTCAGCCCGTGGGCCTCCGCTATGACCCTGAATTTGCCGTTGTGGTACTTGCCGCCTCGGGAAACCTCTTTGATGCCGTTCTCCCGGCAGTAGAGGTGGCACATTTCATGGATCATGGTATCCAGTGTTTCCTCTATAGGGAAGTTAAGGACTTCTGCGGCAATGTTCAGCTCATAGGCTCCTGTATCCTTCCTTTGCCACACTTTTGAGGTTGTACAGTGTCCGTAAGTCCCCGGCTTGCTTTGCACGGTGACAATAGGGACCGGTAGCTCTCCGGCAAAGAAGTCAGCGTTAAGTGCATTATAGATGTGTTCCAGTTGGCTGACGGCGCGGGACATTTTGGTAGATTGTTTTTTCATAGCGGTAAGCCTCCCATAATCATTAAGTGAGTGCAGCACAGCTCGCTCGCGCGAGCTGTGTTGCCCCCCACCAGTACAGGAGGAGAAGGTTGTCAAGACTTGGCGCAGCCAACTTGCAAAAATTTCCGGCTTTTCGGAACCGGAAATTTTTGGTCTTGACAACCTTCGGAGCCTGTGCTATTGCGTCTGTCGGTTATAGCACAGGCACATTTTTAACACTCAAAAAGTCCAAAATTTCCGCGTTTTTCTGCTTGTCCGGTTTCTTTTTGCAAAAATAAATTATATTTTTTCTGTTTTCTTATTGACAAAATAACACTGATGTGGTATTCTATGTACAGACAGGGGAGAGAGCGGCTGATGCTTCTCATCCCACGTTAACCAAAGGTCGTTTCATCGAATTATATAAGGCTTAAATCAAAAGGCTAAATTATCATTCTAACTCTAAAGGCCATGTCTTGGGTAGGGGATAATATAGCCTTTTTTGTTTGCCTTAATATAACCCTGTCAAATCAACACGAAAGAAAGGAGGATCATGCGTTATGATTACGCTTACAACTGCTGGGCTTCATATCGACAATAGTTGCTTTGGCTCCGGTATGTTGCTGACCCGTGTAACGCCCTACAAGGCGTACCAGGACGGCAAGCCGCTGAATGATGTAGCGGGCTACAAGTATGCCGTTGTGCTGCCCAGCCGCGCCTATGAGATGCTTGAAGTCAAGGTGCCTGGTGCCAAGGCTATGGATCTGAATCCTGGTGAGAGTATCCCTGTCGCGTTTGACAATCTGCAGGTTCGGCCCTATTTCGATTTCAAACGGAACGCCTTGGCCTTTACGGCACAGGCAGATGGCATTCATAAGGCTGACGGCAAGCACTGATCCTCACCGCCTGCCCTGGCTGGGGAGACTGGGGGACGGGAGGCCGCCCCAAGCGGACTGCCGCCCCCGCCCCCTTGGGGCCGTGTGGAAAGTCTGGTAGGATGGGTGTAGGGTGTAACCTGGCAGTTTTTGACCCTCTAACTCCTTTCCCTTTCCGGCTTTTCACCGCCAGAGGGGGCTGCGTCCCTCTGGCGGATATAGGGTGTAGGGTGTATGAGAAAAAGCATATTCCGCAGTCAGAGAAGTTATGCCGAAACACTGTGAAACGGTGCTGTACGCAGAGGATAACTGGGATGTACCTAACATCTTAAAGGTTCTCGGCAAGCATGACAGCATCAAAAAATATGTGATTGCTCTGCATGACCAGGATGTACTGGCAGATGGAACGCCTGCAAAGCCCCATTTCCATATATATCTGAACTTTGGAACTACAAATGTCCAGCTTCCCCAAGTGGCAAAGTGGTTCGGGGTCAAAGAGCAGTCCGTAGAGAAGATCAAAAGCGATAAGAGTGGTCACGTTGTACTGGGTCGCCGCTCTGCTTCTGCTGCTCCATGCAGCAGCTCCCACAGACTGCGTGCTTGGACACTTGATGCAGCCGCTGGCTTGTATCCTGGTAGTCCTCGGCTCCATCGTCCTCTTTGCCGTTGTGGTCACTATTTCCGCAGTCCCAAAGGGTGCATACCACACCGCCAACGCCTTTCAGCGTATCGGCCTGACTAATTCCGCTGGAGAACCGCCATTGCCCACCAGTTACCAGGAAAAGGATGGCAGGGGCGTCATGGATATGTTTACCCAAGGAACCACTATCTCCCAAGTGCAGGAGAACCTAGAACCCTTGGAAAGCGCCCTGGGAAAACGCATCACCAAGGTCGAACCGGGAGAGGGGAATCAATCCATCCGCCTCCATCTGGCTCCCGGCAACACAAAGCTCCCGGAGGTAGCCTATTTGCCCCAGGGCCAGCTGTCCAAGCCTCCAGAAATCCTGCTGGGCGAATCTCTGGACGGACGTGTCACCTGGGACCCGGATAAGGTACCCCACCTCCTGGTAGGGGGCTCTACCGGCAGCGGAAAAACTACGCTGGTCAAATCCATTATTTTTCAGTTTGTCTGCATGACCGACAGTGATGGGAAACCGGCTGCGGAGGTCTATGTCTCCGATCTCAAGGGTGGCCTGGATTATCCGTCTCGCTGGAGAAACCAGGATTGCTCTTTCGGCGTCACCGCTGGGGATACACTGTCGATGTCCAGTCAGCTTGTCAAAGAATTGAATCATCGGAAAGATATGTATCATCAGGTCAGCAATCGTGAGGGCGTTCCCTGTTCCAGCCTGAAGGATTTCAACCGCCTCCGTCCAGATGGCAAGCTTCGCCGCATTCTTCTGGTGGTTGACGAAATTGCGGAGCTGACCGACACAACCGGCATGGATAAACCCCACAAGGAGGAAGCCGCCGCAATCGTTAGCAATCTTGCCACCATTGCCCACTTGGGCCGGGCGTTCGGCATCCATTTGGTCGTCTCCACCCAGCGGCCAGATGCCATGGTTGTCCCCGGGCAAATCAAAAATAATCTGGATGGGCGCATCTGCGGCAAGGCCGATAATGTTCTCTCTCAAATCATCCTGGACAGCACAGATGCAGCGGACCGTATCCCAAAGGATAGCCAGGGTCTTTTCCTTGATCAGGACGGCACCCTCTTTCGCGGCTATCTGTTCGACGACAAAACCATACTTCCAGAAAGGGATACACGAACCACCCCATAATCCCGTCCCAGACTGGATAGGTAATGAAACTCACTCAATCAGACGTTAATACGATTTCTTACCTTTCTGAACAGTATGGTATGTTTCTAACCGTTTCCGACATAATGACGATTCTGCGTGTCTCTCGTCCTGTCGTTGACAACCTGATTCTCACGGGAGAACTTCCCTGTGCAAAGGTCGGCAAGCAGTATCGCATTGACATCAACTCTTTTTGGAGATGGTGGAGTTGTCGTGTCGAACAGGAGCAGAAAAATATCTTGAAGGGGTGCCTGCCAGGGTAGGTACCCCCTCTTTCCTCAGTGTTCCAATTTCCATAGCGTTCCAAATAGCGTTCCACAACTATCGGGGGCAAAGGTAAAGTTAGCGGAAAAGTTAAGAAAAACCTCCGAAACCGTCTGATTTCGGAGGTTTTAACATGGAGCAGGGTACGGGAATCGAACCCGCCTCCTCGGCTTGGGAAGCCGATGTACTACCGATGTACTAACCCTGCCTCTCTCAAGTTGCACCCATTATACCAGACTTCTTCCCCAAATGCAAGGCGAAATTTGCCGGAACAGTCATTTCATTTTACACCTTGGCATATTCTTATGGCAGAACGCCTGGAAATCCAGGGAAAAGCGGAAAAGGAAGGGATTGGGTATGAAAAAAAAGATTTCCGGTCTGCTGGCGCTGACGCTGCTGTTGGCGCTGGCGGTCCCGGCGCGGGCGGAATCGCTGGCGGTAGAGGCGGGGGCCTGCCTGCTGATGGAGAAGACTACCGGAGAAATCCTCTATGCGGTCAACGAACACGAGCAGCTGGAGCCGGCCAGCGTCACCAAGATCATGACCGTTCTGCTGGTGATGGAGGCCATCGACACCGGCGCACTGCGCTATGAGGACATGGTCACTGCATCGGCCTACGCCTGCTCCATGGGGGGCAGCCAGATCTGGCTGAAGGAGAACGAGCAGATGTCGGTGGAGGAGATGCTCAAGGCAGTGTGTGTGGCCTCGGCCAACGACTGCAGCGTGGCTCTGGCGGAGCACCTGGCAGGCAGCGCCGAGGCCTTCGTGGAGAAGATGAACCAGCGGGCGTCGGAGCTGGGTATGGCGGACACCTCCTTCATGAATCCAACCGGCCTTCCGGCCCAAGGCCACGTCACCAGCGCCTATGACATCGCCCTCATGAGTCGGGAACTGATTCTGCGCCACCCGGATATCCGGCGCTTCACCACCATTTGGATGGACTCCCTGCGAAACGGGGAATTCGGCCTGAGCAACACCAACAAGCTGATCCGCTTTTACCCCGGGGCCACGGGGCTGAAGACCGGCAGCACCGACGGGGCCCTCTACTGCCTGTCGGCCACGGCGGAGCGGGACGGCATGGAATTGATTGCGGTGGTACTGAAATCCCCCACCTCCACCCAACGCTTCGAGAGCGCCAAGACGCTGCTGAACTACGGCTTCGCGGCCTACGCCCTGGCCCAGGCTCAGCCGCCGGAGCCTCTGGGCCCCATCCCGGTGGAGTTGGGCGACGCCGCGACCGTCACCCCTCGCCTGGAAGGGAATGCCGCCATCCTGGCCGCTAAGGAGAAGGTGGGAGCCATGGAGGTAGCGGTGGAGCTGGAGGAACGGCTGGCCGCTCCTGTGGAGGAGGGCCAGCCTGTGGGACGGATGACGGTGACCTCCGGTGGGGAGGTGCTGGCGGAGTTTCCGGTGGTGGCCGGGAACTCAGTGGCCCGTCTGACCTATTGGCAGATATTGGAGCGCTGTCTGCGCATGGCCTTCATGGGCGGCGGGAGCTAGGCCTCCGCCAGCCGGCGGCCCATGAGTACCCCCATAACGGAGGCCATCATCAGCCCTCTCGTCCACCCGCTGGAGTCGCCCAGGCAGTGGAGTCCCTGGATATTTGTGTTGAAATCCTCGTCCATCTTCACCCGGTTGGAGTAGAACTTCAGCTCCGGGGAGTACAGCAAGGTTTCCGTGGAGGCGAAGCCGGGCACCACCTCATCCATAGCCTGAATGAAATTGATAATATTGGTCATGGCCCGGTAGGGCATGGCCGCCGTGATGTCTCCCGCCACCGCATCCGGCAGGGTGGGCCGCACGTTGGAGAAGGCCAGCTCTTTCTGCCACGTCCGCTTGCCGTCCAGGATGTCGCCGAAGCGCTGGACCATGATGTGCCCCGCCCCCAGCATGTTGGTCAGCTCGCCCACCTTCTGGGCGTAGGCGATGGGCTGGTTGAAGGGGAAAGAAAAATTGTGGCTGCACAGGATGGCCAGATTGGTGTTGTCGCTTTTCAGCTCCTTGTAGCTGTGTCCGTTGACCACGGCCAAGTCGTTGTCGTAGTTCTCCTGACTGACGAAGCCGCCGGGATTCTGGCAGAAGGTGCGCACCTTGTTCTTAAAGGGCCTGGGATATCCCACCAGCTTCGACTCGTAGAGCACCCGGTTCACCGTCTCCATCACCTCGTTGCGGACCTCCACCCGCACGCCGATGTCCACGGTGCCGGGCTGGTGGGCAATGTTGTGCTCCGCGCACAGGCTCTCCAGCCAGTCCGCCCCACGGCGGCCTGTGGCGATGACGGTGTGGCGGGAGGCGATCTCCCGCTCCTCTCTGCCGTTGGTGATACGCACGCCTCTGCACACGTCGCCCTCCAGCATCAGGTCGGTGCACTCAAAGCCAAAGAGCAGCTCTACGCCGTTTTTAAGCAGGTACTGCTCGATGGCATAGTACAGCTCCTGGGCCTTTTCCGTGCCCAGGTGGCGGATGGGGCAGTCCACCAGCTTCAGCCCCGCCCGGATGGCCCGCTTGCGGATGGCCTTGACCTCCTCGGTATTGCCCAGGCCCTCCACATGGGCGTCCGCGCCGAATTCCAGATAAATTTTGTCAGTGTAATCAATGGTCTCCTGAGCCCGGTCCGCACCGATCAGAGTGGGCAGATCGCCGCCCACCTCATAACTGAGGGACAGCTTGCCGTCTGAGAACGCACCGGCCCCGGAGAAGCCGGTGGTGATGTGGCAGTAGGGCTTGCAGTTTACGCACTGCCCGGTCTTGCTCTTGGGGCAGCGCCTGTCCTCCACCGCCCTGCCCTTTTCCACGATGAGGATGTCTTTTTTGCCGCCCTTTTTCAGCATCTCCAGCGCGGTAAAAATACCCGCGGGGCCCGCGCCGATGATGACCACGTCTTTCTGCATGGGAACCTCCTTTTTCAGCCGCCCGGACGGGCGGGAACAATACAATTGGCTGCTCTCCCTTCTATCATACCGAAGCCGGGGGGCGTTGTCAAGAAAACACGCCCCGGATACAGGGAAATCAATTTTGTGTCTGTAGGGCGCGACGCCCCCAGCGCGCTGTTGGCAAAATTTGTCCAGCAGCGGTGCGCCGAGGTTGCCGCGCTCTGCAAATAGTGAGAACTTCTTGCAAATCGCGGAGCGACGCAAGTGGCCCCGGTTTTCGCAAGTCGGGGCCGGGCCTCGCAGAGCGCAATTCATACATAGTCACAGACCATGTATAGAAGTACGCTCTTGCTTCGCAGTGGGATTTTCCATTGTTTTTACAGTTTCGCCGCAATCTCCAGCGCAACCCGCAAATACTTTTCATGGCTAGATGCTGGCCTGGCACCCAATGTGCGAGGAGCCCATGCATCCCCATCCAGGCAGTCATCCGCATAGAAGAATTGATAAATCGGAACACCACGGAATTGACCAACTGCCATAACAGAGGCACATTCCATATCCACAGCGATGCAGCCGTCAGCTTTTCGCTTTTCCATGTTGCTGCGGGTCTCCCGATAAAACGCATCCGTTGTCCAGACCTTGCCAGAAATATAGGGCAAGTGGAGTTCATCCATAATTTGCGTCAGGCGGTTATGGGTCGGAACGTCCACATATTCGCTTGCGGAAAGATAATGATAACTGGTGCCTTCATCTCGGTACGCCGCTGTGGGAAGAATCAAATGTCCTGCCGAAATTTCCTTACAAAGCACACCACAATTTCCATAAAGCAGAAACTTCTTTGCCATTCTGGCAATGAGGCTCTCTATTAAGCACGCAGTCCCGGGTCCTCCCATGAGAGTGTGAAAAAGTCCAATATCCCGCCCCTGCCAGTTTATTCGATACACAGGGATTGCACGACCTCCCCGCAGAGTGCAAATTTCTTCCGCATGACATACTTGTTCCAGAATACGAAAGGTTTCTTCTTTGAATGCACCAATGATGACTTCAGGGAAGTTTTTTCCCTCGCAGTAAGAGCGCTGGAGGTTGGGCTTTATCAGCTCTTCCGAACGCGGATCAAATGTGTCAAACAAACTCATATGCGCCTCCGAAAATATCTCCCACCAGTATGGAGTTTTCCGAACTGTCTGTGAGAAGTATAGCATAACAGCAAAAACAAATCAACCAGCGACCACGGCAATCAATTTTGCAAAATCGGAGCAAAAAAGATAAACCGGGAAATATGAGAAAAACCATAGTAGAATATTTTGGGGAAGTAGAAACAAGGCGGGAATACAAGGGATATTTTTGTAGTATTTCGGAAGCAATCAGCATTGTGGTACATGCACTGGATTTTGGATGTTCACTACGCGGAAGATTCCTGCCGCATTGTAAACCGAACCATTCAGCAGAATCTGAACATGTTCAGAAAGTTTGCTTTGAGCATGTTCAAGCAATTCGAGGCTGGTTCAAATTCTAAACGTCCTCTTTTGCAAATTATGTTTAACTGTCTCCTGAATCCCTCTGATATTTGTACTATTCTTGAAAATGGATTTCCGTGCCCCGGTTATTGCCAAATTGTCTGCACGATTTCCAAAATAGGAGAGCCATACTATCGTCCATGGCAGCTTAAAACCGAGACGGGCGTAAATTCTGGAACGGCATTGATTTTCGTCTCGAGGTTAAAGTATCGAACTGAGCTGACCGCACGACCGCCCCGCTGTTCCTGGGAACAGCGGGGCGGTCCTATTGAATAGAAAATTTAACGAAGCACCGCACCCAACTCCTTCTCCAGGGCGGAGAGGACATCCTTGATCTCCTCGTCCGCCTCGGCGGCGGTGATGCTGCGCTCGTCGGAGCGGAGGGTCAGGCTGAAGGCCACGCTCTTGCTGCCCTCGGCCACGCCCTTGCCCCTGTACACGTCGAACAGCTCCACGCTCCGCAGCAGCTTCCCGCCGGCCCGGCGGATGCAAACCTCCAGCGCACCCACCGTGATCTCCTCCCGGCACACCACCGCGATGTCCCGGCTCACCGCCGGGAAGCGGGGCAGCGGCGTGTACTCCGCACCGGGGCCCTGAGCCTCCAGCAGCGCCTCAAAGCTCAGCTCCGCGCAGTACAGCTCGCAGTCCACGCCGTAGTTGGCCGTCACGGCGGGATGTATCTGGCCCATGACGCCCAGCAGCTTCTCCCCCGCATACACCCCGGCGCAGCGGCCCGGGTGATAGGAGGGGTCCGACTGGCAGGCGGTAAAGGTTACATCCTCCATCCGCAGCTCCCGCAGCAGGGCCTCCACGGCCCCCTTCATGGTGAAGAAGTCGTACCTCTCGCCGTAGGCGCCCAGGGTCAGCATTCTCGGCTCGTTGGCCAGCCCGTCGGGCCCGCCGGGGAGATAAATGCGTCCGATCTCATACAGCCGGGCGCTCTTGTTGCGGTAACTGTAGTTCCGGGCCAGGATCTCCAGCATGGAGGGCAGTGTGGTGGTGCGCATGATGGAGGTGTCCTCCCCCAGTGGGTTCAGAATCTTCAAAGAATTGCGCAGGGGCTCGTCGCCGGCCCAACCGATCTTGTCGTAGCAGGCCGGGGAGATGAAGGAATAGGTGATGATCTCACTGTACCCGCAGGCCCGGCATACCGCCCCCAGGCGGCGCTCCGCCTGCTGTACGGGGGAGTAGCCGCCCTGGGTTGTCTCGCCTCGCTGGAGGGTACAGGGGATGTTGTTGTATCCGTGGAACCGGGCCACCTCCTCCGCCAGGTCCGCAATGCCCTCCACGTCGCCGCGCCAGGAGGGGATGGACACCTGAGCGGGACCGTTGGGGAAATCGTGGTTCTCGGTGAGGATTTCCACCCGCTCCAGATACTGATACATGTCTGCCGCGTCGATGTCCGTACCCAGCAGGGCGTTGACCCGGGCCGGGTCCATGGTGATGGTCCGGGGCTGAGGCACGTGGTTGAGTACGTCAATCACGCCGTCCATCACCTCGCCGGCCCCCAGCAGTTCCACCAGCTCGCAGGCGCGGTTGACAGCGGGCAGGGTGTTCAGGGGATCGAGCCCCTTCTCAAACTTGGCGGACGCCTCGGTGCGCATCCCCAGGGCCAGGGCGGCCTTGCGGATACAGGTGCCGTCAAAATTGGCGGACTCAAACACCACATCCGTCGTGTCTGCAACAATCTCACTGTTCTCGCCGCCCATGATGCCCGCAAGACCCACGGCCCGGGTCTCGTCGGCGATGACCAGCATGTTGGCCGTCAGCTTCCGCACGTTTCCGTCCAGGGTGGTCAGCTCCTCGCCCTCCTGCGCCCGGCGTACGACGATCTTTCCACCCTTGACATAGCGGTAATCAAAGGCGTGCATGGGCTGGCCGTACTCCAGCATAACGTAGTTGGTAATATCGACAATGTTGTTGATGGGCCGCACGCCCATGCTCCGCAGGCGCTCCCGCATCCACTTGGGGGAGGGGCCGATCTTCACGTTTCTGACCATCCGGGCGGTGTACCGGGGGCAGAGGTCCGGGTCCGGGGTCTCCACGTCCAGAAGCTCCGTCAGGTTACCGGGGCCGCCGCCCTTCACCACCGGCTCGTGGAGGGTGAGGGGCGTGCCGAAGGTGGCGGACACCTCCCGGGCCAGCCCGATGACGGATAGGCAGTCGGGGCGGTTAGGGGTGATCTCGAACTCCACCACATGGTCGTCGGCGTTGATAACGGGCCGGATGTCGTCGCCGGGCTTCACGCCCTCCTCGTGGAGGACAAAGATGCCGTCGGGGATGCAGTGGGGAAACTCCCGCTGCTCGGCGTGGAGATCTGCCAGGGTGCAGATGGCGCCGGACATGGTGTTGAACGCCACTATGTCGCCCTCGTGGACGTTCTGGCAGGAGGTTTTTACGATTGCGCCGCTGGGGCCGTCCGGTTCCGCATAGGAGAGCTTACAGGTCCACGCGCCGCCTTCAGCGGCTTCTACCGTCTCGACCCGCGCCGCCGTCACCGGCCCGAAAATCTTATGTCCCGGCTGGATGTCTTCCGGAATGGAGCGCTTTTCAGGGTCAATGGGCTTATAGTCGTTCAGCAGGGCGGCGGCGGTAATGACGGCGTAGGGAAAATCCCGCTCGTCCAAACCCAGCTCGCTGAGGGAGCAGAGCATCCCGTTGGAGAGCACGCCCCGCAGCTTGCCCTTCTCGATCTTCTTCCCCCCGGGGAGGATGGACTTGTGCAGAGCCACGGGCACCATGTCGCCCTCGTGGATGTTCCAGGCACCGGTGACGATCTGGACGGGCTCGTCCCGGCCCACGTCCAGCCGGCAGACCCACATGTGGTCGCTGTCCGGGTGGCGCTCCATCTTTGCAATGCGGCCAACCACCACGTTTCGAATCTCCGCCCCCAGGTCATCGGTGGTCTCCACCTTGGAGCCGGAGAGGGTCATAGCCTCGGCAAAATCCTTATCATTGGCCCTAGCGGAGACAAATTCGCTGAGCCATTTTCTGCTTAATTTCATCTATTCTAACTCCTTTATTACGGAAAGAGTGTTGGGCTTCACCCAACCCCACCAGAGCCTTGCCCTGGATCCACCGCCCTTTAAAAAGGGCGGCCCTAAATTTTATTGGCGCGATGCGTTTTTCCTTATTAGAACTGCTCCAAAAACCGCACGTCGTTTTCGAAAATAAGGCGCAGGTCGTCGATCTTAAACCGGCGCAGGGCCGTGCGCTCCAGGCCCATGCCGAAGGCCCAGCCGGAGTATACCTCCGGATCGATGCCGCTCATCTCCAGCACCCGGGGGTGGACCATCCCTGCCCCCAGCAGCTCGATCCAGCCCTCCCCTTTGCAGGTGGGGCATCCTGCGCCGCCGCACTTGTGGCACTGGATGTCCATCTCGCAGCTGGGCTCGGTGAAGGGGAAATGGTGGGGGCGGAAGCGGGTGACAGTGCCCTGGCCGAAGAGCTTCTCCGCCACGGCGTTCAGCGTACCCTTCAGGTCCGCCATGGTCACGTCCTTGTCGATGACCATGCCCTCCACCTGGTGGAACATGGGGGAGTGGGTGGCGTCCACCTCGTCCTTGCGGTACACCCGGCCGGGGGCCACGATGCGGATGGGCAGGGGCATGGTGTCCATAGCCCGAACCTGCATGGGGCTGGTCTGGCTGCGCAGCATCACCCGGCTGTCCGTGTCAAAATAGAAGGTGTCGGACCAGTCCCGGCTGGGATGGCCCTCCCCGGCGTTGAGGCGGTCGAAGTTCAGCTCCGCCAGCTCCACCTCCGGCCCGTCCATGACGGTGAAGCCCATGCCGATAAAGATGTCCTTCAGCTCGTCCAGGGCGATGTTCATGGGGTGCTGGCGGCCCACGGCGACAGCCTCGCCGGGGATGGTCACGTCCACGGCCTCGGCCTTCAGCCGCAGCGCCAGAGCGGCAGCCTCCAGACGTTTGGAGCTGTCCTCCAGGGCCCGCTCCAGGGCGGCGCGCACGTCGTTGGCCAGCTGGCCCATGACGGGGCGCTCCTCCGGGGAGAGCTTGCCCATCATTTTCAGCACGCCGGTCAGCTCGCCCTTCTTGCCCAGGTATTTCACCCGCAGCTCGTCCAGCCGGTCGGCGTCCTTTGCGCTCTCGAAGGCGGAGAGCGCCTCGGCGCGGATTTTTGCTAATTGGTCTTTCATGTTAAAAACTCCTTGCTGCTTTTTGTAGTTTTTGAAAATTGAACAGTCCTTGATGCATAGCGGCAGTATGCAGTCAATTCGGGTTTATCAGAAAAAAGAAAACCCTCCGTCCCCTGACAACTGGGACGAAAGGCCACACCCTCCGCGGTACCACCCGCATTCGCGCCCAAAGGCGCGCACTTAAAAACCCTTGTAACGGTGGGCCTCCGTCCTGCTCTCGCAGGCCGCTCCCGGGCGAACCAAGCGGCGCGCGCCGGGACGGCTTGCAGCCGGTGGCCGCCCCTCTCTCTGGCTGCGCGAAATCGCTATTTTCCCGTTCCTCGCATTTGGCTTCTTCTTTTATAGCATAAACCCGGCGCTTTGGCAAGACCTTTCCCGGAAAAATAGCCGAAAAATCCGCGGCTTTCGGAGGATTTCCCACGACTTTTCCTCTTGAAATAGGGGACAATTTACAGTATACTCATAAACAAATCAGAAAAATCTTCCGGGAGGCGCTATGAGTACCGTTATCACATCCATTGACCGACGCTCTCCGGCGGAGCGGGCCGGGGTCCGCGCGGGAGAGCGGCTTCTCTCCATCGGGGGACATCCTGTGGAGGACGTGCTGGACTACCGCTTCTTCGGCTATGACGCGGATCCGGTGCTGGAGCTGGAGGCTCCCGGAGGCGGGCGGCGGATGGTGCAGGTGAAAAAGCCGGAGGCGCAGGAGCTGGGGCTGAACTTTCAGACCTACCTCATGGACGAGCCCCGGCCCTGCTCTAACCACTGCCTGTTCTGTTTCGTGGACCAGATGGCCCCGGGGTGCCGGGACACGCTGTATTTCAAAGACGACGACGCTCGGCTGAGCTTCCTCATGGGGAACTATATCACCCTCACCAACCTCTCCCCCCGGGAGGTGCGGCGGATCATCGATCTGCGCGTCAGCCCCATCAACGTATCCGTCCACGCCACGGATGCGCGGCTGCGCAGCGTGCTGCTGGGGAACAGGGCGGGAGGCGAGAGCCTGGAGATCATGCGGAGGTTTGGTCAGGCGGGGATCGTGATGAACGGACAGATCGTGCTGTGCCCCGGGTACAACGACGGGGCACAGCTGCAGCGGACCATGGAGGACATGGCGGCCTGGGGTTTCGCCAGCTGCTCGGTGGTGCCGGTGGGGCTGACGAAATTCCGGGAGGGGCTCTCGAAGCTTCGGGGCGTGGACCGGGAAACAGCGGGGCAGGTCATCGATCAGGTGGACAATTTCGGGCAGAGGTGCCTGGAGCAGTACGGGTCCCGGATGTTCTACTGCTCCGACGAGCTGTTTCTGCGGGCGGAGAGGGAGCTGCCAGAGGAGGAGTACTATGAGGACTACGTACAGATTGAGAACGGCGTGGGGATGCTGCGCAGTCTGATAACGGAGTTCGAGGCGGGACTGCGGCTGGAGGACGGGGCGGCGGAGGCCGCGCCCTACACCATCGCCACAGGGACCGCCGCCAGGCCCTTCCTCCAAAAGCTGTCGGATATGGCCAGGGAGAAAACCGGCGTATGCGGACAGGTGATCGCCATTGAGAACAACTTTTTCGGTCGTTCCATCGACGTGGCTGGTCTGATCACCGGGGAGGACCTCATCGACCAGCTGCAGGGACGGGATCTGGGAGAGCGGCTGCTGATTCCAGTGAACATGCTGCGCCACGGGGGGGACGTGTTTTTGGACGACCTGCGGGTGGGCGACGTGGAGCGGGCGCTGAACGTCCCGGTGACGGTGGTGGAGCAGGACGGATTTGACCTGCTGGACGCTATGCTTGGACGAAAGTAAAACAAACGTTCCACGTGGAGCATTCCACATTTTACTGCAGTTCCAGCATGAGGGACGCGCCCCGCCCCGGCGGGGACTTTCCAAATCAGAAACAATTCCCCCGCGCCTGAAGGGCGCGAGGAAGGAGCCAAAAACCATGCCAAAGCCAATTATTGCCATTGTAGGCAGACCCAATGTGGGCAAATCCGCCCTGTTCAACAAGTTAATCGGCCAGAGACTCTCCATTGTCGAGGATACCCCGGGGGTAACAAGGGACAGAATCTATGGTCAGTCCGACTGGAACGGACGGAAATTCACACTGATCGACACCGGCGGCATCGAGCCGAGGACCGACAGCGAAATCCTGACCTTTATGCGGGAGCAGGCCATGCTGGCCATCGGCCACGCAGACGTGATCGTGTTCCTGACCGATATCAAGACGGGTTTGACCGCCTCCGACCAGGAGGTAGCCAACATGCTGCAAAAAAGCGGCAAGCCCATCGTTCTGGCGGTGAACAAGATGGACGCCACCGGGACGGTGAACCCGGATTTTTACGAGTTTTACAATCTGGGTCTGGGGGATCCCATCGCCGTGTCGGCGGTCCACGGCCACGGGACAGGGGACCTGCTGGACGAGTGTGTGAAGTACTTCCCGCCGGAGGAAGACAGCGAGGAAGAGGACGACCGGATTCAGGTGGCGATCATTGGGAAACCGAACGTGGGGAAGTCCTCGCTGACCAACAAGATCCTGGGCCAGCAGAGGACCATCGTCAGCGACATGGCTGGCACCACCCGGGATGCCATTGACAGCTATTTTGAAAACGAGACGGGGAAGTACGTTTTTATCGACACCGCCGGGATGCGGAAGAAATCCAAGGTGGACGAGTCCATCGAGCGATACAGCGTTCTGCGGGCCCAGATGGCCATCGAGCGGGCGGACGTGTGCCTGATCCTCATCGATGCGCAGGAGGGGGTAACGGAGCAGGATACCAAGGTGGCCGGCATGGCCCACGAGGCGGGGAAGGCCAGCATTATTGTCGTCAACAAGTGGGACCTCATTGAGAAGGACGGCAAGACCATGGACAAGATGCGGGAAGAGGTCCGGCGAGATCTGAGCTATATGACCTACGCACCCGTTCTGTTCATCTCCGCCATGACCGGACAGCGGGTGGAGCGGCTCTTCGAGCTCATCCAATATGTGAACAACCAAGCGGCGACCCGGATTACCACCGGTATGCTCAACTCCGTGCTGGCGGACGCACAGACCAGGGTGCAGCCGCCCACGGACAAGGGCAGGCGGCTGAAGATCTATTATATGACCCAGGCAGGGGTGAAACCCCCTCACTTTATCTGCTTTTGCAACGATGCAAGGCTGTTTCACTTCTCCTATCAGAGATATTTAGAGAATCAAATACGCACTGTATTCGGTCTGGAGGGGACGCCCATTAAAATGACGATACGCCAGAAGGGCGAGTCCTAGGCGGACGGCCAATCCGGGACTAAGCTGCGGTGGTAAATTAAGGTTGCCGCCCGGTGACGAAACGTTTATATAAAGAAGGTCGAGCTCTAGGCGGACGGCCAATCCGCGACTAAGCTGCGGTGGTAAATTAAGGTTGCCGCCCGGTGACGAAACGTTTATACAAAGAAGGTCGAGCTCTAGGCGGACGGCCAATCCGCGACTAAGCTGCGGTGGTAA
>CAJTYO010000040.1:0-9158 GCA_910584045.1 uncultured Oscillospiraceae bacterium | reverse complement strand
ATTAAGGTTGCTACCCGGTGACGAAACGTTTATACAAAGAAGGTCGAGCTCTAGGCGAGCGATCAATCCAGGACTAAGCTGCGGTGGTAAATTAAGATTGCATTGCCGCCCGGTGATGGAACATTCATACTTACCAGGAGGACTGATTACTATGATCATGCAGCAGGAAGCAGATATTTTTTTCTGGCTGAAGCTTGCCGCCGTTTTTTTGCTTCCCATTGCGCTGGAGGCGTATTTCTGCGGTTGCTTCAACGGGGCGGTCATTGTATCCAAATATATTCTGCGGGACGACGTCCGCAACCACGGCAGCGGTAACGCGGGGCTGACCAACTTCTACCGGACCTTCGGCGGACCGCTGACGCTGGTGGTCATCCTGACGGACGTGCTCAAGGCTATTGCGGCGGTATGGCTGGGCGTGCTGTGGGTTGGGCAGCTTCCTAACGGGGATATCCTGGCCAAGTATTGGGCGGGGCTGTTCTGCCTGCTGGGGCACATGTTCCCATGTATGTTCCACTTTAAGGGCGGCAAGGGAATTCTGTCCGGCGGGACCATCGCCATTATGATCGACTGGCGGATTGCCCTGGTAGTCTGGGGCGGGTTTATTCTGTTGGCGGTATTGACGAAATATGTGTCCCTGGGGTCGGTGTGGGCCGGGGTCAGCTTCCCGTTTATTACCTGGTACTGTTACCCATACTGGGAGATCGTGGTGCTGGCGTTTATTATTGGTGGGCTGATTGTCTGGCAGCACCGTGGAAACATCAAGCGGTTGCTGACGGGGACGGAGAGCAAATTCTCCCTGCACAAGAAGAAGCAGGAGTAGGAGGCAGTGGGGATGAAGATCACCGTACTGGGCAGCGGAGGCTGGGGGACCGCTCTGGCACTGCTGCTGGTGGACAATGGACATGACGTGACGCTGTGGTCTCACTCGGCCCAGCGCAGTGCGCTGCTGGAGCGGACCAGGGAGAACCCCAGGCTGCCGGGCGTGCCCCTGGGACCAGGGCTTAGGATCAGCGGCTCGATGGACAGTGCGGCGGACAGTGGCCTTGTGGTCATGGCCACGCCGTCCTTCGCGGTACGGGCCACGGCCAGAATGGCCGCACCGCTGCTGCGGGAGGACGTGGTGGTGGTGTCCGCCGCCAAGGGCATCGAGCGGGATACTGCCCTCTGTATGACCCAGGTCATCGAGGAGGAGCTGGGCGGCAAGGGCCGGACGGCAGCCCTGTCCGGGCCCTCCCACGCCGAGGAGGTGGGCCGTAGACTGCCCACCGGATGCGTGGCCGCGGCCCGGGATATGGCGGCGGCGGAGCTGGTGCAGGCAGCGTTCATGAACGCCCGGTTCCGGGTGTATACCAACGGGGATGTGCTGGGAGTGGAGCTGGGAGGCGCGCTGAAAAACGTGCTGGCCCTTTGCTGCGGCGTCAGCGACGGCATGGGCCTGGGAGACAACACTAAGGCGCTGATGATGACCCGGGGCATGACGGAGATGGCCCGGTTGGGGGTGGCCCTGGGGGGCCGGAAGGAGACCTTCGCGGGGCTCAGCGGCATGGGGGACCTTATTGTGACGTGTACCTCCATGCACTCCCGGAACCGGCGGTGCGGCATCCTGGTGGGCCAGGGGAAGTCTCCCCGGGAGGCCATGGAGGAGGTAGGCGCCGTGGTGGAGGGGTATTACGCCGCCTTCAGCGCCCACCAGCTGGCCGAAAAGGCAGGGGTAGAGATGCCCATCTGTCAATGCGCCTATCAGGTGTTGTACGAGGGAAAGAGCGTCCATGAGGTGGTGGACGGGCTTATGCGCCGGGATAAGCGGCGGGAGGTGGACGAGAGCTGGATAGGCAGTGACTTGTCACTGCCCGAGCTGTCGTTGGGCGCAGTCCAATGACGCAAGCCGGGTCCAGCGGAGAAGGATGACTATGCAGATCGAAGAAGTCAAAAAGTCCCAGCGGAAGAAGGGGCGGTTTTTGGTGAAGCTGGAGAGCGGGGATGTGCTGCGCCTGACGGAGGAGGAGCTGTTGCGGTTCTCACTCAGGCCCGGGCTGGAGCTGGACGGGGAGACGCTGGAGGCGCTGCGGGCCTCGGCAAGAGCCTCCTCTGCTAGGGCTGCGGCGGCCAATATGATTGGCAGCAGGGCGCTGTCCAAGAGTGAGCTGACCAGGCGGCTGGTGAAAAAGGGCAGCGAAGAAGCCGACGCAAAGGCTGCGGCGGACTGGCTGGAGGACATAGGGGCCGTGGACGATGCGGGGTACGCCGCCGCGCTGGTCAGACACTACGGCGGAAAGGGCTACGGACCCGCCCGGGTGCGGGAGGAGCTGCGCCGGAGGGGTGTGGACCGGGAGCTGTGGGACCAGGCGATGGAAGAGATGCCGGAGGCGGCGGACGTACTGGACGAGCTGATCCGAAAGAAGTGCCGGGGGGAGCTCGCGGACCCGCGGGAGAAAAAGCGGATCAGCGACGCACTGCTTCGGCGGGGCTTCAGCTGGGGCGACGTGCGAGCCGCTATGGGGCGGTATACGGATATGATGGAGGACGGATATGATTAAAGACGTCCAGTTTTATGACGCCATTGACGATGAAAAGGTGAGGTTCGCGGTAATTCTGGCCCGGTTTGAGGGGAAGTGGGTGTTCTGCAAGCACAGAAAGCGAACCACCCTGGAGGTCCCCGGGGGCCATCGAGAGCCGGGGGAGAGCGTAGAGGAGGCCGCCGAGCGGGAGCTGCGGGAGGAGACGGGAGCGGGGGATTTTACCTTGCGGAGCCTGGGCGTGTACTGCGTAGTTCGGGACGACAGGGAGGAGTCCTTCGGCGGGCTGTATTTTGCGGAGATTACCTCCTTTGCAGAAAAGGTACATAGTGAAATCGCGGAGATTTTACTGCTGGAGGAACCTCCGGAGGACAACTGGACCTATCCGGAGATTCAGCCAAAGCTGCTGGAGGAGGCCCGGAGAAGGGGCGCATGGACCAATCCTGTTTGACGGCGGGTTCGTTCTCCGTTTAAGATCATAATTACCCTTTCCGCCCCAAAGGGCCGGAAAAGAAAGAAGGCATCTATGCCATACAAACTGCACTTTATCTCCCTGGGATGCGCGAAGAACGTGGTCAACTGCGAGCAGATGATGGAGCTTTGCCGTCAGGCGGGACACACACTGCTGGACGCGCCGGAGGGGGCGGACGCAGTCGTCGTCAACACCTGCGGGTTTCTGGCCTCCGCCAGCGAGGAGGCTATTCAAAATATTTTGCAGATGGCGGAGTTAAAGGCCGAGAGAAAGATCGGGAAAATTCTCGTCACCGGATGTATGCCCCAGCGGTACGGGGAGGACGTGCCCGCAGAGCTACCCGAGGTGGACGGCGTCCTGGGTACCGGGAGCTTCAAGGACATCGTTTCCGCTGTGGAGGACGTGATGACCGGGAAGCATCCCCAATGCTTTGGCGACATTAATGCGCCGGTGGACGAGTTCGGGCGGGTGCTGACCACGCCGCCATGGTACGCCTACCTGCGCATCGCGGAGGGGTGCGGCAACTGGTGCGCCTTCTGCATTATCCCGAAGCTCCGGGGCAGATACCGCAGCCGGCCCATGGATAAGGTGCTTCAGGAGGCCCGGGAGCTGGCGGAAAAGGGCGTGAAGGAGCTGATCGTCGTCGCCCAGGACATCACCCGGTACGGTACCGACTGGGACGGGGAGCGGCATTTGGCGGAACTGCTGGAGGAGCTGTGCAGGTTGGATTTCCACTGGATTCGGCTCCACTACCTGTACCCGGACCAGATGGACGGCAGGCTCATCGACGTGATCGCACGGGAGGAGAAGATTCTCAAGTATCTGGACATTCCCCTTCAGCACTGCAACGACGAGATTCTGCGGCGGATGAACCGGCGGGGGGACAAGGCGTATATCGAGGCCCTGCTGGATACGTTGCGGGAGAGGATTCCCGGGCTGGTTCTGCGCACCAGCCTGATTACCGGTCTGCCGGGAGAGGGCGAGGCAGAGTTCGAGGAGCTGTGCCAGTTTCTGTGGGATCAGCGGCTGCTGCGGGCGGGGGTGTTCCCCTACTCCCCGGAGGAGGGAACCCCGGCGGCAGAGATGGAGCGGGTGGACGCCGAGGAGGCCGGGCGCCGGGCAGAGCTGGTGGTGGACATCCAGTCGAGAATTATGGACGAGTGGAACGAGGAGATGCAGGGGGAGATGGTCGAGGTCCTCTGCGAGGGCTTCGACGGACAGTCCATGAGCTACGTGGGCCGGAGCTGGGCCGAGAGCCCGGACATCGACGGGAAGATTTACTTCTCCGCCGAGGGTGAGGTGGAGGCCGGAACCTTTGTTCAGGTCCGGATCACCGGAGCCATGGACGGAGAGCTGACGGGGGAGCTGGTGGAGGGATGACAGACCGGATTGAAAAGACCATGACGTTCGTCCGGCGTAAGCTAGCAGAGAACCCCTGGTTCCAGGCCCGTCCGGAGGCGGGGGCCTACCGGCTGGAGCACACGCTCCGGGTAGCCGGGATCGGGCGGGAGATCGCCCGACGGGAGGGCTTTCCCGTGGAGGACATGGTCCTGGCCTGCCTTCTCCACGATGTGGGCTACTGCCGGACCTTCGCAAATGGAGAAGAGCAGATGGCCCACGGCCGGGCCTCCGCCCGGATCGCCCGGCCCTTCCTGCGGGAGCTGGGGCTGGGAGAGCGGGAGACGGAGGCGATATGCTTCGCTGTCGCCGTCCATGCGGACGGGCAGGCGGACTTTCCGGGGGAGCGGACAGCCTTCGCCATGACGGTGGCGGACGCGGATAACATCGACCGGTTTGGCGCTTACCGGCTGTATGAGACACTGGAGAACGCCGGGTTCAGCGCCCTGCCGCCGGAGGGAAGGCTGGCCCATACGGAGGGCATCCTGGGGAAGCTGGAGGAGTATCTGACAATAGACTTTGCCACGCCGTCCGCCACAGCGATGTGGAGGGACCGGATCAGGTTCTATCGGGAATTCTACCTGCGGCTGCGGGAGCAGCTGCTGGCCGGCGGGGTACGCTCCAGCGGGGCGTCCGGCACGGCGGAGGATGCTGCCCGCCGATGGATGGGTCTGGCGGGGAGGCCGTGAGAAATGGAGGATATACGATGAATTTGCCCAATAAGCTGACGCTGCTGCGGATCGTGCTGATTCTGCCCTTTTTGCTGGTGCTGTACCTGGATATCCCGGGGGCGGCGTATATCGCCCTGGCTATCTTTATCATTGCCAGCCTGACCGATATGCTGGACGGCCAGATTGCCCGGAAGAGAAACCTCATTACAGACTTCGGTAAGTTTGCCGACCCCCTGGCGGACAAGATGCTGGTGACCGCCGCCATGCTGTGGTTTGTGGAGATCGGGCAGATGCCCGCCTGGGCGCTGCTCATCGTCATTGTACGGGAATTTGCCGTCAGCGGCCTGAGGATGGTGGCCAGCGACAAGGGGCGCGTCATCGCCGCCGGGTGGTCCGGGAAGGTGAAGACGGCCTCCACCATGGCGTGCATCGTGCTGATGTTCCTACCCATTCCGGCGGCGCTGAACACGGTGTGCGTGGGAGTGATTGTGGTCACTACCATTTACTCCGGCGTGGAGTACTTTATGAAGAATAGGGACTGTCTCAGCGAAATGTAGCGGCTTTAAGGGAGCGGATGCCGGAAAAGATGCAAATTTGTCCATTTCCCCACTTGCCAGGGGGGCGATTTCTTGGCATAATAAGAACAATAGGCGCATGGGGCGCCGGATGCGATAAATACACATATCAGAAAGGACGGAACAAACAATGGAGCTGCTGAAGGAGCGTATCCGTAAGGAGGGCAGGGTGCTTCCGGGCAACATCATCAAGGTGGACGGTTTTCTCAACCACCGTGTGGACGTGAAGCTGATGGAGGCTATTGCCGACGAGTTTGCGAAATTCTTTGACGTGAAAGACATAACCATGGTCCTCACCGCTGAGGCCAGCGGCATCGCACTGGCGACCATCTGCGCCCAGCGGTACGGCGTGCCCATGGTCTTCGCCAAGAAGGCCAAGAGCGACAACATCGAGGGCGGACTGTACCAGAGCGAAATTTTCTCCTATACCTACAAGAAGAAGGTTACCCAGATCCTCAGCAAGGAGTGGCTGACCGACGCGGACAGGGTACTGGTGGTGGACGACTTCATGGCCAACGGTGAGGCCGTCCGGGGCCTGTGCGACCTGGTGAGCCAGGCGGGGGCGGAGCTGAAGGGCATCGGCATCGCCGTGGAAAAGGGCTTCCAGGGCGGCGGCGACCGGCTCAGAGAGATGGGGCTCAACTACCACGCTCTGGCCGTCATCGAGAGCGCCGACGAACACGGGATCGTGTTCCGGGAAAACGAGGATAAGGAATAAAAAAGGGGAGGCGTCCGTCTTGGCCCATCAAACTGTCATTATTCTGGATTTCGGCGGCCAGTACAACCAGCTCATCGCCCGGCGTGTCCGGGAGTGCGGCGTGTACTGCGAGGTAAAGTCCTATACCACGCCCCTGGCGGAGCTGAGGAGGATGGAGCCCATCGGGTTCATCCTTACCGGCGGGCCCAATTCCGTCTATCTGGAGACCTCCCCCCATGTGGACCCGGAGATTTTCTCCATGGGCGTCCCCGTGCTGGGCATCTGCTACGGCTGCCAGCTCATGGCCCACACGCTGGGTGGAAAGGTCGCCGCCGCCCAGAGCGACTCTGCCCGGGAGTACGGAAAAACAGAGACTTTTTATGATGCCTCCTGCCCCCTCTTCAAGGGGCTGCCGGAGACGGGCGTGAGCTGGATGAGCCACGGTGACTACATGGAGAGGGTCCCCGAGGGGTTCACGCTGGCGGCCCGGTCAAAGGCCTGTCCCAACGTGGCTATCGCTGACGTAGAGCGGGGCTTCTACGGGGTGCAGTACCATCCGGAGGTCAGGCACACCGAAAACGGCGTGGCGATGATCCGTAATTTCCTCTATGAGATCTGCGGCGCGGCGGGAGACTGGACCATGGGGGACTATAAGCGCACCGCCGTGGCCGCCATCCGGGAGAAAGTAGGCGGTGGTCGGGTGCTGCTGGCCCTGTCTGGCGGCGTGGACAGCTCCGTGTGCGCCGCCCTGCTGGCCGAGGCCGTGGGGGAGCAGCTGACATGCGTATTTGTCGACCACGGGCTTATGCGTAAAAACGAGGGGGACGAGGTCCAGGCTGCATTCCAGAACTGGGCCATGAATTTTGTGCGTGTGGATGCGGAGGACCGGTTCCTGGGCAGGCTGGCCGGGGTATCCGAGCCGGAGCAAAAGCGGAGGATCATCGGCGAGGAGTTCATCCGGGTCTTCGAGGAAGAGGCCCGGAGAATCGGCTCGGTGGATTTTTTGGCCCAAGGGACCATCTATCCCGACGTAATTGAGTCCGGCGCCGGCGACGCGGCAGTGATCAAGAGCCACCACAATGTGGGCGGCCTGCCGGACTGTGTGGACTTCAAGGAGATCATTGAGCCCCTGCGGCTGCTGTTCAAGGACGAGGTGCGGCAGCTGGGCCGGGAGCTGGGCCTGCCGGAGTATCTGGTAAGCCGCCAGCCCTTCCCGGGGCCGGGTCTGGCTATTCGGGTGATCGGCGACCTGACCAGGGAAAAGCTGTATGCCCTGCGGGAGGCGGACGCTGTCTATCGGGAGGAGATCGCCTCCGCCGGACTGGACAGGGCTGTCAGCCAGTATTTTGCTGTGCTGACCAACACCCGGAGCGTGGGGGTCATGGGGGACGGGCGAACCTACGACTATACCCTGGCGCTGCGGGCAGTGACCACCAGCGACTTCATGACCGCCGACTGGGCTAGAATTCCCTATGACGTGCTGGACCGGGTGAGCACCAGAATCGTGAACGAGGTGCCGGGGATCAACAGAATCTGCTATGATATTACCAGCAAACCGCCGGCGACTGTGGAGTGGGAATGAGTTTTTGAAACTCTGAACCCGTTGCGGCACAACGGATAGACGGTTTTGTGCCTCTCTTTTGATAACAATTTGATAACGCTCCCCATAGGCCGTATCATTCTGTATCCCCGGTGGATTGCAGGTGAAAAGTGTTCCTTTGCGGCTTGCGGGTGACAAAAACCATATTACAAAGCCCTTACCGATGGCAACATCGGTAAGGGCTTTTTGCCGTCTGTCAATCCTTTCCCAGGACTACTACGAAAAGATACGTTCCAGCAAGCAGGAAAAGCCGTTCCATGAAATCATCCTGCAAGTGGGCAACAAGGACGACATGAGCGCCGAGGGCGAGGACGGCCAGCTTGCGGCGGCGGTGCTGGACGAGTACATGAGAGGCTTCCAGGAGCGCAACCCCCAGCTTCGGGTGTTCTCCGCCCACCTCCACATGGACGAGGCCACGCCCCATCTGCACATCGACTTCGTACCGTTCACCACCGGGAGCAAGCGGGGCCTGGACACAAGGGTATCTCTCAAACAGGCGTTAGCGGCCCAGGGCTTCAAGGGCGGCACCAGGGGCGACACGGAGTGGAGCCAGTGGGTACGCTCTGAAAAGGAACAGCTTGCCGCCGTGATGGAGCGCCACGGGATAGAGTGGGAGGACAAGGGCACCCACGACAAGCACCTGTCTGTGATGGACTACAAGAAGGAACAGCGGGCCAAGGAGATTGCCGAGCTGGAGGCGGTCAAGGCCAAGAAGCAGGGACAGGTGGAACAGCAGGAGCAGCGTCTAAAGGAGCTGGCCCCGGCTGTGAGGAACATGGAGCAGTTGGCGGCGCAGTTCTCCGACGACCCGGAGCGGATATTGCCGGAGCCTGGGCCGCTGGAGAGCGCCAAGTCCTACCGGGAGAAGAAAGCCAAGCCCCTGCTGGCGCAGATCGTCAAGGTGCTGCGCTCTTTGTACCGGGCCTATGTCGAGTTGAAAGGGAAGTATGAGCGTTTGCAGGGGGACTATGGCCGGGTACGGGAGGGCAACGCCAACCTGTCCGAACGCTTGCAGGAGGTGAAGATGGAGAACAAGGCCCTGCGGGGGACACTTGCCGACTTTGAGCGGGTCAAGCGGGCTTTCAGCCCGGAGGAAGTAGAAAGGGCCGTTGAGGACGCAAAGCGTCGAGAGACGGCAGAGAAAGAGCAGAAGAAAGCAAAACGGAAGTTTAGTCGGGGGGCAAGGTAACAGACAGCAGGAGAGCGCTCTTTGAAGCGCCCTCCTGTTT
>CAJTYO010000039.1 GCA_910584045.1 uncultured Oscillospiraceae bacterium | reverse complement strand
GAAGGTCCGCTATACATTTCATCGCGCCGCGCCCCTGCTTCACCCGAATGAGAAAGTCGGTGTTTTCCCGCTCAAGAAGCGACGCAAACAGCGCATAGCTGGAATATCCCCTATCTCCCACAAGCAAAACCTTTCCGGCAATATCATACCACGTCAGCAGAAACTCCAACGCTCCAATCTCGTCCTGCTCTGGCTGGGGATGAATTTCGGCGGAAAGATACATTTTCGACAAAACATCGTAAATAGCGTGTGCTTTCACCTGGTTGTAGCCTTTTAGAGCGCCGGAATGTTGCACAAATGTCTTTGAGTTCGGTCCCTCGCAATGTTGACACTCGACCCGTCAACCGCACAAACCCGATAGTACAGATGTTTCGTCCCCGCATGGATACAGACAGACGGATCGTTCCCGTCGCATCACAGTATTTGACTGCGTTGTCCAGCAGAATGGAAAACAGCCGGAAGAAATTGTTTTGAACTCCCTTGGTGCTGATCCCATCCGTAATTTCCACCGCTAACGATTTTCCGTCCGCCTCGGCCAGCGGCTGAAATGCGTCTGTATTCGCCTGGGCAATCTCGCTGACAGAAAACACTTCCACCGCGTCCTCTCGAATCGTCTCCTCTGTACGGGCCAACTCTACCAGATTTTTGATCAGCCTGTCCAGGCGGGTGATCTGGGACTTTGCGCTCCCTAGCCATTTGTCCTCCCCATAAGTATCTTCCAGCAGACCCAGGTTCGCTGATAAAATAGCCAAAGGTGTTTTTAACTCATGGGAGGCGTCGGTGATAAACTGCCGCTGCCGCTCCAGATTATCCACAAAAGGCCGGATCGCCCGCTTGGACAAAAACAACAGCAAGACGAACACGATCAAAATACAGGCCAGGAAGATGAAACCGGTGATCCGCAGCATATTGTTCATCGCCTGGAGCTGAAGAAAGCAGTCCAGTACAATGATTGTATTCCCTCCATCCTCATTGGGGAACACGCCAAAGCGGTAATGGTCAACATACCCCCGCTCCGTCCCGGTATTGATGATCTGACTGATGGTGTCCACCACTGTCTGCCGGTCCAGGGTGGCAATATGTTCCAGATTGGCGGATTTGATTTCTTTCTGCCTAGTCAGTTCTACGATGATGTATCTGGTTTCAAAGGCGGTTTCCGGTGTGACCTGGAAATTGAAATCGGAGGGGTCCACCCGGGCTCCGGGCGGGAGGAAGGTCCCCCCGTTCTGATACAGGATGGAGATGGCCTTGTCCACCCGCCGTGTGGTGGTATAGCAGCTACCGAAGCCGATGGCGGCGCAGAGGACGGTCATAGTCCCGATGAGGGATGCCATGGCGATCAAAATAAATTTCCGGCGCAGAGAGCGGATCATATCGTCTCCTCCAGCAGATACCCCTGGCCCCGGCGGGCGGTGATCCGAACGTTCCCGCCCACCGCCTCCAGTTTGCGCCGCAGATAAGAGATATAGGCCCAGACCACGTTGATCTCCGCCTCGCTGTCGTAGCCCCAGATGTGTTCCATAAACTGCTCCGTGGAGATGAGCCGCCCGGTCTGGCGCATGAGCAGCTCCAGCATCTGAAACTCCCGATTGCCCAGCCGGATACAGGAGGAACCGCACTTCAGTTCAAAGGTGGAGCAATCCAATGTGACATTTCCGGCAGCGAGAACATTTGGGGTATACTCTCCGCCTCTGCGGGTCAAGGCCCGTATCCTGGCGATAAATTCCCGGTTGTCAAAGGGCTTGGGCAGGTAGTCATCCGCCCCACTGTCCAACCCCGCCACCCGGTCCTCCACCTGGCTTTTTGCCGTCAGCAGCAGCACCGGCGTGGCAATATTTTTGGCCCGCAGGGCCCGCAAAGCCTGGATACCGTCCAACTTGGGCATCATGATGTCCAGGATCAGGCAGTCGTAGTTCTCCGCCAGCCCATAGTCCAAAGCGTCCTGCCCATTGTAGACCACGTCCACAGAGTAATGCTCCCGTTTGAGCAGGGCCTCCAGCACCATGGTCATCTCCGGCTCGTCATCGGCTACCAAGATTCGCATAAGGCATCCTCCTTTCCCGGTCCCTCTATTAAATCCCGTATGGTTTGCAGGGATAGATCCGTAGAGGCGATTTCATCCGCACAGCGTTTCAGTTCCCGGACGATCAGCGTTTGATTTTCTATATCGTGTTTATATTTCAACTGGTGTTCAATACTGGCCCAGCAGTCCATGGCGATGGTACGGAGCTGGACCTCCAGCCAGACCGGATGCTCCGGCATTTTCTCCAGGAACCGCAGAGGCAAAGAGAGGATCACGTAGTAACTGCGGTATCCATTGGGCTTTGGGTTTCGGATGTAGTCCTTCTCCCGCAAAATCTGAATCCCTGGGATATGACGGATCAAACCGACTGTCTGGTCGATGTTCTGCACAAATGGACACACCAAACGTACCCCCGCGGCATCCCACACATTCTGAAGGGCGCTGTCCGCTGTGATGGGGAGACTTTGCCGCGCCAGTTTTGCCAAAAAGAAATATACCGCATTAGCCGGTCTGTGCGGTCACCGCCTCTTATCTCGCCTTCCATGGTGCTCCACACAGCAACGTTTTCATGAGCGAAGTATTCAAGAACAGTCGGAATTTCTTCAACATTATGGATCAAGCGGTCAAACATGAAGCCAGAAGAATGTCAACATTCTTCCAATCAGGCAATGCGCCGAGCTGCGGCAATCCTTCGCTGGTACGGTGGGAAGCACCAGGAGAAGTTACGCCAGATTCCTCTATTTCTCCGACAATATCCCACCCCATCTTTTTTGCAAACTCCTGGCAGGCTGCTCGCTGTCTGGCTATTTCACAACCAGCAGTCAATTTTTGAGAAATTCGCTCCACAGCAGGGCATTCATAATAGCAATAAACTTTTCTTGACATATGTATTTTCCTTCCTTACTATAGAATTAATTGTAAATTGACGTTGAATAATTGCAGACAGTTCCTGTTTATTTACTGCTGGTTGCCAGGTAGTTTCCCATAAGCACCTGTTTGACTTGGAGAGCGATCTGCGGATTTGGTTTCTCAGTAAATTGCATTGCTACCTCGCGCCCCTGAACCGTAATTATCATTTTGGTGTCGTGGATGGGGCTCCCTGATTTGGACATATCGGTATCCCTCCTTTGTCACAAAATGATGGCCGGTCACCTTGTCAGGTAACCGGCCATCATTTTTCTTTTTTACTGCCTTTCCAGCAGTTCTATATATTTTGCACGGTCTTCCTCGGAAATCTTTAACATTGACATTGCTTTTTCAATTGAAACACTTGCGCTGTCCATTAGATTCCGAATAAGGGTGGCCGTCGCTTCAGCACGGCCTTCAGCACGACCTTTGACCAGCCCCTTGGCGATTCCCTTTTCTTCCACACCTTGGCTCAAATTACACATTTCTGTCAGGCTCCTTTCCATCCTTTCTGTAAGAGGTATTGCATAATCGTCTCTCAAAATTCGCTTCTTTTCTGCTTCCGCTGTCTCGCTTGACAACAATACAGATAATAAGCGCAATATACCGACACTTTCCTCCTCCGCTTCAGCAGGGTCGCTAAGTCCCAGTATAATCACCGTCATCAAGTCGTAGTTCTCCAGGTCCTCCTTGACATGTCCAACGATGTTTTCCTCTGCAATGTGGTAGCGGGTAATCGTATTCTGGTGATGCTTTGGCGGCGAAGGGCAAATCCAGATCGAATAGACCTTGCATATCCCGGTATACTCTGCGTTTGTGAACTCTGTCCCATACTGCGAAGAGATCATCCGGCTGCCGTAGAATATAGCGCGTTTGAGTAAAGGATATCCTGCGTTATAATTTAACTGAGATTCCACATTGATAATCAGACGAATCGGTTTCTTTGTCCCCGGAGCATAAGCATAAAACCGCACATCGTAGGTGATGGCTCCCTCTGACTGCGAGGAATCTTCTGTACGCAGCCCTCGAATAACGGGGTTCGTTTTATCCGGAGCAATCGGGATGCTTTCCACCGAGGGCTGCCCTTCAATATATCTCTCTGCGATTTCATTAATCGCACAATTTTGATATTCCGTCAGACAGCTCTTCATGATCCATGCCAGAATATACTTCTCACTCAACAGCCGTTTACAGGCCGCATCATATTTCGCATTGACTCCCGTTGTACCAATCGCCTCTGCCAGAGTTGCTTCTACTCCCATGTAATATGTCTCCCCTTATATAATATTCTATCACAGCATATTTCAAAAATCCACTGTATTTTCCCGGCACGATAAATCCTGTTCAATTGCAAAACAACTGCTTTTACTATACCACACTCCAGATGCCATGTCGAGAGCCTTTTCTTTGCCTAGCTCTCCGGCTAACTGCTCAATGTCACATAAACAGGGATCTCCGCCTCCGAACAGGAAGTTTTGATCCACAGCATTTTCCTGAGTGGCTGCACTTGCTAGTCAGCCTCAGCGCTGCGGGTTGTTCGCCTGCTCTTATAGCGGCGATCCCTGGTGCATCTGACATTGATAATCTTGAGACTCAGCATAAGTCTCGCTTTACACACCTGCATTCGACACTACTTCCCCAGGTGACAGGGCGAAGAAATAGACGGCGGCTGGCTTCACCGCTCCACGGGACTCTCACCCCCGGCAGGATCTCTGTCGGCCGCCCTCCATTCGGCAGGACGGGAGTATCATTGTCGCTGACGGAATCATCGCAAAACAGCTTGCCATCGGCTGTTTTCGGTCGGGTGGGAACCGCTCGACACCTTTCCTCTGGCCCTTTGATAGAAGCCTCCAGGGAGATAATCCCCCCATCTTTTCCCCTGCTTCTACAGATGGTCTTGGCGCACCCTCCGCTGTCGCTTGCCCCTCTCATCAAGAGGCCCCGTCAGTAACGTATCTAAGTCTTCGGATATTCAATTTGCAAGGTGCATTGTCATATAGCATTTCTGTCACAAAATGCTTGCTTGACTGGGTACAGCCTTATTGTAATAGGTCCGGCAGATTTTTTTAGAGAGCATTAGACACATTCCTGTGACAATTAGTCACATACGTTTATAAGCTGGCTTTAAAGCGTTCCAGGTGATCGATCAATGTAGATATGCTATCTTTTATTTGCTCTTTACTGGAAGAGACATTATGCTTTGTTCCAAGGATAAGCTCATCAAGGGATATTTGAAAAAATGCAGCGAGTTGTATAAGCAGATCTACAGAACATCCTTTTTTGCCGGATTCGATACTGCTCAAAAAACTTCTGTCAATATTCAGTAGCTTTGCGAGTTCCTCTTGGGTATACCGATTCTGAATACGTAGAAGACGTATGCGTGCTCCGCTTTGCTTCACATCGTAATGCATTTAGATAATCTCCTGTCCTATGTAGATTGAGATAGAGCAAACAGCTAAACAGAAAAAACGGCGGAGAACGGCATAGGTCCCGTGGAGAAGATTTGAAGTAAATTGAACGTGTACGAACAGGACCTCGAATGTACCACATTCGAGGTCCTGTTTCTTTCATATTGCTGTAAAGTCAGCAACTGGATTTTCGTGGGTGAGTTTCCGGGCAGATGGGTCTATGATGATAATTTCTCTGCTCATTTTCCTGGCGTAATTGATGGTTGCCTCTGTCCCGCTGCGAGGAATTTTCCGGCAGACAGCCAGAATAATATCCGCATGGTTGACCATGAATTTATTGCGCTCCATCATACATTTTTTGTGGTAATCTCTGCTGACATAAATAATAGAATCAGCCTGTTCCAGAATAGAGCGGTAGAGAACCTGCGATGTGGAACTCCAGTTATCCGCCTGCGTTTTACATGGGAGAATGCAGTGGAGTTTAATCGCAGGATTCTTTTCCCGGAGCGCCAGAACAATGACTGAGGCCCAAGTGTCTACACCCTCCGCCATCCCACTGAGGAAATTTGTTACACCGATATCGGTTAACCGCATAATCTCTCCAGTTAAAATCTCTTTCAGTGCAACACACTCCTGGTTGCTTTCATCATAGCCCCACGGAAATCTGCTGGGACGATGGCCCGTAAACGCACAGATGTTTTTGCTCATGGTATTTCCTCCTATTATTGGGGATATAAATTTTTAAGATTAGTAAAACTAAATTTTTAATGACTGTATTATACTGCAAAACTCACTTAAACTACAAGTGGGAGGTGAGTTTTGTGGCGGAGAAAAAAACGGAAAACGTACAAATTGGTATGCGCGTCAAACAAGCGCGGGAGATAGCCGGGCTAACACAGGAGAGGCTGGCCGAGTTGCTGGATGTTACAGCGCAATATATCTCTGGCGTTGAACGTGGGGCAGTTGGACTCTCCGTTCCGATCTTGCTTCAGCTTTGTTCTGTTTTATTGGTCTCCTGTGACTTTATTTTGCTGGGTGATGCAGATAATTCCGACATATCCGGCGTGGTTGCTCGCTTGAGCAGGTTACCCGTTGTTCATATCAAAAACGTGGAAGATATTATAAACCGCTATATAGAGGGTATTGCAATCGAGAAGGCCAGGAATGGTTGAATATGAAAATACACCCATGTTCGGAGGCATGGGTGTATTTTTTAGTGATCTGCCTCTTGAATTCCGTTCTGCTTCTTACATTATATATTTGCTCTAAATATTAGTTAACAGCTCAACAATAGAAGCGGATAAGAGCGCGTAAAAATTTTATAATAAAGACATCCTACACATGGGGGTGCCGCAGCGGATGAGCAAGGAAGTGGGATTCTGCAATCGAGACAGATTCATCGAGCTTGGCTTGACAATTGCCAGCCTGCGAAAAATGCAGGGACTGTCGCAGGAAAAGCTGGCGGAGAAGGCAAAGATCAGCCGCTCCCACCTGAGTTCCATTGAGGCCCCCAACATCGTGCGGCCCTTTTCCCTCGAAGTATTGTACAACATCGCAGACGCTTTGGGTGTACGAGTGGGAGACCTGCTGAACACCACGCTACCCCCGACAAAATGAGAACAGCGCTATGCCGGCGGCATGGCGCTGTTTCTGACCTTAAGCGGCCTCCCCACCGTAGAGGTCATGGTTGACCTGGGCGGCATAGTGGTTCTCAATCGTAGCCGGGGCGTTGTACAGCACCGTCAGCAGGTACTGCTTCATGTTCCGTACCTGGGTGGTGTTCACTCGTGTCAGATTTTCGCCAAAATAAATCGTATCCAAAACGGCCCCAATCTGCTCCCAAATTGGAGGTAATCATGGAGCCTGGAGGACAGAGCAACTACCATCCCAAACGCCCAGTTCAATACACGGACATCATCGCGTATGTCGAGGACAAGTACGGAGCAAAAATCCGTGGAGAATATATCGCCTGCGTAAAGCGTATGTGTGGGCTGGAGGTTGCCGAAAGCAATAATAAATCCAAGAACGGGAACCCTCGGAAGAAGCCCTATTGTCCCGCCAATAAAGTAGCATATATCAAGGAGGCGCTGGAACACTTCGGCATTCTGCCAGCAGAAACGCAAAATGCGGATGACCCAGACTGAGTATGGTCTGGACCATCCGCGTTCGTATATTTTCCTCAATCCTCAAACAGCTTCGCCACCGGGACCTCCGGCTAACTCCCTTGCCATATCTGATAAAATCTTTTAAAATTTGATTGAGAGGGAGTGACCTATGATAGATTTTACTGACGTTCGCCGCGAGAACGCGCCGACATTTCTGTTCTTCGCCCCGCAGCTAAGAATGTCTTTGGAACACGCTCTGCAAGAATGTCAAATCACGGGCTGGCAAATTATGTCTCTCCGGGATGTTCAGCCGTACCTGCCGGAAGGATATATAATTCCGGAGGTACGGCTGTATCCCGGAGCGCCGCGTGTGGAGAAGCACGTTCTGGCGTTCGCATCGTATTATAACCCGAGCGATATGTCCCGGAAGCTGGAACAGCTCCAGAGTGACCCGGATATAATCGCTTGGCAGAACAATGGAGCAGACCGCTTATACCGGGCCTGCCTGCGGGATGACCGGTGGGTAAAGGACCCGCCGCCGTTCTATCCGTTCGCCGCTCCCGCATCTGAGGAAGATAAGGCTCAAATCCCCGGCGTGAAGCGTGGCAATGAAGTTTCCTTCCTGATTCTGCCGAAGCAGGATGCTGCCGCCCTAGAGCATTATCTGGAGAGCCAGAATGCGACAGGATGGCAAATGACGCAGGACACGGAGACGGTCTTGGAGTTGCTTCCCCGCGCTCCGGGAGGTGGGGAAACTGTATTTGTCTCCTACTTCGACCCGGAGGATATGCGCCGCAAACTGGATGAAATCCTGTCCAGCGGGGAAGTCATCACGTGGCGGCAGAACAACGCTGCACATACCGCCGCATTGCAGGCGTATGCGCAGAAATGGGCTGACGACCCGCCGCCGTTTCCCAAGATTAAACAAAAAGAACAGCCTGACCGGTAATGAACGCCGTCAGGCTGTTCTTTTCGCATCCTGGGGGATGCCACTTTACTTATAGCAGCCAATAGAGCTGATTTCTGCCGCCCAGCGCGGCCATCGAAGGAGGTACGGAACCCATGCAAAACAAAACCCTGCACCTGCGTTACATTGGTACAGACAGTTGGAGCCGCTATGTCTACGAGGACGAGAACGGCACTCTCTGGAAACTGCTGGACTGCTGTTCTCCCAGGGAGGTCTGCGAACAGAGGGGGGATACCCCGCATTCCGCCTGCAACAACGCTTTCGACGGAGAACCGGACTGGCCCATGCAGGCAGACATCAAACCGGTATTTCAGTAAGGAGGATATGATTATGAATGAGTATGCAGAGCTGCGCCAGCGACAGCAGGCGGAGTTTAACGTGCTCCCCCTCGGCTTCGCGTTCAGCCGGAAACAGTTCGATGAGATGATGGAGGGCTGGGGCCTCGACCCTGATAAGGACCTCGACAAGATACTCCGCGTTCCCGGCGGCGGCTATGTCCAGCAAAAGGATGTCGGCCTGCTCAGTCAAACGACAGAACGCCATGACGCCGAGATGACGGCAGCTATTGCGGGGGACACGACCGGGGAGGGCTTTATCTATCAGATGTTCCTCTACGAGTTGGACAACCACGAGTATGGCTACACCAGAGACACAGAGGACACTCTGGAAGCACTCGGCTACACGGAAAAAGAAGTCTTCGGGGACCCCCGGCTCAAACGCGGCATCGAAAAGGCTGTCGCGGAAATTTGCAATAGGGAGGGATAATCGTGTCCTGTATGATAATGAACCCGGAGCCGCTGGCCGCGCTGGCGAACGCTGTTGAAATCCGGCTCAACTGCGGCTACAGCTATTGGGGCTTCGAGGCCCCGGACAGTCTCTACATCGAACTGCACGACTGCAAAACCTCCTGCACCTATTTCGCGGAGAGCATCTATCGCAAGCTCTACGCGGTCAATATCCGCGCCTACAATGGGCGCTATGCGAGCCATGAAGGGCCTGCCGATGAGGAAGCTCCGGACATTGACGTGAGCAAGTACAACGTCCACCAGCCGCCGGAGTACCGGGAGCATGGTTTTGCTGTCCGTCCGTGGCACTATCAACTCGCCAAACTTCTGGACTTCTGGCTCTACCAGACGGCGGAGGACGCGACATACAAAGACCCCCTCCGGCTGGCTATGGCAGAGTTCCGGGACGGCCTCTATGGCTTTATCGTGACAAACAGCTCGGAGTATGTTGATGTGCGCTGGGGAGAACTCCCGCAGTAACACAGCCGCCCCAAGGGAGCTGACTTTCGCAGTTGGTTCCCTTGGGGCGGAGCGGCATCCGGGGGATGCTCGGATACACGATGATACAAAAAATACGAAAGGAGCATTGCCATGAGCAGAATTACAGTACGCACCTGGAACGGCCTGGATGGCCTTATCAACGACAAGCCGTTTCTTCCCTCGTGCAGCCCGGAGCAGCAGGCCACGGTCCTGATGGAGCTGGCAGAGCAGGACGGGGAGCGCCTGGGGAGCGGTGAGCGCAGACTGATTCTGGAGTACGCGCGGGCGGTCCTGGATTATCGTAAGGTCAGGGATTTGGTAGACGAACTCAGTGACGTATCGTTTGAGCTGCGCCACGGCCATGTTGACCCCATGATGGAGGGGTATATCGAGTGGGAAATCGCAACCGCCCACGCAGCCGCGCCTGCGGCGGCTGTTGTTTAAGAAGGATGAGGGAGGACCCTGAAGCGCTTTACATGGCTGGAGACAAATTTCCGGAAAAGTTGTGTTTTTGTGCATTAACACGATTAACACGAAAATTCTGCTTTCACTGCGGCTGCGGATACTAAGGGGTATTTTGTGTTCTGTGGGAAGTAAGTCAAAAAATAGTGTTAATGGTGTTAAAAATCTCTAAGACCGTTGCAGCGCAATGGTTAGGACGTTAACACTTTGATTTTCCAAGCGTTAATGCTGTGTGCTTCAAAACCGCTGAAGCTGTTGCGGCGCAATGGTTTCGGGATTCTCTGCAAAGTGTTAATGAAATCCCTGAACGTGTTAAAATCACGCCCCTCCGGCCCGGAGCCGGACGCTGCCTGACCGCTCCCGGAGATTCCAAGACCCCGCCGAAGAGCCATTCACACAATTGGCCTGTCAAACGTGTTAAGACAAATCACCCGCCAAAAGTTGCAAAATTCAACCACAGCACCCTGTCTCCAACCATGTAAAGCGCTGCGAGGGTCCTCCCCCGTCTCCCTTATCAATATCAGCAGCAGTAAGGGGGCGGCGACCGCCGCAGCCCCACCACCCTAACAATAACGAAGGAGGTCCAAAATGGGATACTTTTCCGAACTGCATCAGGAATCCCCGTATCAGGGCGAACCCGAGCCGGATACCCTGCCTGCTCCCGAACCTGCCGGCGAAGAGCCGCAGCAGGAACCGGCTCCGGTAGACCCCGCACCCCTTGACGATACTGCCGCCCGGCAGGCCCATGAGGCCGCCGAGGCCCAGCGCAAGCGCGAATGGGATGCTGCCCAAGCGAAGAAGCGCGCCGAAGAACTGCTGTGACGTCTGACGGCGACAGTACCACTGCTTGTAAAGCTCGTACAAGAAATCCCAAGGGAGCAGGTCCCAGACAAACTCTCCAGATACCTCGTCCCACCACTGGCGCACCGGGTCATTGTAGACCTTGTAGTCCTCCAAGGCAAGGCGGCAGGCGGCGGGTTCTGAAAATGCGTAGTAATCAGTATTTAGAACCTTATACATAACATACTCAAGCACGTCGGGCCTTTTGAGATAGTCTTCTTTAATATATTTACGCTCTTTACCGGTGAAGCTCTTGTCGAAGGGAATAAATAAACACCTGCGGTACAGACTGCCGGACTTATCCTTAATTCGAGGGAGTTCGTTAAAGCACTGAACCATCAATCCAAAAAACTGATATGGGATGGCCGGACGGTTTTTCCGGTTGATTTGAACCACATCATTGGTGACAACTGCTTTGAAGTTGCCAGCTTTATCAAGATACGCGCCCACGTTGTTCTCATCGACGATAATCGTCATGACCTCCGGGAGCTTTTCCAACAGGAAATTCTCCCCAAAATTTTCCACGGGGATGCTGGCGTATCGCCCCTCGCCGCACAAGGACCGCATCAACTCGCACAGAGTCCCCTTGCCGTTGTTGCCACTCGTCGCATAAAACATCACACACTTGTTCCAGCGCACAAAGGGGCGGATGACTGCGCCAACGACCTGCCATAAAAGCGCCACGATAGCGGGGTCATCCGATAAAGACGCCATCCACGACTCCACATCCCAGCTCGAACCATCGTCTGGGTTTTGAATCACGACATTTTGAGCATTTTCGTTGTAATTTACACACGATTTTGATAAAAAGATGTACTCAGGGCTAAACTCGAGAAGTTCTTTGGTCCGATAATTGAATATGCCATTGTTCACCGGAACCAGTTCAGGGCTCTGGCAACGTTCAACGCGCCATGCAATATCGCGTAATACATGTGGGACAAACCAGGCAGATGTAACAGTGGCGGGAAATGAAAAACAGCCCCCCGTGGTTCACCGGACAGGTTCCGGCGAACCGCAGGGGGCTGCTTGCCTTTACGAAAGACTGATTTCGGAGTGGTGGGGAGTTCGACTCACCTTATTGAGAAAAAAGGGCTTTTTGCATCTCCGGTTTCGTTATTTTGAAAAAACGGAGTCGGATTTTTGATTTCCAAACTTTTTGAGCTATATTTTCTTGATTTCTTCGCATTTACGCAAAAACACCGCATTTTCATGCGGTGTTTTTGCTGTGCATCTTTTTTATCAACACATTTTGGTCCGAGTGGCGGGATTTGAACCCACGGCCTCATGGACCCGAACCATGCGCGCTACCAACTGCGCTACACCCGGATAGGACTGCTGCCAAGGAATAGCCCTCAGCAACAGTCTCATTATAGAGGCTCCATGCAATTCTGTCAAGTAGGATTTTCGCTCCCACCCAAATTTTTCTGCATATCAAGTTCAGCCGGTCCCCAGTTCGACCCACAGGCGGCTGTAAAGCTGCTGCGTCTCCCCAGGCAAATTCTCATAGACCTCGCACCGCTCCAGCACTTCGGCCGATGCGGCCATGATCTCATAGGTTTCCGGATCAAGCTCCTCACCGTAGAGCTCCTCATAGTATGCAGGATATTGCTCTAAAGCCACCCGGTTGGGAGACGCATACCAGATATAGTCCATGTTGGCCAGATTGGCGTCCGTGGAAGCGATGAAGTTGATCCACATCTCCGCCTCCGTCTTATGGGGCGCGTCCTTCAAGATACACATCGCATCCACAAACCAGTTGGAGCCCTCCTCCGGGATTACGAAGGCCAAGTCGACTCCCTCCGCCTGATTATCCCGCATGGAGAGGTAATCCCCGGCGTAATAGGTGGCGATGGCGGCGTTGCCGCCCTCCATCTTTTGGAAGACCTCGTCCATGACCTTGCCCTGGAACACGCCCCGGCGGTTGGCGTCGTCAATCAGGGCGTAGGCCTCTCGAATCTCCGCCTCGCTGGTGGTGTTGACGGAGTACCCCAGATACAGCAGCGCCGCACCCAGCGCATCCCGGGAATTGTTGATCAGCAGTACATTCCCGGCATATTTGTCGTCGTACAGCACGCTCCAACTGGAGATATCCTCTTCCACCACGGCGGCATTATAGATGATCCCGAGGGTGCCCCACGTGTATGGGACGGTGTAAATATTCTCCGGATCATAGCTGAGATACTTGAACCGGTCGTCGATAAGCTCGAAGTTTGGGATGTTTCCGTAGTCCAGCTCCTCCAGCATATCCTCCTCAATGAGCCTGGCGATCATGTAGTCCGAGGGGACCACCACGTCATAGTCTGCGCCGCCGCTCTTCAGCAGGGAGTACAGCGTCTCGTTGCTCTCCACGGTTTGATAGTTCACCCGGATGCCGGTCTCCTCCTCAAACCGGGTGATGAGGTCCGTGTCAATATACTCGCCCCAGCTGCATACATTCACCACCGGTCGGGAGCTGGTGGCACCCGTCAGGAAAATCACCGCCGCCACAAAGCAGCAGGCCATGGCCGCGCCAGCCCCCCGCTTCACCCACCGCCACCGGGGCGTGGAGGTCCGCACGGACAGCTTCTCCATCCACGTCAGCTTCCTCGGCTCCAGGCTGACGCCCCGGCGCTCCTGCCGGACCTCCCGGACGTTGACGATCACCAGCAGCAACAGCACCGTCAGAAACAGCAGCGTGGACACCGCGTTGATCTCCGGTGTGATCCGCCGCTTGGTCATGCCGTAAATAGTCATGGACAGGGTGGAGGTGGAAGACCCGGCAGTAAAGTAGGAGATGACAAAGTCGTCCACGCTCATAGTGAAGGCAATCAGCGCCCCTGAGACGATCCCGGGCTTGATTTCCGGCAGGATCACTCGCCAGAAGGCCTGCATCCACGTACAGCCCAGGTCCTGGGCCGCGTCCACCAGATTTTTGTCCATCTGCCGCAGCCGCGGGGCCACGTTGAGAATCACATAGGGGATGTTGAAGGCAATATGGGCCAGCAGCAGGGTGCCGAAGCCCAGGGTCAGCCGGGTGGGCAGCTCCACAGCGTTCTGTATGCCGTTTACCCACCGGGCGACCCCTCCCCAGCCCTGAAAGAAGGCCACAAAGAACAGACACAGGCTCACGCCGGTGACGATGTCCGCATTCATCATGGGAATGTTATTGACCACCAGCAGCGCGTCCCGCTTCCGTCGGCTCAGGCTGTAGAGTCCGATGGCGGCGAAGGTCCCAGCCGCCGTGGAGATGACGGTGGCCAGCAGGGAGACAAGCAGGGTCATATACAGACTCTCCATGATCAGCCGGTTCTGAAACAGCTCGCCGTACCAGTGGAGGGAGAAGCCCTTCCACACGGCGCTGCTGTCCCCGGCGTTGAAGGAAAACACGATCAGCAGAAAAATGGGCAGGTAGAGAAACAGGAAAATAAGCCCGATAAAGAGGCGGCTGCCGCTTCGGCGCTGCTTTTTCACAACATCACCGCCTGTTCCTCACCCTCGCCGAAGTGATTCATCACCACCATGCACACCACCACAATCACCATCATCACCAGGGCGATGGCCGCGCCCAGGTGGGGGCTGTAGGCTCCGCCCAGAAACTGCTGTTCAATGAGGTCGCCCAGCATCATCTGGGTGCCTCCGCCCAGCAGGCGGGAGATGGCGAAAGTGGATACCGACGGCACGAACACCATCGTCACCCCTGAGAGCACCCCGGGCAGGCTTAGGGGCAGGATGACCTTGCTGAACACCCTGGCGGAGCCGGCCCCCAGATCTCGGGCGGCCTCCAGCAGGCTGCCGTCCATCTTCTCGATGACGGAATAGATGGGCAGGATCATGAAGGGCAGGTAGTTATACACCATGCCCAGCACTACCGCCCCCTGGGTGTTGATCATATGGAAATACTCCATCTCGCCGCCGGTGACACCGTTGATCAGCTTAAAAAGGCCGATGGCGGCAAAAAGGCGGTTGATCAGGCCGTTATTTTCCAGTACGGACATCCAGGAGTAGGTCCGCAGCAAAAAATTCATCCACATGGGAAGCATGACGAGCATCATAGCGGCCCGCTGGAACCGGGGCCCCTCCCTGGAGATCAGATAGGCCGCCGGATAGCCAATTAAAAGACAGATCAATGTGGCCAGAATGGCCAGCCAGAAGGAGCGGGTGAACACCGAGGCGTAGGTCCCCATACTGGAGAAGTTCTCCAGAGTGAATCCCCCGGCGGCAGTGGTGAAAGCGTAGATCACCACCATGACGATGGGAGCTACCACAAACAGGGCCATCCAGCCCACGTAGGGCACGGCGAAGAGGGAGCGTTTATTCTTCATCTCCGCCCTCCACGTCCTCCTCCAGAAGGGAGATGTCCTCCAACTCGTCGTACTCCTCAGAGTAGGAGGAGTAGTCGCCGAACATGCCGGAGTACGGGCTCTTGTGCATAATGTGGATGTCGTCTGGGTTGAGAATAATTCCGATGGTCTCCCCCTCCGGGTGGTAGTCCGTGGTCTGGATCAGCCACTTGAAGCCCTTAAAATCCACGATGGTGTCATAGTGGACGCCTTTAAAGGTGACGGAGGTCACCGTCCCCCGCAGCTGTCCCTTCTCCGGCGGCACGATGTCCACGTCCTCGGGCCGGATGACCACGTCCACCGGTTCCATGGGGGCGAAGCCCTTATCCAGGCACTTGAACTTCCGGTTAAAGAACTCCACCACGTAGTCCTCGTGCATCACGCCGTCCAGAATGTTGCTCTCGCCGATGAAATCCGCCACGAAGGCGTTTTTCGGTTCATTATAGATGTCCTCCGGCGTACCGATCTGCTGGATGCGGCCCTGATCCATGACCACGATGGTGTCGCTCATGGCCAGCGCCTCCTCCTGGTCGTGGGTTACGTAGATGAAGGTGATGCCCAGCTGCTGCTGGATACGCTTGAGCTCACTCTGCATATCCTTGCGCAGCCGCAGATCCAGCGCCCCCAGCGGCTCGTCCAGCAGCAGCACTTTCGGCCGGTTCACCAGGGCCCGGGCGATGGCGACCCGCTGCTGCTGTCCGCCGGATAACTCCGTGATCCGGCGGGTCTCAAAGCCCTTCAGACTGACTACCTCCAGCATCTCCAGCACCCTCTGGTGGATCTCCTCCTCGGGCAGCCTCGCCTTTTTCCGTTTTCCCGCCTCCGTCTTGGGGATGCGCAGACCGAAGGCCACGTTCTCAAAGACGTTGAGGTGGGGAAATAGGGCGTACCGCTGGAAGACAGTATTGATTTGCCGCTGATTGGGCGGAACATCGTTAATCCTCACCCCGTCGAACAGCACTTCTCCAGAAGTGGGCGTTAAAAAGCCGCCAATGATGCGCAAGGTAGTAGTCTTGCCGCAGCCACTGGGTCCGAGCAGTGTGAGGAACTCACTGTCATTGAAATATAGATTGATGTGATCGAGAACCAGCTCGCCGTCAAACGCCACGCAGCAGTCTGCGAGGCTGATCAACTTTTTGGACATTATCCTCCCCCGTTCCTTTTTCATAGTTTAGATGTCCCCGCGTCCCGCGGAGCATAGAAAAATTGCCTGTTTTCCTGAGTGTCTTTCCCCCAGGAAAACAGGCAAGCTAACTATATCCGTTTTGTGTCGAAATGTCAATGACTATCGGCAAAAAAACGTAAAATTTTTCGGCCGCCCTCTATGCCCGCAACGTCAGTTCCGCCTTAAACAGGTCTCCGTCCACAAACAGCTGCAGGCTGCCGCCCATCAGGTCCATCAGGCTCTTGGCTATGTTCAGACCCAGTCCGCTGCCCTCGGTGTGCCGGGAGGCGTCCCCGCGGACAAAGCGCTCCATGAGCTCGTCAGCGGACACATTCAGCGGGTCCCGGGAGATGTTCTTCATGGAGAGGATCACCCGCCCCTCCTGGGCGCCCAGATCCACGTACACCCGGGTCCCGGCCATGGCGTACTTACACACATTGCCCAGCAGGTTGTCCAGCACTCTCCACAGCAGCCGCCCGTCGGCCAGAGCCAGAAGGTTCCCTTCGTAGGTGTTGACAATGACCTCCAGCCTCCCCTGGGCCAGCCGCTCGTCATAGTCGCCCACGGCCTGGTGGACGATCTCGTTGACCACGATGGGTTCCAGATTAACGGCCATGTTGCCGGTGGAAGCTTTGCTTGCTTCCACCAGGTCCTCGGTCAGCTTCTTCAGCCGGTGGGACTGCCGGTCCAGCACCGCCAGGTACTCCTGGGCGTCAGGGGGGAGGTCCTCCTTTTTCAGCAGGTCCACATAGTTGACGATGCTGGTCAGGGGCGTCTTGATGTCGTGGGAGACGTTGGTGATGAGCTCAGTCTTCAGCCGCTCGCTTTTCAGCCGCTGCTCCACCGCCTTGTTCATTCCCACGCCGATGGCGTTGAGGTCCTCGGCGTGGCGCTTCACATCGAAGTACATCTTCTCGGTGTCCAACTGGGCCTCCAGGTCTCCGGCAGCCAGAGCCGCGCCCATGTCCCGCACCTGCTGGAGCTGGATGACCATCCACGCTGTCCCCGCCACCAGGGCTGCGTCCAGCACGGCGGTCAGCAGGAAAATAAGGAAGCTGCCATTGCTCCCAAAAAACAGCAGGACTAGAATTGACTGTCCCGCCAGCACGCCCAGCACCGCCAGAATCACCCGCCATGTCATGGGCAGGATGCGCACCAGCTCCACTATGGCCCGCCAGCACCGCTTCCAGGTTTTCACGCACCAGCGAACCAGCCGCCAGCAGACGGTGTTGCGCCACCACTTGCCCTTCTTAAACCGGGAAGCCAGAGTCAGCAGCGTGGCCAGCGCCACCGCTGCGCAGCAGAGGGTGGACATACAGAGCGTGGCGATTTCCAGGGCGATGGGCGCGCCGTCGCCGGATATGGCCGGGACCATAGCGAGGGAAAACAGGCCGACGGATATGCAGAGGTACAGATCCAGCGGTATCCGGTCCTGCCAGTTCAGGGAGACGCCCTCCCGGCCCCTCTTGTGCCCGGCGGCGCATAGGAGGAATACCAGCGCCGCCAGCGCCAAAACATACAGCAGCACCGTCAGTACCACGGTGACGCCATAGGGCAGAGCGCGCAGCTGATTGTACATGCCCAGCCGCACGGCAAAGTTGCTCCCCGCGGGCAGTTCGACGGAGACGTAACCCTGGACGGCAAAAGGCTCCTCCTGGTAACGGAAGGTCTTCTCCGCGCGGCAGAGCGTCCGGTCCCCGTCCGGGACATCGCCCCAGCCGCCCACCAGTTTGCCGTTCCGGTCAAAGACCTGGGCGGAGAAGCCGCCGGCCCGCTCCAGCTCGAACCCGGCGCTCCAGTCCTGGTAGTCATAGTCGCTGCTCTCGCTGATGGCATAGTAGAAAGCCTCGGTCATGGCGCTGTCCAGGGCCGTGCGGCATAGGAGATCCTCCTCGAAGGTGGAGGCCGAGCCATAGCCGCAGCTGATATAGGCGATAGCGGCGGAGCCGATTAGGGCTCCCGCGGCGGCGGCAAAAAAGAGGAGGACGGCGGCACACTTGGCCGCCAGGGATTGTCGAAGGTCTGTTTTCATTTCCATAGCAGTTCACCTCTTTCTCCGCGGCCGGCCGCGGCTCAGGGCTCCATTTTATAGCCCAGTCCCCACACCACCTTCAGATACCGGGGATTGGAGGGATCGATCTCCAGCTTCTCCCGCAGGTGCCGGATGTGGACGGCCACCGCCCCCTCGGAGCCGAAGGCCGTCTCATTCCACACCTGCTCGTAGATCTGGGTGGAGGAGTAAACCCGCCCCGGGTGCCGCATCAGAAGCAGCAGAATGTTGTACTCGATGGGCGTGAGATTTACCGTCTCGCCATCCACCGTCACCGCTTTGGTCTCGTCGTCCAGAGATATGGAGCCGATGACCAGCTTGCTGGGCTTCTGCTCCATGCCGCCCAGTGTGGTGTAGCGCCGCAGCTGGCTGCGGACCCGGGCCAGAACCTCGATTGGGTTGAAGGGCTTGGTGATATAGTCGTCCGCCCCTACGTTCAGGCCCAGCACCTTGTCCGTATCCTCGCTCTTGGCGGTTAGGAGGATGATGGGGATGTTGTACTCCTCCCGCAGCTTGGCGGTGGCGGAGATGCCGTCCAGCTCCGGCATCATGATATCCATCAGGATTAGGTGGATCTCATTTTTCCGGACGATATCCAGCGCCTCCCGCCCAGTGCCGGCCTCGAAGAGGGTGTAGCCCTCGGTGCTGAGGTATATTTTCAGAGCGGACACAATATCCCGCTCATCATCGCAGATCAGGATGTTAGCCATACGCGGTTCTCCCCTCCTTTTAGGAGATATTGTAGCATATATGCGCTCCAAAAGATAGGAGCGGGCATTTTAAGACCTTATTAAGATTTTCTTATCCTGCAGAGAAAAGCGGGCGGCGGGAAAGTTCCGCGCCGCCCGATCCGTCAAAACAGCTTTTTCAGCCCGTCCAGCGCACTGCCCAGCTGGGAGGCGCCCAGCTTCGCCTTGATCCCGGCCGCCAACGGCTGGAGCTGCTCCTCCGGCAGATCAATGCCGATCATCTTCTCCAGGGTCCGGATGGGGTCGCTCTGGAAATCCTTGAGCATGGCGGGGTCCGCCTGCAGTCTCTTGACAATTTCGTCAATCTTGGCTTTAATGTCGATGTTCAGTTCCATTTTGTTCTCCTACATTTCGGTGAATTTTGCGTGAGCAGTCCCATTGTACCATATTTTTCTCGTTTGGCAAGGGAGAACCTGAACCGGCAGCGTGGAAATCGACGTCCGGCCGGAGGTTCGACCTTTTCAGACGGTTTTCTCCCTTTTGTACCGATTGACCCCGCCGCCGCTTTTTGGTACGATATACCAGAGCTTCCGAAGGAAGAGTTTTCCAAACCGTAAGAAATTCTTAAAAATTGTTCTATCCTGAACTTAAAAGAAGTGTATTAGTATGCGTAGTACAGAAGGGTATTGACGGCGGTGGGCCCACCGCCCCGTGAGAGCCCTTGATTCTTCGCCCCCATGGGGGCCGGATGGGAGCGTGTATTTTTATGGACGAAAAAACAGGACCGCTGCGCCGGTGCATCGTGGTTATTCCGGCACTGGACCCGGATGAGGCGCTGCCGGCCTATGCCGCCGCACTGCTGGAGCAGGGAGCAGAGCAGGTAATCGCGGTGGACGACGGCAGCGCGGAGAGCTGCTGCCCGACTTTCCAGGCGCTGGAGGCGCTGCCGGGCTGCACCGTTCTGCGTCATGAGCGAAACATGGGCAAGGGGCGGGCCCTGCGGGACGCATTCGCCTGCATCGCCAGCCAGTCCCGGTGGGCCGGCTGCGCCGCCGTCACGGCGGACGCCGACGGCCAGCACAGTGTGGAGGACGTCATCGCCGTGGGCCAGGCAGCCCTGGAGGAGGGAGGGCGGCTGGTCCTGGGGGTACGGGATCTGACCCTGCCGCAGGTGCCCGCCAAGTCGAAGGCAGGCAACCGCCTGACCAGCTGGGCCTTCCGCACCCTGTACGGTCCCCGGCTGCGGGATACCCAGACTGGGCTGAGGGGGATTCCTTGGGATCTGCTGGACTGGTGCCGCGGCATTAAGGGGGAGCGGTACGAGTACGAGATGAACATGCTCATCCGGGCCGCACGGGAGCGGGTGGAACTGTGTCAGGTACCCATACACACCATCTATTATAATAACAACGCCGGCACCCATCTCCACCCCGTACGGGACACCTGGCGGGTGACCGTCAGCCTGGTCTCCGGCCTGGGATGGTACACGGCCTCCTCGGCGCTGTCGGCAGCGGCGGATGTGCTGACCTTCTGGCTGTGCAGCGCCGTGATTTTCCGGCCGCTGTCGGAGCTGGCCTGCTACTGGTGGTCCACCATGTCGGCCCGCGCCCTGTCCTCCGCCCTGAACTACACCCTAAATCGGCGGTACGTCTTTGGGAGCTCTGGCGGGGCGGCGCTGCTGCGGTATTACTGCCTTTGGGGAGGTCAGCTGCTGTGCTCGTACCTGTTGCTGCTGGCGCTGAACTGGCTGCTGCCGGGGATCTGGCCCACGGTAAACAAGGCGCTGGGGGACGTGATTCTTGCCCTGTGCAGCTATCAGATCCAGATGCATTGGGTTTTTCGGGAGGAGGGAGCCCATGGAGCGGGGTAAGCTGTTCTATTTCAGCCGCTTTTTCGTCCGTCTGGCCATTGGCCGCTGGACCGCCGACGTACCCCGTCCCGCCGGACCCACCGTATATGTATGCAGCCACAGCGATTTGGCCGGGCCGCTGACCACTCTGTGCTGGCTGCCCTTTGCCTGCCGTACCTGGGTATTCCATGTATTTCTGGACCGGGAGATGTGCCGGAAGCAATACAGGAATTACACCTTCTCACGGCGCTTCGGGATGCCGGGCCCCCTGGCGGAGGCCGCCGCCTGGGCGGCCTCCGGCTTCGTCAGCGCGTTGATGCACTCTATGGGTGCCATTCCCGTCTACCGGGGCACGGTGCGGATCGCCGCCACCTTCCGGGAGACCACCGCCGCTCTACAGGCCGGGGAGAGCATCCTGCTTTTTCCCGATGTGGATTACACCGACAGCTCGGCAGGCATCGGGGAGGTGTACGACGGCTTCCTGCTCATCGAGCGTTTCTGGCGGCGCGTATCGGACATGCCGCTGGACTTTGTCCCCCTGCGCACGGACGCCGCCGCCCGGCACATATCCGCCGGCGCACCGGTCCGCTTCGACCGCGCCAGGGAGTGGAGGGAGGAGCTGGTCCGGGTCAGGGAGACCCTGCGCCGGGAGATCAACGGCTGAGGCTGAGTGATCGCGTCTGGAGGTCCAGGGAGGCTATGGCCTCCTGCATCTGCCGGGCGGAGGCCTGGAGAGCCCGATCCTCCTCAGGGCTGAGGGGGATCTCCAAAATCTCCTCCAGCCCCTGCCGACCCAGGATGGAGGGGATGCTCAGAGCCAGACCGTTCAGGCCGTACTGGCCGTCCATCACCACCGAGATGGGCAGCACGGCGTGCTCGTCCTTGACGATACAGGCCGCGATGCGTCCCACCGCCATGGCGATGCCGTAGCAGGTGACGCCCTTGCGCCGGATGATTTCATAGGCGCTGTCCCGGACCTCCCTGTACAGCCGGTCCATATCCGCCAGGCCCAAGGCTCGTCCCCGGATGCGGCAGAAGTCCTCCAGGGCCAGGCCTGACACGTTGGCCTCGCTCCACACCGCCAGCTCGCTGTCGCCGTGCTCGCCGGCGATAAAGGCGTGGATGTTCCGGCTGTCTACCCCCAGTTCCTCCCCCAGCAGCTGCTTGAGCCGCCCGGTGTCCAGCACCGTCCCAGAGCCGATGACCCGCTCCCTGGGATAGCCGGACAGCTTCCAGGCCGCATAGGTCAGCACGTCCACTGGATTGGAGACAATAAGGAGGATACCCTGGAAATCTCGGGCAGTGATCTCCTCCAAGATGGAGCGGAGGATGCTGATGTTCCGGCCGATCAGATCCAGCCGGGTTTCGCCTGGCTTCTGGTTGGCCCCGGCGGTTATGACGATGAGGGCGCAGTCCGCTGCGTCGTCATAGCCTCCTGCCGTAATCTCCATGGCCGCGCCGTAGGGCAGGCCGTCGCTCAGGTCCATGGCCTCGCCCTCCGCCTTGGCCTGGTCTGCGTCCAGCAGAACCATGTGGGAGAACAGCCCCTGCTGCAAAAATCGGAAGGCGATGGACGCGCCCACAAATCCGCAGCCCACAATGGCCGCTTTTCTGGGATCAATAGACATACGAGTTCTCTCCTGTTCGTTGGGTTTTCTGCGCTGTGTATCCATAGTTGTGCCGCTTTTTTCAAAAGATATGCGGGGGATTTTTCTTTTTTCGGCTTATGACGAAATTACAAACTATGAGCAAATTATGAAACACTCTTCTTTTTAATTTGGGTGTGATACGCTTTCGACTTCGTTCGTATAGCCCGCCTCCCCACGGCGAGATACTCCTGCGAGACGTCTGCCGCGGGTTCCCGGGCGGCAGGGCTTGAGAGATTGGCCTCCATATCCAGGTTCCGGTCCATGATGGTGAGGACAAGAGTCTTGTTGCGGAGGCGGGCAACAACCTTACTCTTCCGTTTTCTCCACCGTGGTTTCCACGGTTCTGACCAGCTCGCCAAACACCGGCGTGGACAGCGACAGCGCGGCTTCTCCCTTCTGCTTCCGCACCTCCGCCTCAATCCTGGTGGTCAGGTATTCCCGGATGTCGCCGTACACGGATTCAATGAACCGCTGCGCCGCCGGGCTGATGGACTGGAGGCAAGCCGCCAGCGCCTTTTTGGCCGCCTCCCTCTGTGCCGCCGCATCAAACTTCCCGGCATTTTTCAGCGCGTCCACGTAGGTCTGATTGGTTGCGGCCACAGCGGCGTCAATGGCCTCCACCGTCTCCGTGATGTAGCCCTTGGCCTTGACGTTCTCGGTGTTCGCCGCCGCGTTCTCACCCAACTTGCGGATAAGCACGACGAGGTAGGCAGTCAGCACAGGGACCGCCGCCGTGATAACGGCAAAAAGAATGTCCTTCAAAAGTTCCTGCATGATGGTTTCCTCCCTAAATTATTTGACCGCCCCGCCCAGGGCGCACAGCAGCTCCCCCAGGCTGGGATAGTCCCGATAGTGCTCCCGCCAGTAGTCCGGCGTGTCAATCACCCCGGCGATCACCAGAGCGCCGATGCCGCTTTCCGCCGTGGCGGAGCGCGGCCCCGCCTTGGTGATTTTCGCCGCCGCCTTGGTCAGCAGCGCATCCAGGTACTTCACCGCCCCGCTCTTCACGGCCTGCTTCCAGTAGTCCGGGGAATTGATAACCCCCAGCTTCGCCAGCTTGTCGATTGCCGCTTCCGCAGCGGTTGTGCTGCCGTACTTCGGCACGCCGTAGCCCCTGATATACCGGCCATTGACCGCCAGCGTCCGCCGCTTCACGGAATTGGAGTAGTTGCCCTCAATGACCGTGATGGTGTTTCCAGCAACCTTTTCCACAATGCCGACGTGGTCCGCCGCTCCCGTGTTGTCGCCGACGCCGCTGTCCTGCCAGTCGTAGAAGATGTAGTCGCCGGGGGACGGCACATAGGCGTCGTTCTCCTGCCAGCTCCCCAGCTTTTTGAAAAGCTCGATATGTTTCTGGCACCCGCACTCCGTCGGGATGATGTCAGTCAGCCCTTCCCTGCGCGGCGGGTGTGTACCCTCCTGCGCAGGACGATGATGGTGCGGAGGTTCAAAAGGTAGCCGAGGGCCACCCCAACGAGGAGGGCGGCCCCGGCGACAATCAAAATTTTCATGGCGGCACCTACTCTTCCACTTCATGCGCTGCCTGGTTCACAAATACTTCTCCATCTTGTCCAGCGCGGCAGTTACAGGGCCGTTGCAGCCCTGCTCTTTCAGCCCCTTAAGACAGGCCAAAACGCCGTAGCAGATGAGCGTCTGCTCATGCCGGATGGCGGCCAGCTCCTGGTCCTGTTTCTTCTGCCGGTCCACAAACTTGATGCACCACACCACCAGCCCGCCGATAGCCCCCACGGCAGCCAGAAGCGCGGCAAGTTTGATGATGCCGTCTGCACTGATTGTCACTTCCATATCTGTTTTCCTCGCAATCTACAGTTCTCCCGTAACATTCCTCCACGCCTCGGCGGCCTGCTCGATCATTTCTTCCAGCGTCGCAACCGCCCGTACCTGCTCTAATGCCTCTGACTGTCTCTGGATAATATCCGCCTGCATTTTCACAATTCCTGCCAGTTGTTCAATAACTTTTAGGTCTCTATTGCACCACGGCCCTTTTATAAATGGAAATCCCCGTATTTTTCCTGTCCAATCTTCGTTTCCTCTTCTCTGTTTTGTAACTGTCCTGTGAAAAAGCTGGTCATATGTTGTTCCGGATGTTATGTGTTCAACTTCAATTCCCCACCGCTCTTTTATAATGGTGTCAGCTTTTGCCTTAAACTCCACCATTGGAGGCAGGTCCGCATGGATTGTGTCCGTCGCCCAAACCTCCGCATGGATAACGTGGTCCAGCGGCCAACCCAATTCGTCGATTGCTCCCAGGCAGGCCAGAGAAGGTCTGCATTGTAGCAAAGCCGCCGGTTCGGCAAGCGACTCCCGTCCTGACCGCGCCGCAGTTCCGAGTAGATGGAGGATAATGGGGCATTCAGCTTGTCCGCGATTTCTTTCACCTGGACGCCATCTTCCCAAAGCCTTTGAATGGTCCTTCTCTCCCCATAAGTGCGGGATGTATAACTAGCCATACCCTTTTCACCTCCTAATAGGCATAAAAAAATTAGCTTGCGGGGAACAAGCTGATCTGTGCTTGTTCCCCGCAAACTAATAGTAATGGCTGCCAATTTTTAGATTTTTAGATTTTGGGGAAAAGGCTCTTGACTTTATGAGAAAAAGCTTGTATAATAAACCCCGTTATCAGTTGAAAATTTTTATGTGCTCTATTGGAGCAGGTGACTATGTGGAGATGTCGCGTAGCTGGTCGAGCGCGCACGATTGGAAATCGTGTATACCCCATAAGGGTATCGAGAGTTCGAATCTCTCCATCTCCGCCAAAATGTGTTGATAAAAAAGATGCACAGCAAAAACGCCGCATGAAAATGCGGTGTTTTTGTTTAAATGCGAAGAAATCAAGAAAATATAACTCAAAAAGTTTGAAAGTCAAAAATCC
>CAJTYO010000038.1 GCA_910584045.1 uncultured Oscillospiraceae bacterium | reverse complement strand
GAGATTGTTCTGGATATCGACAAGGGCCAGTGCGTTCAGCGCCAGTGCCAATGACTTTCCTTCGGGGAAGCCGTTGGTGCTGGCGTTATTATTTTTGCCCGGAGGTGACAGCCCGTGGCATTGAAGCCGCTTCGACCCTGCCGGCATCCCGGCTGCGGGGCCCTGACTAGGGAGGGGTGTTGCCCCCTCCACAGGCCCAAGGCCGCGCCCAGGTCCAGGGAGGCTGCCGTCTGGCGCTCCTGGTATTCGCTGAAAATCTGGACGGACGACCTTCGCCCTTGGCAGATACTACGCGAGCCTTTCTGCCGGGAGTGCGCTCGCTCTGGCGTTCGGACTCGTGCCACAGATGTGGACCACGTCCGGGAACACAAGGGGGACTGGGCGCTGTTCACCGACCGAAGAAACCTCCAGAGCCTGTGCCACTTCTGTCACAGCAGGAAAACAGCGGCGGAAAACAAGAAAAAACGGCGCGATTCCTGGCGGTGATTTTCGCCGGAAGCTACGTCCGCGCTCCGGCGTGCGCACGGGCGGAGCCGGGCGCGGGTGTGCGGGATTCCTCGCACGTCCCCCCACCCCAAAAAAGTTTTGCAGAGCGGCGGGACAGACCGCGAGCCCCCTCGTTTGCAAGAAAATTTCCCCCATCAGGGATCAGGAAGGAGGCAGACCATGCCGGGGGCGGTAAAGAGCAGCGAGAATATGACCAAGCATCTGACCGAAGCGGAGCGGGAAGCCCGGCGGCAGGCGGAGGAGGATATCCTTCCCCGGCTGGTGCGGCGCAAGTTGAAGAAGCCAGCGTTCGTTTCCAGGAACAAGCAGGCAAACGCCTATTGGAACCAGATACTCAAACGTATGGAGGGGCTGGCCTTGCTGGATGATCTGGACAGCGAGATGCTGGCAGGGTACTGCTCCATGCTGGCCCGGCGGGACGAGACGATCCTGCTGGTGGGACGGCTCATGGAGCGAATGGGGGTAACGGAGGCGTCCGCCGCCTCTTCATCGGCGGATATGGAGCCGGAGGATCTGCTGGAGGCGGTAGGGAAACTGAACGTCCTAAACGGAAAGCTCCATACCCTGGACCGGACGCTGCTGCAGTACGCGGAGAAGCTGGGGCTGACGCCTTCCGGACGGGTGCGGCTGGCCCAGCAGCGGGCCAAGGCGGCGGCCGAGCCAGAACCGGATGACGATCTGTTTGGAGACTGATATGGGAACCAGATGGCAAAGCGGGCTGCACCACCCGGTTTCGGTGTACGCCAAGCAGGTGACACAAGGAAAGCTGCGGGAGATGTGCGGGCCCTTCGAGATCATGGCGTGCCGGCGGCACCTGAACGATCTGACGCGGCAGGGTACAGACGATTTCCCCTATGTGTTCGACACTACCCGAGCAGATCGGATCATCCGGTGGTTTGGTCAGTGCATCCAGGTCCGGGGGGTCTACGCGGGACAGCCTATCGAGCTTCAGCCGTGGCAGGTCTTCGACCAGGGGTGTCTCTACGGCTGGGTCCACCGGGACACCGGGGCGCGGCGGTTCAACCGGAGCTACTGCAAGCGGGGACGGGGGAACGTAAAGAGTACGGAGGTCAGCTGTAAGTGTCTGTATCACATGTGCGGCGACGCGGTGTATCCGCCTTACCGTCCGGAGCTGGCCAAGTTCGAAATGGAGCCGGAAGTGGAGTGCGCGGCGGTGGACCGGGGGCAGGCTATGCGGGTATTCGGGGATGCAAAGAAAATTGCCCTGGCTTCTCCCAATATCGCCAAACGGCTGGTGATCCCGCGATCCAATCCGGTGGTTCACAGAACCAGGGGCGGGTTCATGCGGGCTCTCAGCAAGGATACCAAAAATAAGGACTCCGGTGCGCCCTCTTACTTTGAGGTGGACGAATACCATGCTCACCTCAACTCGGAAATCTACGATCTGGGGAAGGACTCCTTTGGCAAGCGAGTCCAGTCTCTGCTGGATGTGATTACCACAGCCGGGGACGGGGCGGAATCAAAGCCTTGCTTTCGGGAAGAGCAGTACGCCAAGCAGGTGCTGCGGGGCGAGGTGGAGGATGAGCGGTACTTTGTGATGATCCGGGAGCTTCCGCCAGGGGCGGACCCTCACAATAAGCGGCTGTGGGTGATGCCCAACCCGGTGCTGCGGTACCCCAACGAGTACAGCGCCACCTTGCTGGGGGAGATCGAGAGCGAATACACCGCCGCCTACGGCTCCGGGGACCCGGCAAAGCTCAGCAAGTTTCTCACCCGTCGGATGTGCCAGTGGCAGGCGGAGAGCGTCAACAGCTACCTTGATGCCCGGCTCATGGATCTGGCGCGGGAGGCACAGGTCTCCCGGGAGCAGTTCGCGGAACTGACGGACGGACGGCGGTGCTTCTGCGGGTTCGATCTGGGGAAGCGGATCGACCTCTCTGGCACAGGGGCGGTGTTTCCGCTGCCTAACGGCCGCTATGGCATCAAGGCCCACGGATTCCTGCCTGAGAATGCGGCGGCGCGGCACGAGCAGACGGACCGGGTGCCCTACATCGCATGGGCCCGGGGCGGGTACTGCACCCTGACGCCGGGGGACGTGACGGACAACGGGTATGTGGACAACTGGATCTGCGCCGGGGAGCGGGACCACGGGTGGAAGGTAAACGAGGTGGACTACGACGGCCACAATGCCACGGACCTGGCCATCCGGATGTGCGAGGAGCGGAACAACGCGGATTTCTGCGTGGAGGTGTCCCAGACCTGCGCGGGTCAGAATCTGGCGGTGAAGGGGTTCCGGGAGCTACTCCTGCAGGGACGGCTGGTGATCGAGGAGAGCCCGCTGCTCATCTGGTGCCTGGGCAACGCCATAGAGGTGCAGAATAACTTCGGAGACGTGAAGCTCAACAAGAAGCACAAGGATGATTCTCAGCGGATTGACCCGCTGGCGGCGGTAATGAATGCGCTGGCAAGGGCGCTGGTGGCACCGTTGCCTGACAGTGACATCAACGAGCATATTTTGTCTGACGATTGGGGTATATAGCATGAAAAAGAAAATGTGGAATTTCTGGACCAGGGCGCGGCCTCTGCTGTCGGCATTTTGGGGCTGGCTGGGGCTGTACCTGGATGACTTGCTGCTGATCTCCGCCGGGGTATGCTTCACGGCGGCGGCGGGGCGATCCTTCGGATGCAGCGCGGCACTGGCGGTGGCCGGGGCCTGCTGCCTGGGCTACGGCGTGGTAGTAGCCCGGTCCCGGAGAGGGGGCGGCGGCTGATGCTTTTCTCGCGGTCTATATCCAGACAGGCCAGGAACCAGGTGGAGGTTCGGGAGCTGGACTGGAACCAAGTGCAAAACTGGTTCCAGCAGATATTTTTTGCCGGGGAGGACCTGCCCACCGGCCAGCGGACGGCGGAGCAGGAGTCTCCCATCGCCGCAGCCCACCGTATACTCACCAACGCCATGAGCGTCATGCCCATGGCCGTCTACCAGCGGCGGGAGGACGGGCGGTATCCGGTATCCCTGCCGGAGCTGGACTTCCTGCTGAAGGTGCGGCCCAATGACAGAATGGGGCCCGCCCTGTGCCGAAAAGTTCTTATGAGCCAGGCGTTCTGGCACGGGGAGGGATATCTGGGCATCTTCCGGGACCGGATGGGGCGTATCACCGACCTGATTCCCCTCCCGACCGAGGGACGGACCATTCGGAGAGATCAGGAGAGCGGCCAGCTGTGGTACGACTTCACCGTGGACGGCCTGACCAAAACCTTCGCCCCGTCGGATCTGGTGATTGTGTTTTTTGACACTTACGACGGCCTTTATGGCAAGGGCCTGCTGGCTTTGGCAAAGTCCACCATTGCGGCGGACGCCGGTGCCCAGAAATATGCCAAAAAGTTTTACCAGAACGGGGCGCGGATGAGCGGTATTGTGTCTGTGGACACGGACCTGGGCCAGGAGGGGCGGGAGCGGATCAAGGAAAGTTTCCAGCAGTATGCCACCAGCGACCTGTTCAAGGTAGCGGTGCTGGACCGTGGAATGACCTACACCCCTATTGGGCTCAACCAGAAAGACGCTCAGTTCATCGAGAGCAGGAATTTCTCCGTAGAGGAGGTCAGCCGCTTTACCGGGATCCCGCAGTACATGTTGCAAAGCGGCAAGCAGGCGTACTCCTCTAACGAGCAGCAGCAGCTGGACTTCGTGATTTCCACACTTCAGCCCTTCGTGACCCAGTGGGAGGAGGAATTCCAGTACAAGCTCCTCCGGCTCGATCAACTGGAGGCGGGGCTGTATATGCGGATGAATGTGGCGGCGCGGCTGCGAGGGGACAATGAGAGCCGGAGCCGGTTCTACGAGAAGATGATTGCCAGCAGCGTGTACTGTCCAGACGACTGCCGGGCTCTGGAAGAGAAGAATCCCCTGCCGGGCGGGCTGGGGGCCCGGTTCTACATGACAAAGAATTTGGACACGGTGGAAAATATCGTATCCGGAGATTCTGCAAAAGGAGGCAGAATGTGAGAACACAGATGAACGGCTACATAGTGGCCGATGCGGACGCCTGGATCTACCGCTTTTTCGGTTTCCAGGTATGTTCGCCCCAAGACATCCGGCAGGCCCTGGCGGACAATCCACCGGGGGAGACGCTGACGCTGGAGATCAACAACGGCGGCGGGAGCCTGTTCGCCGGATTCGAGATTTATTCCGTCCTGCTGGGAGCCCAGTGCCCCACGGAGGCAGAGGTCCAGAGCATGGCGGCCTCGGCGGCCAGCGTGGCTATGCTGGGCTGCCGGAGGGTGAAGGCCACGCCGGTGGCCCAGGTGATGGTTCACAACCCCGCCCTTCCGGCCAGCGGGAACCAGCATGTCCACTACAAGACGGCGGAGGATCTGGAAAAGTTCGCCCAGTCCCTCCTCAACGCCTATGAGATCAAATGCCGGGGCAAACGGTCCCGGGAGGAGCTGGCGTCCATGCTGGACGCGGAGACGTGGCTGACCGTCCAGGAGGCGGTGGAGGCCGGTCTGGTGGATGAGGTCATTGGCGGCGGAGATTCTCTTATTCCATCCCAGGTGATGAACGCCGTGGGCGGGGGCCTGCCAAGCGCGGCGGAGCTGAGGGCGAAAAAGGCCGCTATGGAGCTTGCAGCGGCCCAATCAAACGGCTGTGCGGAAGCAGCAGGCGGTGAAAGCCGTGCAAATGGCGCACCGGAGGAAGCTGGGGATCAGGCGAGGCTTGCGGCTTCCCTGTCCCTGAAAAAATATTACTGATTCGAGGAGGACAACATGGATTACGCAAAGGTTTTGAATGAGCTTCGTCAGAAGAAGTCGGAGAAATTGGCAGCGGCGGAAGCGCTGCTGAAGGAGGGAAAGGTGGAAGACGCCGCCGCCCTGGACAAGGAACTGGAAGCTCTGTGCGCTCAGATCGCCACCGCGGAGAACCTGATGCGCCGCAGCCAGGAGCGCGCCCAGGACATCGGCGGAGGCACCCCTCATGTGGAGATCACGCCCAACGGGAAACCTTTCGCCAGTCTGGGCGAACAGCTCCAGGCCATCGTCAGCGCCGCCAAGACCCATACGGCAGACAAGCGGCTGCTCCAAGTCAACAACGCGGTGAAGGGGGCCAGCGAGGGCGTGGACGCCGACGGCGGCTTCGCCATCCAGGAGGATTTTGCCGGGCAGATTTTGGAGACGGCGGTCTCCACCGGGGACATTCTCTCTCGGGTGGACAGCTACACTGTGGGGGCCAACTCCAACGCCGCCAGGTGGCTGATGATCGACGAGACAGACGTCACCGCCAGCGTGTTCGGCGGCGTGCAGATGTACTGGGCGGCTGAGGGAGCCACGGTCAACGCCAGCAAGCCCAAGTTCAAGGAGCTGAAGCTGGATCTGGAGAAGATGATGGGCTTTGCCTATGCCACCGACGAGCTGCTTCAGGACGCTGCCTTCATGACCGGGTTCTTTGGTACGGCATTCACTCTGGCATCCAACCGGCTGCTGGAGGATTCCATCATCTCCGGCGATGGAGAGGGCAAGCCTAAGGGGATCCTCAACGGCGGCGCGCTGATCGCGGTGGATCCGGAGGCCGGTCAGGCGGCGGGGACGCTGAATACCCAGAACATCCTCAAAATGTGGAGCCGGGCCCTGTTTACCGGCAGGCGTAACGCCGTGTGGCTTATGCACCCGGATCTGGAAGACCAGCTGCCTCAGCTGATGCTGGGAGACAAGCCGGTATGGATGCCGGAGGGCGGTATCTCCGGAGCGCAGTATCAGACCATTCTGGGCCGCCCGGTGCTGTTCAATGACAATTGCCAGGCTATGGGGGCCAAGGGCGACGTGATCCTGGCGGATCTCAAACAGTACATGCTACTGCGCAAGGGCACCGCCAAACAGGACTGGTCCATGCACGTGGAGTTCCTGACGGATCAGTACTGCTTCCGGATGGTCCTGCGCTGCAACGGAACGCCCAAGGTCACCTCGCCGGTGACGCTGAAGCACAGCGTCAAGACCCGCAGCCCCTTTGTCACCCTGGCCGCCCGGGGCGGGTCTGTCAGGACTGGCGGAGGGAGCGAGGAAGTCAAATGACAGACGCCATGCTGACGGAAGAGCGCAGGGACGCCATTCGGCTAACGCCGAACGACTGTCCCGGCAGCCTGACCCCGGAGCGTCAGGCTGCCCTGTTGGACTACTGCAAACTGACGGAGCTGGCTGACGATCCGGAGGTACAGACGCTGATTCCTCTGTTTTTCAGCGCAGCGGAGGGGTATCTGGAGCAGGCGGGGATCTCCCCGCCTGCAGAGGGGACAGCTCGGCGGGCGCAGTACGATCTCTGTATAAACTATCTGGTTCTGAATAGCTGGGAGGACCGGGAGACGGCCTATGTGGGCACGGGAAGCTCAGTACACGCGGACAATCCGGTGTTCCGGCGGATAGTGAATCAGATGAAGAGGACAGAAAACTCTTAATGCGTTGACAATTTTTGCACCTTGAAAACTGAATACCAGATTGACGGAAATTTTTGATTCTTAGTTAGCGAAATGCTTTCGTTCGAGAGGAAACGCATGAGCGGGATATGCCCCCGCCGCCTCTCCTGTTAAATTTTGAAGGAGGACTCTCAACATGAACGAACTGATGATTTTCAACAACCCCGAGTTTGGGAAAATCCGCACTATTACCGACGATGGCAAGACACTGTTTTGCGCCAAAGATGTGGCGGCGGCGTTAGGGTACAAGGACACCACCAACGCAATCAAGCAGCATTGCCGTGGGGTGGTGAAACGCCACCTCACCGACAAACTGGGCAGGAAACAGGAAACGAACTTCATACCAGAGGGCGACATCTATCGCCTTGCCGCGAAATCTGAGTTGCCAGGTGCCGAAAAGTTCGAGAGCTGGATCTTCGATGAAGTGCTTCCCTCCATCCGTAAGCACGGGGCCTATATGACCCCGGACACCATTGAAAAGCTGATTTCCAACCCAGACACCATCATCCAGATTGCCACCGCCCTAAAAGAGGAACAGAGCAAGCGAAAGGCTCTGGAGACCAGGGCAGAGGCCGACCGGCCGAAGGTTCTCTTTGCCGATTCCGTCGCTGCCTCCAAGAGCTCCATCCTGGTAGGCGAGATGGCAAAGCTGCTCAAGCAAAACGGCGTACATACCGGTCAGAACCGGCTCTTTGAGACGCTGCGGGAAAAGGGGTTTCTTATCAAGCGGCAGGGATCGGATTACAACATGCCCACGCAGAAAGCTATGGAGATGGGCCTGTTCGAGATCAAGGAGACGGTCATCAACCATTCGGACGGACATACCAGCGTGAACAAGACCCCGAAAGTCACCGGAAAGGGCCAGCAATATTTTGTGAATATGTTTTTGGGCCAGTAACCTGCCATTCCCGCCCAACTACTGGTCTCTCAAACAATTGGCGGCTTAAAAATTTTTTAAAAGCCTCTTGACTTGCTGTACGTTAAAGAAAGAGGACGCCTGTCTGGCGTCCTCTCCTAGGGGCATATTTTTAGTACCGGCTGATTTATTAAAAACCAAGCAATTGCTTTTTCTTGGCCTCGTATTCTTCGGCTGTAATTGCTCCGCGTCGGGCAAGAAGCTGGGGATTATTCCCCAGCCTCCGTTAAAGAGGAAATATTTTCGTTGAGTTCTGTTATCGCGTCTGTGTGGTCCTTTAACTGTAAGACAAAATCCTCGATTTCGCCGGACGGTTCCGTTACAAGGGTATGCAAGGCATCGTATGCGCCAAAAAGAGCGACAACTAGATCGGGCAAATCCTCCGGAATCTCGCCGTCAACGTTGGCGTCATCAATCGCAATACAGGCGGCAATCAATTCATCATGGGCCGCTTCGACTGTTCCGGTGTCGGCTTCGGCGTTCTCGGAAAGCCACTCCATCGCATTTTCGGCCATTCCCTGATAATCCAAATCTCCATACGTGGAAAGGCCGGAATATGCTTTCCAGTAGTTGTACTCGTACATACCGGCATTGGCGAGGAGTACGGACTCCTCCATCAGGCGGGTGTTGAAATCGGAAACCATTGTATTGTACTCGTCAAGCGAAATTGCGGGGACCTGTTCTTCCAGCGGTTCCGGCGGGGCATTGTTCCCGCAGGCGGACAGGGAACATGCCAGCAGGAGGGCGCAGAGAATACAGAGAAGCTTTTTCATGGTCTACCTCCATTTTCCAATTTTTACCGGGACAGCCCCTATTATCGACTGATTTTTTTACAATGTCAAGCACCATTGTAAAATCCGCAGCAGAAATTTTGAAAAACCTCTTGACTTACGCCCGGGCGTATGTTATAAATAACGCACGGGCAAAAGTGAGGTGATGAAGTTGTCTCCCAGAACTGGGCGACCAACCAGCAACAAAAAAACCGAACGTCTAGAAATACGCCTTGCGCCAGATGAATTGTCACTCATGCAAGAGTGTGCAGATCGTCTGGGTGTCTCAAAAACCGATGTTATTAACAAAGGCGTAAAGATGGTAAAGGCTGAGTTGGACAAAAAATAAGACAACCGGGCCGCCGTAGGAAGCTTACCCGATTGCCTTATCACCAACACCCGGAGGTTTGGTAAATCTGATTATATCAGACCTCCCGGTGGAAATCAACAGGAGGTTTTTGAAAAATGAAAATCCTACATAGCATTAAGACTGCCATCGAAGCGGCGGTAGAACGCAGGCAGGCTCGGAAAGCAGGCGCAGGGGCCATTGTTCAGCAATATGTGTCTATGCCAGTTATGCGATTTAGCTATTGGGGAGCTACCATGGAATTCTGCCTGCTGAAAGGCGAAGCGGAAAAGGCTGTAAAAGCTGTGTTTTACGGCTTTGACGAAGAAACCCAACACGCACTTACCTTCTCCCCCGAGGCGGGAGAATGGCCAGAGCGGCTCCGTTTCTGGCAGAAAGCGCTGCGTCCGGTCCTATCTCCGAAGCTGTACCATGAGGTTATGGAGAAGTTTTATAGCTGGGCCATTCGCTGCACCAAGGCGAGATTGGAGGCGGCTTGATGAACACCCTCCAAGTTTTCGAAAATCCGGAGTTCGGGAGCATCCGGACGGTGGAGATCGACGGCGAAAAAGGATTTGATGAAAACGTAACAAACAGAGTTCACGTTTTTGATTGCAATGAAATTCCCCGAATTAGGGAAATCGAAACCAGTCTTAAAAATACTTTTCGTGGTGTGTTTTACGCAATTGAGTGGGATGATATGTTGAAAATAGGGCACTCCCAAAAGCCGTATACAAGATTGATGGCACTCAAAAGGACTGCTGAAAAGTATGGAAGAGTCTGTCTAGGACGCATCTGCATTAGCGAACCGCATACAAATCATGGAGAAAATGAGCAGAAGCTTCATGCGTATTTTTCTGAAAGAAGGATTCCAGAAACCGAATTATTTGGCATTTCCTTGGATGAGTTCATACGGTCCATTTGCAATGCGGGCATAGTTTATGAAGATAAGCCCGAAGAGTTCGAATTAAAAGGAGCAGCCTTTATTGCCACAGTAGAAAATTTTATATCGGGGAAAGCCTCCACCCAGAAGGCCGACAGTTCTACAACTACATCAGAGGAGTATGTTCTAGTCCCCAAAAAGGTCCTGACGGACTTAACTGTTGCTGTGCAACGTCTGGCCGAACAGCTGGACGCGCAGGCATTATTTGAAAATCTCTTATTGCCGTTTGAGCTCCAATCAGATTCAGATGGCGAAAAACAGGAGATGTCTGAATCCAACCTTGCCCCGGAAAACCGGGGATGGTGAGGGCGGGTTTTCTGAGCAGATCAATTGAATAGCGCAAATCCGTCAGTCTGGTATTCAGTGGGGATCAGACTGGCGGATTTATTTTTGAGGAACGGAGGGATCAGAATTGGCGAAGCGGGCACGGGCCGGGGAGCTGCGGACGCTGGTTTATTTCCGGCGCGCGGTCCGGGGCGTGGATGGCGAAGGTTATCCGCTTACGGAGCAGGAAGAGCCTGTTTTCGGCCTGGACGGCGCGGGGCAGGAGAGGCCCGTCCACTGCAAGTGGGTCAACGCCCACGGGGCGGAGGTCTTTTCCGCCATGCAGCTTCAGCTGCGGGAACCAGCTACGCTGACCATGCGGTACTCGCCGAAGATCGACAGCACGCTGCTGGTCTACCGGCGGGGGGACCACCGGCCCTATGAGATCGTCAGCGTGGACAACGTGGAGGAGCGGGGAAAGTGGCTGGAGGTACAGGTCCAGCGGAAGGGGGCGGCGCGGTGAGTGTAGAGTCAAGGATCGTGGCGGCGCTGGCCCCCTTCGGGGACCCGGTGGAGGCCGCGCTGCTGTACGCGGCGGCGCAGGACCTGCCGCCCAGGTACTATACGTTTTCCTGCTCCTCCTATGGGGACGATTTCGGAGACGATGAGCCAGGCTGTGAGCGGTGGCTGGTATCGGTCCACTTTTTCGCGCCGCTGGATGAAAATGTGACGGCGCAGGTGAAGAAAACCAAAGCGGCGCTGTTCGAGGCGGGCTTTACCTGGCCTCACAGCGAGGACGCCAGCGACCAGGACGGGAGGCATTTCGTGTTTGAGTGCGAGGCGGTGGAAAGGGTGGAAGAGGCATAATGGGAAGCTTGAAAACAGACGGCATTGATTCCCTGTCCCTTGATCTTTCCGAACTGGCCTATCTTCCGGACCGCGTTGTGGCGGATATGCTTCATGCGGAAGCGGATGTGATCTTGTCCGCGCAGCGGGCGGAGGTCGAAAGCCGGTGGAAGGGGCCCTATTCTTTGGGGATCTCTGCAAGTTCCATTCGTAAGGGAAATGTCAAAAAAGGAAAAGACGGACACTCGATTTCTATTTATCCCCGGGGAAGCCGCAAGCGAGGCAAAAAGACCGTGCGGAATGCCGAGATCGCCTTTATCAACGAATATGGCGCACCTAAGAGAAATATACGCGCCCGGCCTGCTTTCAAGTCGGCCATAGAGAAGACAGAGGACGAAGCAGCAGCCGCCGGTGAAAAAGTTTACATGGCGTATTTGGACAGCAAGAATTTATAAATCAACAAGGAGGATATTACTATGGCAAGTTTTGGCGCAAAGAACCCGTATTTCGCTCCGATCAAGTCGGAGCCGGAGGTTGAGCTTCCCGTATACGATGGGGAGCCGGTGAGGATCGGACGGCTGGTGAAGGCGGACCTGACGCTGACCATGGCCTCCGGCAAGCTCTACGCCGACGATGAGCTGGCGGAGAGCGCGGAGGAGTTCGTCAGCGGGTCCATCGCCATGGAGACGGACGACATCCTGGATACAGTGGCGTCCGTGATCTATGGCGCGACCGTGAAGGAAAAGACGGTGGTGTATAACACCAGTGACAACCCGCCTCCCGGCGGGCTGGCTTACTACAAGAAGCTGATGCGCCGGGGCAATCTGGTATTCAAGGGGTATTATTATCCCCGGGTAAAGGCCGCGCTGGGCAACGACACCGCCCAGACCAAGGCGGACAGCATCACCTTCGGCACCAGCTCCACCACCTTTACCGTCTCCAACGCCAACAACGGGGACTGGCGGCATACGGAGGAGTTCGAGACGGAGGAAGCAGCGCTGGCGTGGGTGAAGTCTATGTTGACTTCCGTTGCTGTGGAGGCGGCATCCGCCGCGAGAGCGGCCAATGCCTCTACCGGTGAAAAGGTCGGCGTATGAAGGCGGTAAGGATCGCCCTCGCGGGCCGGGAGCGGCATCTGGCTTTCACCGTGGAGGCCATGTTCCAGCTGGAGGAGCGTTTCGGCGGAGTGCAGGAGCTGATCGAGGCGGTCTCGGCCAACAGCCGGGAGGGATTCCAGGCCGCCTGTCAGGCGGCGTCTGTTCTGGCGGAGCAGGGGGAGCTGGCGCGGCGGCATATGGGCTATGACAGCGTCCCCATTCCCTCCGCAGAGGAGATCGCGGCGACCACCACCCCCAGCGGGATCACCGCGCTGAAAATGGCGGTCACGTCCGCCGTCACCCTTGGATTCGGCAGGGAGATCGAGCCGGGCAGCGACGAGGTCGATATCGGGCTGGCGGAGCTGAATGAGCAAAAAAAAACAGTGTGAAGCGGGCGCATTTTCTCCGGATGGGGATGGCCTGCGGCTTCTCCCGGAAGGAGACGCTGCTGGCCTACCCCGGAGAGATCAGCGATGCGTGGGAGCTGTATCTGCAGGCCCACGGGGTGAAGAAAAAGCGGGAGGATGACTGATGGCGGTCAGAACGATTTCCACAAAGCTTGCCATTGAAGGCGAAGCGCAGTACAAGAAGGCGATCTCGGAGTGCAGCAACGCCCTGTCCATGTTGAAATCCAGCCTTTCCCTGGTGGAAAGCGAGTTTCGGGACAACGCCAACAGCATGGAGGCTCTGACAGCGAAGTCTTCCGCTCTGGACGCCGTGTATGAAAAGCAGAAAGAAAAGGTCTCCGAGCTGGAGAAGGCTCTGGCGAACGCGCTGAAGCATCAGAAGGATTATGCCGAGTCCGCCGCAGAGGCGGGGGAGAAGGTTGCGAAGTACAGCGCTGAGCTGGAGAAGCTGAAGGATTCCGCCGGTGATACCCAGCAGCAGCAAGCGGAACTCACGGAAGAGATCGAGAAGTGGGGAAAAGTGCAGGCCGATGCGGAAGCTGCCAGCCGCGCAGCCGAAAAGAGCGTCCAGGCATGGCAGAAGCAGCTGAACACCGCCAAGATCGATTTGAACGATCTGTCCGATGAGATCGACCGGAACAACCAGTATCTGTCGGAGGCGCAGGGCAGCACGAACCAGTGCGCCCGCTCCATCGACCAATACGGCAGGGAGGTCAAGGAAGCCGGAGCGGCATCGGAGAAGTTCGGGCGTCAGTCCACCGGCGCGGTGGAGGCTCTGGCCCAGGCGCTTGTGGCGGCTGGGGTCACCAGGGGAATACAGGAAATCACTGAGGCGCTGCTCGACTGCTCTGACGCGGCAAGCGCCTTTGAAAAATCCATCTTCAAGATTTCTACGATCTCAGACCCATCCGTCATGTCTCTGGATGAAATGCGGCTGAAGATCCTCCAGATATCCAACGATGCCAATATTGCCGCTACGTCTATCGGAGAAGCTGTCTATCAGGCGATCTCCTCCGGTGTAGCAACGGAAGAGGCGTTTGCCAATGTAGAAAAAAAAGCAACCAGGCTTGCGAAAGGCGGCTTTACGTCTGTTGAGACATCTGTGGATGTACTGACTACCGCCCTCAACGCATACAAGCTGAGCGCAGAGGAAACGACAAAAGTTTCCGATATTCTTATTACCACCCAGAAAAAAGGTAAGACATCGGTAGACGAACTGGCAAATTCTGTAGGCAAGGTGATCCCGCTGGCCGCTGCCTACAACGTTCAGATGGACAACCTGGGGGCGTCTTACGCTGTTCTGACTGCAAATGGTATTGCCACTGCGGAGGCTGGTACATATCTTAAATCCATGATCAGCGAGCTGGGCGATTCTGGTTCTAAGGTGGCCGGTATTCTGCGGGATAAAACAGGCAAATCTTTTGCAGACCTCACCAGGGCCGGACAATCTATGGGGGACGTGCTGGCTATACTGGGCGACAGCGTAAACGGCAACACTACGGCGTTCAGTGAGCTGTGGAGTTCCACAGAGGCTGGGATTGGCGCATTATCTATCTTCAACAGCGGCGCGGATCAGTTTAATTCTGTTCTGGAAGAGATGCAGAACAGCGCTGGAGCTACGGAAGCGGCCTATCAGAAAATGGCCAAGGGAGGCGAGTTTGCAAGCCAGAGAATAGCCAATGCGGCGGAAAATCTGAAAATCGCTATTGGTGAGCAGCTGAATCTGGCGCTTACCCAGCTTCGCAATACCGGCGCAGACGCTTTTATCTGGGCGGCGGATTTTGTAGAAAAGAACCCGGAGGTCGTTGGGGCCACCGCTGCCGTTACGACTGGTATCGGCGCGTTGACTGTCGGGCTGACGCTGGCGGCAAACGCATCTCAGATCGCGGCTGCAAAGCAGGCTGTACTTAGCGCGGTAATGAGTGCGAATCCGGCTTATTTGCTGGTCGCTAGTATGACAGCCCTGGTGGCCGCGATCACTGCGTACTCCCTGACGGTTGAGCGTGCGGACGCGGATGCGCAATCCTTTGTCAGGTCTCTTCGAGACTCCAGGGAGGCATATCAGGAGCTGACAGAAGCTATGGAAGGGGAACAGGCTTCTGTGACCGACACCATCCGGGCGCTCCAGAATCTGCTGGCAAATGACAATAAGACCGAGGCACAGAAGGATGTCATCCTCCAGATGGTGGAAGAGCTGAATCAGGCATTGCCGGAGTTAGGCCTTGCCTATGACAAGGCCAGCGATTCCATCAACATGACCACCGACGCGCTGGAGCAAATGGCGAAGGCCGCCGGGGATCAGGAGGCATACGAAGCCCAGGTGGAGCGGCTCAATGAGCTGTACACCGAACGGGAGTCCATTACCAATGAGCTTGCAGATGCGCAGGCTCAACTGGATGAGGCCATGGCTAACGCCCAGTGGGACAGCTTCGGCGGAGCTGCGAATGAGGCTGCTGTGCATGTGGATCAGCTTCGCGGCGGCGTAGACGCATTGACGGCAGCCCAAGAGCAAAACGCCGCTCAAATCACTGCCCTGGAAGATGCCACCTCCGCCTATAGCCAGAAGCAGGCGGAGGCCGCCGCACAGTCCCAGGAGATGACCGCCCAAACAGAGGATATGACCTCCCGCATGGAGGGCCTTATCGCGGAGATCGAGACCCTGGAGGCGGCTTATAACGAGAGCTATCAGGCCGCTATGGAAAGCATCAACGCTCAGATGGGGCTTTTCGAGGAGATGGACGGCTCCGCCAAGACCTCCATTGACAGCCTGATTGATACGCTCAAGGGGCAGGTCTCCTATATGGAGACTTACAATGAGAACATCCTGAAGGCAATGGAGATGGGTGTGGATCAGGGATTGGTCAAAAAACTGTCGGACGGCAGCGAGAAATCCGCGCAGATACTGGCCGCCATCGTCAAGGGCGGCAGCGAAAATATAGCGGCCCTCAACGAGCAGTTCGCCAAGGTGGAGGAGGGGAAGTACATCTTCGGCAAAACGGTGGCTGAGATGGAGAACGATTTTGATAAGGCGATGGAAGGTCTTGAAAAGGATATGAAAGACACCATCAAGAATATGGACCTGAAAGGTGATGCTTATAAGGCTGGTTGGAACAACATCCAGGGCCTTATAGATGGTACCGACGATCAGAAACGAGCCCTTGTTCAAAAATACGCTGAAATGGGAAGGGCCGCGCTGGATGCCTATAAGCGGGAAGTCAGGCAGGCATCTCCATCCAAGGCATTCGTGGAGACGGGACGATTTGACATCCAGGGCATTATCAAGGGCGCAGAGGAGGAAAAGGCCGCACTGAGCGCGACCTATGCGGAAATGGCCCGAACGGCTCTGGAGAGCATGGAACGGGGGCTTCCGTCTACCTTTGTGGAGCCCCGTATGGACACTCCGGCAGATCAGGCCGCCATCATCTCAGAACTGGTACGGAGCAATCTGAGCAATGATTCGGGAAAGTCCATCACGGCGGTGGATATTGCCGCCGCTGTGCGGGACGCGCTGGCCGGTGTGTCGGTGAACATGAACCTGCGGAAGGTAGGGGAGATGGTCACCGACTGGCAGGACCGCAACGATAAGTCGAGGGGCGTATAGGAGGCGAAGCCATATGCGGGCTATTCTCATTATCAATGGCGTGGACTTCACCCCGTGGCTCCGCTCCGGCGGCTTACAGCAGACGGAGATCGCCCGGCAGAGGCGCAGCGTGGTGGCTCTGGACGGGACGGCCTACCGGGCGGAGATCATCAAGCGGGGGCTGTCTGTGGGGCTCATCGACATGAAAGATACGGACTGGCGGCGGATGCTGGAGGCACTGCACAGCCGGCCAGTACAGGCGCAGTACATGGACGACCGGATGGGGGAGGCCGCCAAGGCGTTCTATGTGACGGGCCCTACAGCTGCTGCGCAGGCCGTCCGGGGCGGGCACACGTATTTTACAGGCGGGAGCTTCGAGCTGGAGGAGAAGTAACATGCACCAGACAAGCGCTCTGTATCAGACGCTCCTGCGGGACCCAAGGCACCGGAAGGAGACGAAGGTCAATATCGCGGGGATAGACTACGGAGAAGACGCCCTGCTGTCCCTGGAGACATCCGGAGGGGTGTTCAAGGAGCCGGATATCGGGTGCTGCGCCTCCCGGCAGATCGACCTGTCCCTGCGGCAGCCAGGGGTCATCCCGCGCAGCGCGAAAATACAGGTTTTCGTCCGGCTGGCGGCGGGGGAAAGGGTTTCAGAGTGGATCCCCAAGGGAGTGTTCTTTATTTCCACCCGGAAGCTGGATAAGGTATCGGGCGTACTGGATATCCACGGCTTTGACGCCATGCGACGGGCCGGGGATGTATGGGACATCGACCCTTATGCCAACTGGCCCATGAGCCAGCAGGAAGCCGCAGCGGATATCGCCCGGCAGATGGGCGTGGAGCTGGACCCCCGGACCGTGCTGTCCAACGATTTTCCGGTGGCATATCCCGTAGACGAAAACGGAGATATGGCCATGCAGGACGTACTGGAGGGCATCGCCGTGTGCAACGCCGGGAACTGGGTCATCACGGACGAGGGGAAGCTGCTGCTGTTGCGGCTGGGGGACATCCCGCCGGAGACCAATTATCTGGTAACGGAACACGGCAGGGCTATCACGTTAGGAGGTGTGCGGATCCTTGTTGGGTAAGGTTTTTGTCGGGTCTCGCGTGTCCAAGTTGGACACCGGGACGCCTCCGGAGCGGGTCAGCCGGGTCACGCTGGCGGTGGACGGGGACAGCGTCTACACCGTTGGGGACGACACCGGGCGGACGGTGGAAAAGAGGCTTCCCTGGGCTACCCAGGCCATGGCGGAGAGTGTTCTGAGGCGATTGCAGGGCGTGACATACCTGCCGTTCTCCGGCGAGGACGCGCTGCTGGACCCGGCGGCGGAGATCGGGGACGGAGTTACCGCTGGCGGCGTATATTCTGTGCTGGCCAAGGCGGACGTGACTTTCGACGGGCTCTATTCGGCGGACATCGCCGCCCCCGGCGGAGATGAAGTGGAAGACGAATATCCCTACAAACCTCGCGCCCAGCGGGAGTCGGAGCGGGAAATGGCAAAAATCCGCTCCCAGATTCTCAAGACGGCGGAGTCAATCACGCTGCGGGTGGAAAACGAGATCGATGGTCTGCGGGGAGAGCTGACGCTGACGGCAGAGAGGCTGGCGGCGGAGATCGAGAACACGGCGGAGGGGCTAAGCTCCAGACTGGAGCTGACAGCCAGCAACTTCCAGGTGCAGATCAACGGACTTAACAACGCCTATTCCAATATCAGTCAGACCGTGGACAGTATTTCCCTCGGGGTGTTCAACGGCAGCGATTCCAGCACCATCACGCTGTACAAAAACGGCATTGCCGTGCAGAGCCAGAACATTACCTTTACCGGAGCGGTTACCTTTAACGATCTCGACGGCAGCGCTGGGACGATTATCAAAGGCGGGGCCATCGATACGGATACGCTGCGGGTTCACTCGCTGTATGGGGATTACATTTACATAAGGGATCACTACGGCGGCATAGCGGGCACGATCTACGCCACCAGCTCCAGCTCGTATGAGGGCGAAAAGTTCCAGCTGCAAAGCGCGGCGATCGATCTGTTTGCTGTGGCGGGAGACCTGTATCTCCACAGCGGACGGACAAGCATCCAAATCACAAACGGCGGAGACATACAGGCGGCGGGGAACTTTATCCCCGAATCGGACGCGCGGTACACCCTCGGCAGCAGCTGGTTTCGGTGGCGGGACGTATACGCGTCCAACAGTCAGATCGTCACCTCCGACCGGGAGCAGAAGAAGGACGTCGGCTACGGCCTGGAGCGGTACGAGGCGTTTTTCGACGCGCTGCGGCCGGTGAGCTACAGGCTCATAGACGGACAGTCGGGCCGGACGCACCTGGGGCTCATCGCCCAGGACGTTGAACAGAGCCTGACGGACTGCGGGCTGACGGATATGGACTTTGCCGGGCTGATCCGCTCTCCCCGGGAGGACGGCGGGGATGACTACGCGCTGCGGTATGGGGAGTTTATCGCGCTGCTGATTGCGCGGGAACAGAATCTGACGGCTCGGGTACAGAATCTGACGGACCGGGTGGCCGAATTGGAAAGGAGAATTGCAGGATGAACGAGATTCAGAAAAAAATTCAGGAGGCGCGGCGGCTGATTTCCATTATCCCCGTCAGCGGGGGCTCGGTGGATGTGATGGCGGCGGCAAGAATACAGCTGGCCGCCGCCGCCGATGCGGCGGGGGACAGGTCCGCGCTGTGGGAGGCCCATAAACAGGCGGAGAAGGAGGCGCAGGATGGCTGACAGGACCATCGGCGAGCTGCGGGCGGCGGAGGAGGCCTCCATCGGGACCCTGCCTGGGATTGGGAATCTGTACGACGATACGCTGATCCCCGTGGAGCAGCAGGGCGAGGCGCACAAAATGACCGGGGCGCAGTGGAAAGCCTACGCCAAGGACGCGGCCCAGCAGGACGTGGACAGGGCCGTGCAGGCGGCGGAGGACGCCGAGAAAGCAGTGGCATCCATCGGTTCAGCTGTGGAAGATTCACAGGCCGCCGCCACTGCGGCACAGTTAGCAAAATCCGGCGCGGAAAAGGCACGGCAACAGGCGGAACAGGCCAAATTGGGCGCAGAGCAGGCCCGTGACAACGCGGCAGAAAGCGCTTCCCTCTCTCAAAGTTGGGCGGCGGGAGAAACCGGCGTACGGGACGGCGAAAACACCGATAACGCTAAATATTGGGCTAACATGGCTCAGGCTGAAGCGGACAGAGCCACAGTACCGGCGGTGCAGGGCGTGTACAACCTTGTACTGGAGGACCGGGTAAGCGGGGGCCGGTTCGCGCTGATTGTGGAAAACGGGGTCTTGAAGCTTTTGGGCGTGGCGGAGACGGTAGACGCAGCAGAGGTCAGGCTGATAGAAACCGAATCCGGGACGGTCTATGAGATGATCGTGGAAGACGGTATACTGAAATTGCAGGAGGTCTCATGATATGGCAAAGGGAGACAAGCTGCCTGTAGTCATGGGCAGGGAAAAAGCGGCGCCGGGCGGCGTAGCAACATTGGGGGACGATGGAGTACTCGAGGAGGCGCAGCGTCCCAAGATCACCGCAGGGGATAACATCACGCTGAAGCAGGAGGGCAGCGCGCTGGAGATCGGGGCGGTGGTGCCGGGGAAGAATCTGCTGATCAACTGGGACTTCCGGAAGCCGGTGAACCGGAATGGGAAGAGGGAGTATACAGGCTTCGGATATACGATTGATAGATGGAGCACAGAAGGTACAACCGTAAAAGTTGAGGCCGATGGGCTGCTGTTGGAAAATACATCGGATACAGGATCATCTCAGTTCGTTTCAACCTTTGAGGCTTCCCGGCTTATTGATGGCCAAATATATACTGCTTCGCTTTTTCTAAAAAACCTGGTTGGTAGTGGCAGCATGGTTGTTCAATATCGGGAAGGCGCGTATACGTATTTAATGGGCGCTCCGCTTTCTGATGGTCTTATTTCCGTATCGAATCGAATATCGACATCTGGAATTACCATTTTGGGTTATATGGTACGCATAGAACCGAATTCCTCGGTCAAGCTTATCGCTGCCAAGCTCGAACTTGGCTCCGTCCAGACCCTCGCCCGACAGAATACCGACGGCGAGTGGGAGATCATCGACCCGCCGGACTATGACCTGCAATACCTGCTGTGCAGCCAGTACAGTCAGAGTACTTGGGAGTGGGTGGGAAGCCAGCACAGCAACGAGAATCTGCTGGATAATTCCCGACTTGATATTAACCAGAGAGGATTAAGCGAGTATACAAACTACGGATATACCGTTGACAGATGGGCTTTAGGAGGAAGTGCAAAAAACGGCAAGTATACGGCTGCATCTAAAACATTATCATGTGATGCTACAACGACTGCTTTCATCTATTTGGAGCAGAAGATCGAAAGCCCATCACGATTTGCTGGAAAAACGCTTACACTTTCCGCTCTTTTTGGATCGGCAAACCGCGCAATAGTACAGATTTGGAGATCAAATTCTTCAGGAACTGTCGCTTTGGCGGCCTCAGGTACATGGGGAAATGATTTGTTCCAATTTTGTTCTGCAAAAATTCCAAACGATGTTTCTGATTCAGATTATATCAGGATTATTGTTCAAACGCAAAACAGTATACAAATCAAAGCCGCCAAACTGGAGCTTGGTCCTGTCCAGACCCTGGCGCACAAGGATGGGGATACGTGGGTGCTCAATGATCCGCCGCCCAACAAGGCGCTGGAGCTGGCGAAGTGCCAGAGGTATCAAGCAGGAAAATTATACGGGAATATAAGAATGTCTGGCGTATGGGAAAACGGGATGGATTTTATCATTCCCACGCCTGTTACAATGAGGGTACCCCCAACCTTTACAAATGCCGAGCCGATTGTAAAATCTTCAGCACTTTCAGATCAGTCTGGATTCACGTTTCAAGTTGTTGTATACCCTGGTTATATTAGAGTTATTGCCTCTAAACAAGCGCATGGGTTAACAGATGCTATTCTAACTGTAAACAACGTTTTTCTGGATTCCAATCTGTAAGGAGGCCATCATGATCGATTTTAACACAAACATAACAATGGATAGCATCCCGGTATTTGAGCCGGTCTACAACCGCCATTACATCACCGTTGACGATCGCGACCGCATTCTTCTTGCCTGGAGCGATGGGCCCCTTCCTAACCGCGACACGGCTGGAGCGATCTGCATCAACGAGCAGGGGGGCTATCAGTTCCAGTTTGCCCCCGATGGGGAGGAAATGCCGCCTATTTACACCATGGACGGCATCCCGCTGTACCGCTGGGACGGGGCGCGGGCGATTCCCCGCACTGATGAGGAGATAGAGGCGGACCGGGCCGCCATCCCCACCCCGCCGCCCAGTCCCCAGGAGCAGCTGCGGGCGGATGTGGACTTTCTGGCGGCGATGGGAGGGATTCAGCTGTGAACAAGCAGAGAATCCAGAAAATAAAAGAACGGCTCCAGGCAACTACGCCCGGAGCGTGGAAGGTCTGGCGGCCTGATGATGATTATCTGGGCGATGATAGTCCAACCGTTGTTAACAAAGACGGACAGTACATTGCGCAGACTGGCCATGACGGCTTGAGCTACACTGTCCGCGAGACTATGAAGGCCGACGCAGAATTTATTGCCCACGCAAAAGAGGATATTGCGTGGCTGCTGGAGCAATGCGGCAAGATCGTTGGGGAGGTAGCGGAGTGAACTTTACCAGTGCAGCTATGTCACCTCCAGATAGGCCAGATTACCACCTGTGGTGCAATTGCCCAGAAGATATATTCACAATGGCGTGCCTCTACTGTGGGGCAAGAATTGATCTCCGGAAGCAGGAGCTGGAGGTGACACGATACGGGTGCCCGGATAATCCCGCTCTACAGAAGAAAAATCGGTATATTCCTTGTCACAAAAAATAATGGAATGAGTTTCAAACAAGTTAAAAGTTCCAAAAAGACACGCAAGTGATCGAAATGCTGATTTGGGATCATTATAGCCAATTTGAGAAATAGCTTCGGCAAGACTTGTGCAGCAAATTACAAGGCCTTGATTTTTATCTGAGAGCAAGTGCAACAGCTGATTCACGGACGCAGGGGCGGCAGTCAGTTTAAGAAGCATAAGCATAAGGGCGGCTTCCAGGAAATCTAAGCCCTTGTAAACATGGCCTTTTCGAGCAATTTTCTCGGCCCGTATTATTCTCTGGGTATAGAAGTATTTGGACGCATATCCGTTTTGCTTTAGCCGGAAATCTACATTCAAATCCAAAATGGATGACACAAACAAAGCACCAAGGTTGTCATAATGGCTTTTGTTAGCCATAGTCACTGGGGTATTACGAGTGCATGTGTGCGGGAAACCCTCTTCAATTTGGCAAAGGTGCGAAAGCTCATGCAGAAGATTTGTTTCGTATGCAATGTTGACTTGATTTTTCTTCGCCGTGTTCAGCAGAGATTCTTTGCAGTAAACATAATAAGCATCTGGCTGCCAAGGATCACACTGTCCATAAACAGTAGTTTTGCTTGGATCAGTGAAGCGATACATAACTGGTTTCGAAAGACGTTGTTCAATTTCTTTGATAAGGCTCGCGGTTTTTTCTGAAATCTCTTTCCCAAGAATGTTCATAAAGTAATCACCCCTGCTGACTAGCATACAACAGAAAATAAAAAATGTCAAAACAAAGGAGGCGATCATTTGAAAGTATTTGAAATGGCAGCAGCATATTATCCGAGGCTGTGGGACAAGTCCCGGCTGGAGGCCCTGGTGAAGGCTGGGAGGCTGACGGAGGAGGAGTTTCGGTCTCTGGTAGAGCCGGAAAAGAAAGATTAAGGAGGTACATAACATTATGGAGCACGTGGACAAGATCAAGGCGGCGGTTGCCGCGGTAACGGGGGCTCTGACCGCCCTGTGGGGCTGGATGGGATGGCTTGTAGTGGGGTGGGCGGCCTGTATGGCCCTGGACTACCTTACTGGCTCCATGGCCGCCGCAAAGGCTGGAGCGTGGGACAGCGGCCGGGCTCGCGAAGGCATCTGGCACAAGTGCGGCATGATTGTCGTCGTTCTGGTGGCGGCGGGCGTGGACCTGCTGCTGGGCGCGGCCCTGGATCATCTGCCGGGGGTGACGCTGCCCTTCCAGTTTGGCGGGCTGGTGTGCCCGATGGTGCTGGTGTGGTACATCATTACGGAGCTGGGCAGCATCGCAGAAAACGGCGTGGCCCTGGGGGCAAAGGTGCCGGGCTGGCTGGTTAAGCTGCTGGCAGCGGGGGAGAAGGCCGTGGATTCGGCGGGGGAGAAGATTGTGGGGGAACACGACGATGGGAACCGTTAGTGAGATTCTGACTATCGCCCGGCAGGAGCTGGGCAGCACCGAGAGCCCCGCGGGAAGCAACCGCACCAAGTACGGAAAGTGGATGGGCCTGGACGGCCAGCCCTGGTGTATGTCCTTTGTGCAGTGGTGCTTTGATCAGGCGGGGGTCGAGCTGCCCGTCAGGACCGGCAGCTGCGGAGCCCTCATGCGGGCGGCCCAGGCTTCCGGCTGCTGGGTGGTACGGGATTTCCAGCCCGGGGATGTGGTGATTTACGACTTCTCCGGGAGGCAGAGGACCACTCAGCACTGCGGAATTGTAGAGGCTCCCATGCCGGATTTCGGCGTGCAGGCCATCGAGGGCAACACCTCTCCGGGCGGCGGCAGCCAGGACAACGGCGGTATGGTCTGCCGGAAAAGCCGCGCCACCAAATATATCATCGGGGCCGTGCGGCCGGATTTTGATCTTGAGAAAAAGGAGGACGAAATGCAATTTTACAAGACGATCAACGATGTGCCCGGCTGGTACCGGCCCGCGGTGCAGAAGGCTGTGGACAAGGGGGCGCTCAATGGTACCGGCGGCAAGGACATCAATGTGTCGGAGGACCTGTGCAGGGTGCTGACGGTCCTCGACCGGCTTGGAAAGCTGTGATTGTGAATTGTGGCCGAAAGGGGGTGATCCCCATGTGGAGGTAAGCCCGGCGGGGGATAAACGCACAAATCAAAAACAAAACTTTACAAAAATTTACAGGAGGAAAATACTATGGAAATGAACAAGGAATATGCAAGCAAGGGCGTAGCCGGGGCCGGCCTCGGTACTGGTATCGCTGGACTGTCTCTGGGTGTGCTCAACTCTATGGGCGGTCTGGCCGGACTGAGTGGTCTCTTTGGAGGCCGTAATGCCGCGGTTCAGAACGACACGCTGACCGCCATGCTGGCTGCAAGCCTTGTGCGCAGCAGCGCAGGCTGCGGTTGCTGCGGCAACGATTGTGATCCCGTCACCCAGCGGGAGATGACCCTGAGCCAGAAGCTGGCTGAGAAGGATACGCAGATCGCCCTCCGGGACGCTGTGACTTACACGGACCGGCAGAACCTGGATATGTACAAGTACATCGACGGAAAGCTCCAGGAGATCAAGGCGACGCTGGGTGAGCAGGCCGTCCAGAATCAGGCCAACAAGGACAGCTTTGTCCTGGTCCAGCAGCAGATGGCTGCCGACAAGGCGGAGCTCCAGAAGGAAATCTGCTGCGAGAAGGAGGCCCGGCGCTGCGCGGATGACACCATCATCAACTATGTCAACGCCACCTTCTATCCCAAGATGGTTGCCGAAGTGACCACCGGGACCGGTACCACCGCTCAGACGGTGTACAATCCCCTGCCCGCTTGCAGCTGCGGCTGTAAGTGCTGATTCCAGACCGGGGCGGGCTCAGCCCGCCCCGGATATTGTAGGAGGATATCATGGTAACAATCAGTCAGATTGAGGCTGGGACCATCAAATACATTGACAATGAGATCGCGCCAAAGATCCCGGTCAACGTGCCTAACGGGCAGCTGAAGAAGGTGGTGTTCCTCGCCGGCGCGGCCTATGCCGTTCACAAGGGCGTGCAGCAGTACGCTGATCATACAATGCTGTCGCAGCTGGGCGTGGTAGACCAGGAGGGTAATTTTGACATAGACGGCATTCTGGAGGCCGCGAGGAACGCCGTGCCTGAGACAGGATTCAAGGCCACGGTTCCTGTGCTGGGCGACCTGACCTTCTATGCAGAGGACCTTGACCGTTTAGCGGCTTACATCAAGGAGGCATAAGTATGGATGCAAAAATGATTCGTGAGAATATCAGGGAGCTGATTTCTCATGGAGAAACCAGCTATGAAAACTGCGAGAGGATAATACTGCTTAAGGAGGCGCTGAAGTGTCTCGAGGAGGAGCCGAAGGAGGCCGATTATGCCGGTAACGGTCGCGATGACGGCGAAGAGGGTCCGCTGAAAAAGGACCAGATTGTGGGTTGGGTCGGTGCGATAAAGAACGCCGACGGAACACATGGCGGACACTGGACAATGGAGCAGACCGAGCAGGCTAGAAAGCAGCGGAGCATTGACTGCGACCCGGTGGAGTTTTACGCGGCCATGAACATGATGTATTCCGATTACTGCAAGGTGGCCGAAAAAGTCGGAGCCAGCAGCGTGGATTTCTATGCGTACATGGCCAAGGCGTTTTTGGAGGATAAGGACGCAAGGCCGCATAAGCTTAGCAGGTACTACCGGTTTATTGCGGAGAAATAAGCATACAAAACGATTTCAGTAGTTTAGAAACTGCTGCTGGCATCAGTGCCTTGGTTTAGACCCTGCTGTCTGGTATATGGGTGAGGCTGGTTGTCCCGCCCGTTTCTGCAAAAACTTATAAGACGCTATATCTTACGA
>CAJTYO010000037.1 GCA_910584045.1 uncultured Oscillospiraceae bacterium | reverse complement strand
AAATGCAAATTCTGTCCACAAAAGGAGGATTTACAGCTCTTGGGGCACTCAAGAAAGAAACTGGACCTGACCGGCCAGCGGTTTGGGAGACTGACGGTGCTGCGGCCGGCGGAAAATATAGATAAGCGGACGGCGTGGTTCTGCCGCTGTGACTGCGGGAGGGAGGCGGTGGTCAAAACCTGCCACCTGCGCAGCGGGCATACGTCCAGCTGCGGCTGCGCCCGTCCCAGCGTGGCGGACAGGCTGACATATATCGACGGCACCTGTGTGGAGGCGCTGCGGGACAAACGGCCCCGCAAGAACAATACCAGCGGCGTGTCGGGCGTGGACTGGCGGGCCTCGAAGGGCACCTGGCGCGCCTCCATATGCTTTAAGGGCAGGCGCTACTATCTGGGCAGCTACGCCCGGTTTGAGGACGCTGTGAGGGCCCGGAAGCAGGCGGAGGTGAACCTGCACGACAAATTTTTGCGGGAGCTCTCCGGGCACTCGGACTGACCGGCAGTCACCCCCCTGTATATACTGTAGTAAAGCAGGGATAAGGGGGGAGAAAAGATGAGAAGCTGCCGGTGGCTGGGTCTGTGCGCCCTGGCGCTGGGATTGGGCATTTTGATCGCGGCGGTCTTTCCCGCCGGCTGCCTCCTGTTCCTTGTGGCATTTCTGCTGATCGGCTGCGGCTTGGGCTGTATGCGCCGGTGAAGGAAGGAGGCGGCTATGAAGATCGTCGTTGTCAAATCCCCGAGGTTTTTGAACGGGATTCTAAAGCGGATTTTTAAAATGAAGGAATAATCCGGGGCGTTCTCCGCATAGAGTAGAGCAAGTAAGGCCGCCATATGCCAAAGGAGGACGCCCAATATGGAATTGAAACTGCAAAAAGCCGACCACGACTACTACGAGACCATCCGTTTTGCCCCCTTCCCCTGCGAGACCATGCGGGAGAACATCGTGCCGGACAGCTGCGGCGATATCGCCCGCATCGTGGATACCGCCGGCGTTGTATGCCTCACCGGCAGGGAGCTGACCGGAGACGGACGCTTCTGCGCCAGCGGCAGCGTGGAGGCGTCGGTGCTGTACATACCGGAAAGGGAGGAGACCCTGCACTCGCTGCACTTCCAGATACCCTTCCAGTGCTACGGCGAGGGGGAGGGGGACGCCTCCTGTGAGAATCTGGATATCCGGGGGGAGCTGCGGAGCATTGAGACGCGGGTCCTCAACCCCCGCAAGGTGTTGACGAGGGCCAACCTGGTCCTGTACCCCCAGCTCTGCCGCCCCGTATCCCTGTCCGTCTGTACCGGCGTGGCCGGGGACGACGGGGAGGGGGTGCAGCTGCTGCGGGAGCAGCGGGAGACCCGCGTGACGGCGGGGGTGCGGGAGAAGGAGTTCACCTTCACGGAGGAGCTTCCCCTGCCCTCTGGCCGGGGCGGCGCGGAGGAGATCCTGTCCACCCGTGTGGACATACGGGGCGCCGACAGCAAGCTTATCGGCAGTAAGCTGGTGGTAAAGGGATTTCTGTCTGTGACGGCGCTGTACAGGGAATCCGGCGGACGGCTGGGAATTTTGCAGCAGGAGCTGCCCTTCTCCCAGATTCTGGAGGGAAACGGCTTTGATGAGGACTGTGAGAGCGAGGCGGTGTACCGGCTTTTGAGCCTGGACTGCCGCACCGGCACGGAGAGCGCTCCGGACGACGCCTGCACCCTGACCCTGACGGTCAGCCTATGCACCCGTGTGATGGTGTGGAAACGTCTGGGAATTGATTTCATCGCCGACCTGTATAGCACCGCGGCCCCCGTTACATGCCAGAGGGAGGAGCTGGAGCTGAGCGAGGACAGCCAGCAGAGCGTCCGGCGGCAGAATGTGCGGGAGCTGCTGGAGACCGGCAGCGCCGTCCGCTCGGTGATTGACACGGAGATCAGCTGCGGCGGGGCGCGGCTGGAGGGGGAGGATTGGAAGATTCCCGTCTGGGCCCGCTGTCTGTATATGGATGAGAGCGACGCGCTGGGCAGCGCTCACCGGGAGTTTACCGTCTCCATCCCCGCCGAGCTGGAGGGCGGCGGTCTGGAATGTCAGGCGGAGGCCTTCTGCCGGGGGGATGTGATCGCTAATATCACGCCGGAGGGGGTGGAGCTGCGCTTCCCGGTGGAGTGTGCGGTGTCCTCCTCACGCCGCCGCCGGTGCCTGTGTGTCAGCGGCGGGGAGAGGCAGGAGGAAGCTCAGGAGCGGGAAAACACGCCCTCGCTGATTCTGCGGAAGATGGGGGAGGGGGAGAGCCTCTGGGAGGTTGCCAAGCAGTACCGGGCCACCCGGGAGGGCATTTTGTCGGTCAATGATCTGGCCGACGAGAGCCAGATCACCTCGGACCGCCTGCTGCTGATTCCCAGAGCGAGATAGGGCTTCGTCCCAGTGGAATAGCGGCGGAGCCGGACAAAAAGTGTCAAAACCATAGAAAATTGAAAAATTTCCCCCAGCAGAGAACGCTCTCATGGCAGAAGCCGCCGTGGGAGCGTCCTTTTTATTCGTCCGAAAGTTTCCGGAAATTAACAATCATTTTGCACAAGGCTCACTCCTGCGCTGCTGGTAAGATTGCACAATTTGACGCTTGCTTTTTTAGCCAAATCAACTATAATCAGCTCAAGCATCCAGGGAGACGCTCCCCTGGACGCCCATGGAAAAACGATACGGCATCTTCTTTCAGCGAGGTGATTATATGACAAAAGATTTGACAAAGGGCCGTCCTATGCCCCAGATTTTGAGCTTTGGCGTCCCGGTCCTGTTTGGGTATCTGTTCCAGCAGCTGTACAGCGTGGTGGACACCGCTATCGTGGGCAAGACACTGGGCGGGGCCGCGCTGGCGGCGGTGGGCTCCACCGGCTCCATCAACTTTTTGGTGGTGGGTTTTTGCTGCGGCGTGTGCGGCGGCTTTGCCATCCCGGTGGCCCAGCAGTTCGGCGCGGGAGACCATCAGGAGCTGCGCCGGTATGTGGCTGGCGGCGTATGGCTGTCGGCGGCCATCGGCGCGGTGATGACGCTGGCCACGGCTCTGCTGTGCGGGGACATTCTCACCGCCATGAATACCCCGGCGGATATTTACCAGCGCTCCTACGCCTATATCCAGACTATTTTTGTGGGTCTGCCCGCCTATGTGCTTTACAACTTCTGCGCGGGTGTGCTCCGCTCCCTGGGGGACAGCCGGACGCCGGTGATTTGGCTGGTGGCTGCGTCTCTGGTGAACATCGTGCTGGATGTGGTTTTCATCCTCTCCTGCGGATTGGATGTGTTCGGTGCGGCTCTGGCCACGGTTCTTTCCCAGGCCCTGGCGGGGGTGGGGTGCCTGCTCCGCCTGATGCGGGGGTATCCCATTTTGAAAATGGAGCGGGGGGACTGGCGCTGGAACTGGGGCCGCATGGGGGAGCTGTGCCTGATGGGCCTGCCCATGGGTCTGCAGTATTCCATTACCGCCATCGGCAGCGTGATGATGCAGACCGCCGTCAACGGACTGGGAACCGTCTATGTGACCGCCGTCACGGCTGCCAGCAAGGTCTCTATGTTCCTCTGCTGCCCCCTTGACGCTATGGGCTGCACAATGGCTACCTACGGCGGCCAGAACGTGGGCGCGGCCAAATGGGAGCGGCTGCACCAGGGCGTGCGTGCCTGCGTAAAGCTGGGCGCGGCCTACTCCGCCCTATCCATGGCGCTGCTGCTTCTGTTTGCCAACCAGCTGATCATGCTGTTTTTGGATGTGGACAGTGCGCAGCTGCTGCCCCTGGCACGGCAGTGTCTGCTGATTCAGACGGCCTTTTTCTTCCTGCTGGCTCTGGTAAACATTTTCCGCTTCCTCATCCAGGGGATGGGTTTCTCCCCGCTGGCCACTCTGGCCGGCGTGCTGGAGATGGCGGCCAGGGCAGGATTGGCTTTCCTGGTGCCGGTGTTCGGCTTCACGGTGGCCTGCGTCTCCTCGCCGGTGGCGTGGCTGCTGGCGGATGCGTTCCTGGTGCCCGCGTACTTTTATTGCTACCGCCGGCTCACCCAGCCGCAGGCAGCCAAGCGCAAGCTGGCCGCCGCCGTGCGATGAGCTATGCCGGAAAGCCGTTTATAAAATAGCGCTTACTTGTCCCGCCGCCCGTGGAGCGGTCGAGAGAGAATTACTGTTCAGGAGGAACAATACGATGGAAATGATGATGAATACACGCAATATCAACGCTGCTGGCAGACCTCAGACCATCCGCACCGCCCGAGAGAGCGTCCGGGCGCTGTATGAGCGCTGCCAGAGCCGCAGCAAGGCGCGGGCCTTCGAGCGTCATCTGAAGACCTTTGCCAACACCAGCGTGTGCTATGTGGCGGTCAACGGCATATCCATGCCGATGCCCCGATAAAGCGTTGAAGCCGGAGACCGGGCGGCCCTTCATGGGCCGCCCGGTTCTTGTTTACCGCCCCGCCTCGGACAGCATGTTCTCAATCAGAATGCCGTAGCCCTTGGTGGGCTCGTTGACCATCACGTGGGTCACCGCTCCCACAATCTTTCCACCCTGCAAAATCGGACTTCCACTCATTCCCTGCACAATCCCGCCGGTCTGTTCGATCAGTGCCGCATCTGTCACCTGCAGCAGCAGGTTCTGGACGCCGGCGCCCTCCAATACGCGCAGAATTTCCACCTCATAACGCTCCACGCTGTCGCCGCGCACATTGGAGAGGATCACCGCAGGTCCTGTTCGTACCTCGTCGGCCTTGGCTACTGGAACAGCTTCGCCGTCCGTAAAGCCGCCGCTGGACATCGAGCCGAACACGCCCTGCTCCGTATTGGCGTACAGCTCGCCCAGATCGTGGGCCAGGTCAAAGCTGCCCTTCAGCTCGCCGGGCTCCCCGGCGGCGCCCCGTTTCACCGCTTTCACCGAGGCGTGCATCACCGCCCCGTCGCCCAGAGGCATCAGCAGTCCGGTGTCCGTGTCTGTGATGCCGTGGCCAAGAGCGCCGAAAGTACCGGTGTCCGGGTCATAAAAGGTTACCGTGCCGATTCCGGCCATGCTGTCTCGGATCCAGGCCCCCAGCCGCCAGGTGCCGTCCGTACCCAAAACGGGCTCCGCCGCCAGAACCAGCTCCCTGCCGTCCCGGGTTACGTCCAGGGCTACCGTTCCGCCGCACTGCAGCAGCGCGGCGAACTGCTCCGAGCTCTCCACCTCCGTGCCGTTGGCGGCCTCAATCACGTCGCCCACCTGCAGTCCGCAGTCGACGCCCGGCGTCAATACGCCGCTGCCGGTTTCCACCTCCGCCAGGCCGATGACCACCACGCCCTCGGCGAACAGCTTGATGCCAATGGTGTGTCCCACTGGTATCAGGCGCTCCGCGTCCAGCGCGGCGGCTCTGGCGGGCTGTCCCAGCCACAGCAGGGAGGAGGCGCAGAGCAGGCCGCTAAGAAAAAAACCGGCGGCGCGGCTCCTCTTCCGTCCAGCCATCCATTCCACCACCCCTTTCAAAAAATTTGCCGTCGAAAGCTGCCGACAGCGCTTTTAATGTGTGTGGGTTTGATTAGAATACTCTTTGCTGCGGTTTCTAAAATGCGGCGGCTTTGTCAAGGAAAATGACGGCAGTGCCCGCCGATTGAGAAAAAAATCATAGCCCGCAGGCAAAAGCCTGCGGGCTATGGAGATTATTTCCATTTTCTCAGGAAACGGGAAGGGCAGAATATGGAACCTCCCGTCCAATGTTGACAAAATACAGGTTGTCGTTCCAACGGAGCACGGCGTAAATCTTTTGGATAAACCAAGGCGCAGTGATTGAACCCGTTTTTCTCCGTATCATAGTTACATCTGCGTAATGCAGCAGAATTCGTCCCACGTATCGTTATGCACATAGACATCGGGCTGCGCAAAGGCAATCCCGTCCAAACTGAATGAAAATCGCTTGCTGTAGCAGAAAAAGCGGGCATTGACCTCTTATACTTCTATTGAAAGCAGGCAATTTCCAACCTTCTCCTTATCGGTGGTCAGCACCTGTCCATCGCCGGAAATAGCGCGGGCAGCAGCATCGGGGAAGAGAAGGATGACCAGAGCTATGACCAAAACTGTGGCGCAGTAAAATACGGCCTTACGTCTTACATGAGCTTGTCTCCATTCCGTTCCGCGGGAAGCGGCCATCCTGTATGTAGGCGTCAGCGGTCGAAAATACGGAGAATATCCTCAAAGGGGTCCTTGTCGTCGGCTTTTTTCTCCTCTTCAGTCTGGGGACGCAGAAGCAGATCGTCGAATCTGGCCTTGGAGGAAGCTGCAGCCTGTCCGCTGGAGATGGGCTCGGCGTTGGCTCCCTTCTTTTCGTCGAAACCGGTGGCGATGATGGTCACGCGGATTTCATCGTCCATGTTCTCGTCGAAAGCCGCGCCGAAGATCGTGTTGGCGTCGGGGTGGACGGCCTCTTGGACCATGGCGGCGGCGGCCTCCACGTCGTCCATGCTGATGTCCATGGAGCCGGTGATGCTGACCAGCACGCCCTTGGCGCCGTTGATGGAGGTCTCCAGCAGGGGACTGGCGATGGCCTGACGGGCGGCCTCCTCGGCCTTCTCCTTGCCAACGGCGGAGCCCACGCCCATATGGGCCAGGCCGGCTCCCTTCATGACTGTGGTCACGTCGGCGAAGTCCAGATTAATGAAGCCGGGCTTGCCGATCAGCTCGGTGATGGACAGCAGCGCCTGCCGCAGAACATCGTCGGAGATCTGGAAGCCGTTGGCGAAGGTGATCTTCTGATCGGTGACGTGCTTGATCCGGTCGTTAGGGATGACCACAAGGGAGTCCACCCGATTTTGCAGCTCCTCAATGCCGGACTCGGCCTGCTGCATTCTCCGGCGGCCCTCGAACCAGAAGGGCTTGGTTACCACGCCCACAGTGAGGATTCCCATCTCCTTGGCAGCCTCGGCCACGATGGGCGCCGCACCGGTGCCGGTGCCGCCGCCCATGCCGGCGGTGATGAACACCATATCGGTGTCCTCCAGGGCCTTGGTAATCTGACTGCGGCTCTCCTCTGCGGATTTACGCCCCACCTCCGGATTGGCGCCCGCCCCCTGGCCGTGGGTGAGCTTTTCGCCGATCTGAATCTTATAGGCCGCCACCGATTCGTTGAGCACCTGCTTGTCCGTGTTGATCGCCACAAAATCCACGCCGGTCACCCCGGTGTTAATCATCCGGTTAACAACGTTGTTGCCGCAGCCGCCCACGCCGATCACCTTGATCTTGACGATATTGTCGGGCGCGCTTGCCATTTCGATGTTCATAATGGAAAATCCTCCTACCAGAAATAGTGCCTTCCGTATATCAGCTGGGGCAAACACCCCCAGGATAGAGTAATACAAGTTAGTTCATTATAGTCCTTTTGACGGAGCAGGTCAATAGCGAAGGCCATACTTTTTTGAAAAAAAACGTCGAAAAGGGCGGAAGAAGAAGCTTAGGGCCGCCTATCCCATATCGGGAATGTAGCGAACCTCATAGTCGTCAGACATGGTCATGCGGAGGGTTCCGGTCTCGTTGGGCTGCAGCTCCTCGCCGGTGATCTTCACGAGGCTGGCAATCTTGAACTGAAAATTCGCGTCGTAGAACATCTCCACCCGGAAGCGGCCGTCATAGTTGAGCAGAAGGACCCGCGGATCGCTGCAGTCGATGCTGTCGGACCGGCTGAGCGCGCCCAGCTGGTCCATGGCCTCCACCAGCTCCAGCAGCCGCCCGGCGGTGATGGGGCTGCCCTCCTGCAAAGTCAGGGCCCCGCTGACCACGGGCTCCTCCGCCTGCACGCCGGTGATCTGCAGGTAGTCCGCCGCCTTGACGGCATCCACCGCCTCCAGCAGCTTCCCTCCGGCGTTTATCAGCCAGTATGCGCCCGCCCCCTGGATGGCGGCGACGGTCTTGGTCTCCGTCACCTCAATGTTCAGGGTGCTGGGGAACTCCTGCCTGGGCCGCACGTCGGTGATGTAGGGGAGGGAGGTATAGATCCGCTGGGCGATGCGGTAGCGGTCCAGCAGCACCAGATTGTCACCGATCTCCACGCCGGAAGCGGCGATAATCTCATTGGCTCCATAACGCCCCGCGCCGGTGACCACAATATTCTCCACTTTGAAGAACATGGTGAGGGCCGCCACGATGGCGACCGCCGCCAGAAGCACGGAGAGGGGACGCAGCAGGCGGCCCAGGCCGCCTCTGCGGCGTCTTTTTTTCCTCTTTCTCGGCATGGGGGACCTTCTTTCTTTTGTGATGGGCGGCTATTGCGCCAGTTCGATCTCCGCGCCCAGGGCGCGGAGGTCCCGCACGGGGTCCTCATAGCCCCGCTGGATGTGGAAGATATCCCCGATCCTGGTCTGCCCCTCGGCGGCGACTCCCGCCACCAGAAGTGCCGCGCCTCCCCGCAGGTCGGTGCAGCGAACCTCCGCGCCGTACAGGGCCGGCACCCCGGTGACCACCGCCACCCGGTCCGCCACGCTGATGTCCGCGCCCATGCGGCACAGCTCATCCACATGGCGGTAGCGGTTTTCGAAGATATTTTCCACGAAGACGGTGGCGCCCCAGGCCCGCAGCAGCGCGGCCATGAGGATGGCCTGAGCGTCGGTGGGAAATCCGGGGTAGGGGGCGGTGCGAACCGTTCCGGCGGACCGCAGCCGCCCCGTGGAGCGCAGGACGATCCGTCCCTCGCCGGCGGAAATCTGACACCCGGCGGCGTGAAGGGCGGCGGTCACGGTGGACAGGTGCCGCGGGTCCACCTGCGTGAGTTCCACCTCGCCCCCCGCCGCTGCCGCCGCCGCCAGGTATGTAGCCGCCGCGATCCGATCGGGCATGACGGTGTGGCGCACGTCGTGGGTGGGCTGCCGGCCCTGAATGCAGATGGTGGAGCTGCCCGCCCCCCGGACCTTGCAGCCCATGCTGCGCAGGAAGGCCTGCAGGTCGGCGATCTCCGGCTCCCTCGCGGCGTTGATCAGCAGGGTTTCTCCCTCCGCGCCGCAGGCGGCCAGCATGGCGTTTTCCGTGGCCCCTACGCTGGGCAGGCTCAGTGTGATCTCCCGGCCCGCCATATGCTGGGCCGAGCCCCGCAGGAAGCCGCCCTCCTCCTTCAGCGTCGCGCCCAGCTGCCGCAGGGCGGACAGGTGCAGGTCAATGGGCCGCGGCCCCAGCTCACAGCCGCCCGGGTGGCTCAGCTCCGCCCAGCCCAGCCGGGCCAGAATGGCCCCCAGGAAGATCACCGACGACCGCATTTCGCGCATCAGGTTGTCGGGGATGTCCCAGCGGTTCAGGGTGGACGCGTCCACCACCAGGGCCTCGCCCTCCCAATCCGCCCGGCAGCCCAGATAGCGGAGGATGCGGATGCTGGCCTCCACGTCGCTCAGCCGAGGACAGCCCAGAAGTTCGGTGCGCCCCGGATGCAGGATGGCGGCGGCCAGAATGGGGAGGACGCTGTTCTTTGCCCCTTGTACCGACAGCGCACCCTCCAGCCGCCGGCCGCCCTGTATGATGATATGGCTCATATAAACCCCTCCGCCCATGGATTTTCGAATAAACGAACTAATCCATGGTATGCGGATGGGCGGGAACTGCTACTTTTTGGTTCTGCGGGCCAGACCCATGACGGCCTCCAGAATCCTTTCCGACGCGTCCACGGTCCCCAGGGAGGCCATGGCGGCGCTCATCCGTTTTCGCCGTGCCTCATCCTCCAGTATGTCCCGGGCGGCGTCATACAGCCGCTCCCCGCTGCTGTCCTTCTCCAGGAGCATCACCGCGCCCCCGGCGTCGGCCAGGACCCGGGCGTTGGACTCCTGGTGGTTATGGGTCACGTTGGGGGAGGGGATGATGACGGCGGGAACGCCCAGAGCGGTGAGCTCGCTGATGGTGCTGGCCCCTGCCCGGCAGATCACCAGGTCCGCGGCCCGCATGAGCTCGCACATGTTCTGGATGTACTCCCGTACCTCCAGCTCCGGCGCGTTCTCCAGGCTGGCCCCAGCCTCCCGCAGGTATTCGTCCATGTGGCGGCAGCCGACGGCCCCCGCCCCGTGGACGTGGTGGAAGGGGCGGCCGTCCCGGAGCTCCATGGCCAGAAACTGGGCCATTTCCCGGTTCATTTCCGCCGCGCCCAGACTGCCGAAGAAGGAGACGATAAGGGGCCGTCCGTCGTCCGCGCCCACTCTTTTTTTTGCCTCCCTCCTGGTCAGCCGGAAGAAGTCGCCCCGTACCGGCGTACCGGTGACAAGGACCTTTTCCGGGTCCTTGTAGTTTTTTCTGCACTCCTCGAAGCCTACCATGATCAGGTCCGCGTGCTTCTCCAGCAGCCGGGTGGTGAGCCCGGGGATGGCGTTGGACTCGTGGATGGCGGCGGGAATGCCCAGTTTGGCGGCGGCCCGGACCATGGGGTAGCTGGCGTAGCCCCCCGTCCCCACCACCAGTTCGGCGGGGAACTCCTCCAGCAGGGCCCTCGCCTCCGCCGGAGAGCGTATAAAATTCCGCAGAGAGACGATGTTGTGCCAGATCTCCTTTGGCTGAAGGGAGCGGTGGAAGTTGGAGACCTCCACCGCCCGGAAGGGCCAGCCCGCCTCCTCAATCAGTTGTTTTTCGATGCCCCGGTGAGCGCCGACGAACAAAATCTCACTGGCGGGCCTTCGCTCTTTTATGAGCCCTGCCAAGGCCAGCGCGGGGTTTACATGGCCGGCTGTGCCGCCGCAGGTAAAAATAATTTTTATAGGTCTCTCACCTCGCCTCTCTCCGCCGCTTCGCGCCGCCTGCGCGCGGTGGGCAGATAGGAAATTAGCGCAAAACACACCGTGGCGACGGTATGTCGGCAAATGATAAAAACGCGAAAATCTGAATCCATATGGAGGATGCGATCCCGCCTTACCGCGCCTTCGGCGCGGGTATCTGCCGCGAAACGGACAGGACGACACCCACCTCCGCCAGCTGAATAGCCAGGGCTGTGCCCCCGGAGCTGAAGAAGGGGAGGGATATCCCGGTGGCCGGCAGCAGATTCGTGACCACTGCGATGTTCAAAAAGGTCTGTAAGGCGATCTGCGTGGTAACGCCCACTACCAGGAGACTGCCGAACCGGTCTCTTGCGTGGATGGCCAGCCAGTATCCACGGATAATCAGCAGCGCGAACAGCAGCATGATCAGCGCTCCGCCCACCAGGCCCAGTTCCTCCAGGACGATGGCGAAAATATAGTCGTTCTGGGCCTCCGGCAAAAACCCGAATTTCTGCCGGCTTTTGCCAAGACCGACTCCCAGCAGTCCGCCGGAGCCCACCGCGTACAGGCTCTGGATGGTCTGGAAGGCGGGGCCGCGCCTGAACTCCGCGTCTCCTCCGAAGGGGTCACGCCACACCGCGATGCGGCTGGCGTTATAGCCGATCTTCTGCATTAGATCGGTGAACAGCAGCAGGTAGCCGCCGCCGCACAGCCCGCCGATCCCCGCTGCGACCCAGCCCCAGTGGATACCGCCAACCACCATCATGGCCGCGCCGATGCCAAAAATCAGGATGGCGCCGGAGAAGTGGGGCTCCATCATGGTCAGCCCCGCCGCCAGAGCCAGCGGCACAATGTGGGGGATAAAGCCCTCCCGCAGCGTACTCATCTTTTCCCGTTTTTTGGAGATGGACTCGGCCAGATAGACGATGAGGCCCACCTTCGCCACCTCCGATGGCTGGAAGGTCAGGCTGGTGCCGGGAATGCCCAGCCAGCGCGCCGCGCCGTTTTCACCCAGCGCCAGAAGCCGCCCGTATTGGTTGGGCCCCGGGATCATCACCACCACCAGCAGGCCCAGCGATACATACAGCGCCAGCCGGGCCATACCGCGAAACCGCTCGTAGTTGATCTTTCCGATGACCGACATAGCGAATACGCCCAGTCCGGCGAAGACAACCTGCCGTTTAAAGTAGTACAGCGCGTCGTTGTTCAGTCGGGAGCTGGCCTGGGCCGACGGAAAGCTGGCGGAGAGCAGCATGATCAGCCCGATGGCAAGCAGCAGCATGGCCAGCAGCAGAAAAGGCAGATCCAGCGGCCCCCGGGCGGCCTCCCAGGCCTCCTGTCGTTTGCGGCGCTCCTCCCGCTCCTTCTGGCGCTTGAGCTGCCGGTATTCGTCGCGGGTCAGGGGCACACCGTTGCGGGTCCTGACCTGCCGGGGCTTCTTTTTGGTCAATGGGGCTTCCTCCTTTCTCAGAGGCGCGGGGACGGACGGAGCGCTACAGCGCCAGTATGCCGATCAGCGCCAGCGCGCAGCAGGCGGCGGACGCCGCCGTGAAAACCGTGACGATCTTGACCTCGCTCCACCCGCACATCTCGAAATGGTGGTGGATGGGGGCCATCTTGAAGATCCGCCTGCCGTGGGTCAGCTTGAAATAGGTTATTTGGATGATATCGGACAAGGTCTCCACAATATAGACGATCCCTACCGGAATCAGGATCAGAGGCAGATCAATAGCAAAAGCCATCCCTGCCACTGCGCCCCCCAAAAACAGCGAGCCTGTGTCCCCCATAAACACCTTGGCCGGGTGGGCGTTGAACAGCAGAAAGGCCAGCAGTCCACCAAGCGCCGCCCCGGCGAACACCCCCAGCTGGGTGTAGCCCAGCCAGGCCGCCGCCGTCACATAGAACAGTGCCACCGGTACGCTGACCGAGGCCGCCAGGCCGTCCAGACCGTCGGTGATGTTCACTGCGTTGACGGTCCCCACGATGACAAAGGCGGAGAACACCATGTACGCCGGCCAGCTCAGAGACAGGTCAGCGTTGATAAACGGAATGTACAGGTGGGGGGTGATCCGCCCCTCGAAGCGCATGAGCATCAAAAACAGGATCGCCGCCGCCAACTGCAGCAGGAATTTCTGTATAGCCGTCAGTCCCAGATTCTGGTGGCGCTTGACCTTCTCAAAGTCGTCCAGAAAGCCGATCACGCCGAACACGGAGGAGAACAAAAACAGGTACACATGGGTCAGCTCTCCATCCAGCGTCCCAGGCCACCCGGCCGCCAGAATGGCCAGGGCGATGCCCAGTATGAACATCAGCCCGCCCATGGTGGGCGTGCCAGCCTTGGAGGCGTGCCACTTGGGGCCCACTGAGCGAATCTCCTGTCCGGCCTTCAGCCGCCGCAGGGCGGGCAGAATCACCCAGCCGCCCAGCAGGGCCGTGGCGGCAAAGCTGAGGACGCAGGCAACGATCATTTCCATACAATTCTCCCTCTGTCCCGACTGGCTCAGGACTCCTTTGTTGACGCGGCGATGTAGTCCGCGATGACCTCCCGCTCGTCCAGGTGGCGCTTCTCATGGCCGATGATCTGATAGGTCTCGTGCCCCTTCCCGGCCAGAATAATAACGTCGTTCGTCTGGGCATGGTCCAGGGCGTAGTGAATGGCCTTCACCCGGTCCGGCTCCACCACATAAGGTGTATCCAGCCCCTCCAGCCCCGGCAGGATCTCGGCGATGATATCCTCCGGCCTCTCCGTGCGGGGGTTGTCGGAGGTGACGATAACGAAGTCGGCCAGCTGCGCGGCGGCGCGCCCCATCTTGGGCCGCTTGCCCCGGTCCCGGTCCCCGCCGCAGCCGAAGAGGATTACAACCCGTCCCCGGGCGAAGCCCCGGACGGTGGACAGCACATTCTCGATGGCGTCCGGCGTGACTGCGTAGTCGATGAGGACGGTATAGTCCCCTGGGACCGGGACCACCTCCACCCGGCCCTTCACCCCGGCGCTCGTTTCCAGCGCCCGGGCGCTCTCCGCCAGCGGGATCCCCAGGGCCATGGCTGAGGCCAGCACGCCCAGCGCGTTATATACTGTAAACCCGCCGGGGATGCCCACATGGACGGGAACCGTCTCCTCTCCGTACACCGCGTCAAAGGACACGCCGTCCACCGCCAGTCGCACGTTCTTCGCCCGCAGCGCCCCATCCTTCTCCCCGAAGGAGAGCAGGGGACAGGCTGCCTCGCTGATTACCCGCCCCGCCCAGGGGTCGTCGGCGTTGTATGCGCCCCGCCCGCTCTGACGGAACAGCAGGGCCTTGGCGTCACAGTAGGCCTCCATGGTATTGTGGAAATCCAGGTGGTCCTGGCTGAGGTTGGTAAACAGCCCCACGGCGAAGCCTATCCCCGCCACTCTCTGCAAACACAGCGCGTGAGAGGATACCTCCATCACCACATGGGTACACCCCGCGTCCTTCATGGCCCGGAAGAGCCCTTGGAGCTCGAAGGACTCCGGCGTGGTTCGCTCGGTGTGGAGCGCCTCTTCTCCAATCATGTTCTGATTGGTTCCGATAAGCCCCACCCTGGCTCCCAGACACTTCTCCAGCACGTCCTTGAGGAGGTAGGTGGTGGTTGTTTTCCCATTGGTGCCGGTGACGCCCACCATGGTCATGGAGGCGGCGGGGGCGCCGAACCAGTTCCGTCCCAGCCGGGCCAGGGCGGCGCGGCTGTCGGAGACCAGCACGTAAGGCCCCTCGCCCTCCGGCTTCTGCTGGCAGAGGACGCAGGCCGCGCCCTTCTCCCGGGCCATGGGGATGAACCGGTGCCCGTCGGTCTCATAGCCGGCGATGGCCGTGAAGAGGTCGCCCTCCCTCGTCTGCCGGGAGTCGTAGCTGACCCCGGAGATGTCCGCCTCCAGATCCGCGTGGAGCTCCAGAATATCAATGCCCTGCAGTAATTTACCTAGCTTCATGGTATGCCGCCTGCTCTTTCATCATTCGTTGTGGATAAGAAACGCCGGTCAGTCCGCGATGTTCGACATTGTGCCCATCTGCACCGTCACCACCGTGCCCGCCGCCGTCTCCGTGCCGGAGGCCAGGGATTGGCTGATGACCTTCGCTCCGCTGCCGCTGGAGCCGGTGGCCTTCATGATGAGTCCCGCGTTGACCAGCGCCCGGTTGGCCTCGTCCGCGGACATGCCGGTCACATTGGGCACCGTGCGCAGTTCGTCGGACTTCTCCTCGCCCATGTACAGGATAATCTCCGCGCCGGTGGGGACGATCGCGCCTCCGGCGGGGGTCTGATCGGTGACGGTGTCGCCGTCGCCTACGGTGCGGTAGGAGGCGAAGCCGTAGCCCGCCAGCTTTTCCGCCGCCGCGTCCTTGGTCAGGTCCACCACATAGGGGACGGTGCCCTCGGCGGTGGCCAGGGTGCCCTCGTCATACTGGGGGGAGATGCCCATGTAGGGCAGTATGTCCGCCATGATCTTGCTGGCGGTGGGGGCCACGTAGTTGCCGCCGGAGGTAAAGATGCCCGTCACGTTCTGTCGGGCGGGTGTGTCCATGGTCAGCAGCATGATGACCTGGGGATCGTCGGCGGGGGCGAAGGCCAGGAAGGAGACAATAACGTCGGTTTCATCCCCGCCGCGCTTGTCGGCGGTGCCGGTCTTGCCACCGATGCGGTAGCCGGCCACCTGGCCGTTTTTTCCGCCGCCGTCGGAGACCACGTACTCCAGACACTCCCGCACCAGGGCGGAGGTCTCCTCGCTGACCACCTGCCGGATGGGGGTGGCGTCGTGCTGCCTGACCACGTTGCCCTCCCGGTCCAGCTCCTTCTCCACCACATAGGGCTGGTAGAGATACCCGCCGTTGATGCAGGCCGCCTGGGCGGTGATGAGCTGGATGGGGGTAACGATAAAGTTCTGGCCGAAGGCGTAGCAGGCCAGGTCGATGTCGTGGCTCTCAAAGGTTTTCCGGTTGATAAAAACGCTGGCACCCTCGCCCTGGAGGTCCACGCCGGTGGGGGAGAGGAGGCCGAACTCCTCCAGATAGTCATAGAAGGTGGAGCGCCCGATGTCCAATCCCATCCGGATGAAGGCCGGATTGCAGGAGTGGCCCACCGCCTCCTTCAGCGTCTGGGAGCCGTGACCGTTTTTGTTGGAGCATTTGATAGGTTTGCTGTCCTCAATTTGCACGGACCCTCCGCAGTAGTAGGAGCTGTTCCGGTTGGACACGCCCTCTTCGATCGCCATGGCCAGAGTCAGAGCCTTGAAGGTGGAGCCGGGCTCATAGCCGTCGTTGACCGCCTTGTTGCGCCACTGGAGGTTTTGCAGCTGGCCCAGCAGCTCCCAGTAGGCGGCGGAGTGCTCCTCTCCCGGCTCCGGCGGGTTCTCTTCATCCGCCTTGACCAACTGTTCCTGCAGCCGATCGGTGTAGATTTCCCGGGGATCGTTGGCGTCGTAGTCCGGTGTGGAGTGAATGGCGAGGATGGCCCCGCTCGTGGGGTCCAGAACGATGCCGCAGGCCCCGTTCTTCGCACCAAATTGGGATACCATATCCGCAATGCCCCGCTCCAGATAGTATTGGATGTTGCTGTCAATGGTGGTCTGGATGCTGTGCCCGTCCTCCGCGTCGTAGTACTGCTCGTACTGGAACATGATCTCCGCGCCGCTGTTGTCCGCCGCCGTCACCGTCAGGCCGGTGGAGCCCTCCAGCTCCTCCTCGTACAGTGCCTCCAGTCCGTAGGCTCCGTGGTTGTCTTTATCCAGGAAACCAATAACGTGGGAGGCCAGGGAGGAGCGGGGGTAGTACCGCTTGGAATCCGCCTCCAGGTGGACTCCCTGTAAGGACGCGCCGGTTTCGTTTTCGGTGATGAAGACCCGAATCTGGTCGCTGACCTCCTTCTCCACCCGCCGGCTGAGCACCGCATACCGCCAGTTGGTCTTGGCCATATCGTCATAAATTTTCTGGGGATCGATCCCCAGTATCTCTGAAAGCCGGCTGGCCAGCAGGTCCTTGTACTCCTGGCCGCTCATGGGCAGCTTCTCGCCCTCCTCCAGGCCGTCTACCAGCTTCTGGGCCCGCTTTTTATCCAGCTCGTCTGCGTGCTTCTGGATGATGTTGGGGTCGATGAACACGGTGTCCGCCGAGGCGGATACCGCCAGGGTCACCCCGTTGCGGTCATAGATGGCCCCCCGGGAGGCGGAGATGACGGTGCTGCGCATCTGTTGGCTGGAGGCCCGGTCCTGGAGCTGGTTGTGCTGATTGATGGTCAGCTCATAGGCCTGGGCAAACAGCGCCAGAAAGGACGCCACGCCGAACACCAGCAGCAGCGCCAGAGTCCGCCGCTGGATAATCAGCTTGGCCAGACGGGCGGAATTGGGCTGCCGGTTCTGCTTCTTTTTTGCCGCTTCCTGCGGCTTGTTGGACTGCTGCGCCATATGGGCCTCCTTGCTAAAAAGGGAGCGGGAGAAATTCCTCCGCTCCCGAATCCCGCCCGCCCCGGCGGCAGGGCGGGACGTTTTCCATTTCCGGCAACAACGCGCAGGACGCACGGCAGCCGGACGGGGGGAGCGCTGGGGAAGGCGTTCCCTGGTCCGCTGTTCTGCCATGTCTCATGCGTGCTGCTACAAATATACGTTCGCTCAGCGGAAATATTCCGCCGCCGCGCAGATGCTCCGCCCCAGGGAATCGGCAAGCTGCTCCAGCGCGCCGGCCTTCCGGGCCTGGTGGGTGGTGGCCTGATCCTGGCCGGGCAGACTGATGTAGTAGATCTGGCTGTCGCTGGGCTGGGTCATGCCGGCGGCCATAGCCGCCTCCTTCACAGCGGACAGGTCAAAGGTCTTCTCGTACTGGGTGAGCAGGTCCACCTGCTGTACCTCCAGCGCACTGATCTCCGCCTTCATGGACACGATGCTCCGCGAGATGGTGTTCAGCCGCACATAGCACAACAGCAGCACCACCATCAGAAACGCCACGCATATGGCTCCCAGCAGGGCCATGGGAGACACCTTCTGCGCGGCGCGGACCGACGCTCTGACCTGGGCTCTGCGCCGGGCGTTGCGCTCGGTCGCCGTCTCCGGCGGGCGCTCATAGAGCTGGTCGAAGTCCATCCGGCCGCTGCGGTCCAGCTGCCGCTCCAGCTCCCGGCTGTCCAGCTTGCGGGCCAGGTTGCCGTCCACGGCGCTGCGTCCGCTGTATCTGCGCTTTTTCCGGCTGTCGTATGCGGCCATATAATCGGTCCTCCTTTCTCCCGGCAGTCCGGGAAGTCGTTAGGCGTTCAGGAGGGACCGATGAAATCATCGCGCCGGGTGTCCTGACGCGTGGATTGCTTCAGTGCTTCCTTAAAACGGGTATTCCGTCCTCTCTGCCACTCGCAGCTTGGCGCTGCGCGCCCGTGGGTTTTCCGCCAGCTCGGCGGGGCCGGATACAATGGGCTTGCGGCTTATCAGCCGCAGTCTGGGCTTTTTCCCGCACACGCACACGGGAAATTCCGGCGGGCACGTGCAGCCCGTGGCCAGCTCCCGCAGCTTCTGTTTGACGATGCGGTCCTCCAGGCTGTGGAAGGTGATCACCGCCAGCCGCCCGCCGGGGCTCAGGTGCTCCGCCGCCGCCTCCAGCATGGGGGAGAGGGCCTCCAGCTCGCCGTTGACGGCGATGCGGATGGCCTGAAAGCTGCGTTTGGCGGGGTGCTGCTTCTCCCGCAGGGCCTTGGCCGGCATGGCGGAGCGAATGACCGCCGTCAGCTGGCCGGTGGTCTCGATGGGCCTGTCCGCTCTGGCCCGGACGATGGCCCGGGCGATCTGGGGCGCGCAGCGCTCCTCGCCGTACTCGTACAGGATGCGGCGCAGCTCCTCGCAGCTCCAGCCGTTCACCACCTGAAACGCATCCAGCGCCGCCCCGGCGTCCATACGCATATCCAGCGGCGCGTCGTGCATGTAGCTGAATCCCCGCTCCGGCTCGTCCAGCTGGGGGGAGGAAACGCCCAGATCGAAGAGCATTCCCTCCACGCCTACTATGCCCAATTTCTGGAGAATTTCTCCCAGATTGGAAAAATTCCCATGGACCAGCGTCACCCGACCGGCAAATTCGGCCAGCCGCTCCCGGGCGGCCTCAATGGCGGTCATATCCCGGTCAATTCCAACCAGCCGTCCGGTGGTCAGCCGCCGCAGCACGGCCTGGGCGTGGCCCGCCCGGCCCAGAGTGCCGTCCACATAGGTCCCCTCCGGCTGAATGGACAGGGCCTCCAGGCACTCCTCCAGCAGCACGGGTCTGTGCCCGTAGTCCTTTTCAATGTCCATATTAGAATCCCAACTCTTCCATGGCGGCGGCCAGATTCTCCGGGTCCAGCCCGGCGTCCTCGATGGGGGCCCACCGCTCCGGGTTCCACAGCTCCAGACACTTGGATGCGCCGTTGATGACAACCTCCCGCTCCAGCGCCGCGTACTGCCGCAGCTTGGCGGGAATGAGGATGCGCCCCTGGGCGTCCGGCTCGCACTTGGCGGCGTTGGCGAAGAGGGCGCGCATTTTTCTGGCCTGGGAGATAGGCAGGGCGTCAAACTTGGCCGTCAGCTCCGCCCATTTGACGTCGGAGTACACAGAGAGGCAGCCGTCCAGGCCCAGCGTGACATAGAAGGCGTCGCCCAGTTCCTCCCGGTATTTGGCGGGGATAAAGAGCCGCCCCTTGGCATCGATATTGTGCTGATACTGCCCGATCACGGTTCCCGCCCGCCTTTCCTGCCGCGGCCCCGGCGTATGCAGGCCCGTCCGCCCCGCGGGAAAAACGGACCGAAAGCGGCTGCATTAGGGAAAAGCCTCTACTTTGCCCCACTTTCCACCACTTGACAATAGTATACGTCATGGCGGCAAGAATTGCAAGGGCAATTTTTTTATTTTTTTAAAGGGAAAAATGCTGTTTTTTGCTGAAATTGAAAGAAACTTAAAATAAAAACGATTGTTCTAACAAATTGAACGCAAAAAAACACCGGACGCACATGATGTTGTGCGCCCGGCGGACAAAAATGTAAAATATGGACATATCTCAACGATTGAAGAAAAAGACAGGAAAAAAATTGGCAATATATACAAAATGAGGAGAATTATTTTGCGCCGGTTTGTTCTTCTGCGCGGACCTGCTGGGACTGAAGCTTTTCCCGGGAGACGGCGCGGAACCGGGCGCGGGACTCCCGAACCTCCTCAAGGGCTTGTTGGATGGCCTCCTCCGTGCGGCGCAGGGCGTCGTCGGTGTATTCGTTGGCGACGCTGATAATGGCCTTGGAGCGGTCGTTGGCCTGGGTGACCATATCCCGGGCCTTGTCCCGGGCCACCCGTGCGATCTCGCTCTCGCCCACGATGGTTTTAGCGTCCAGCTCCGCCTGACGGCGGATGCGGTCGGCCTCCTTTTTAGCCTCCTCCACATACTCGTCCCGGCGGCGGATCAGATCCTGGGCTTTTTTCAGCTCAGCGGGCAGCTCGCCCCGCAGCTGTTCCAGCATTTCCAGTGCCTCGTCCCGGACGATGATGCACTTGTCCTGGGAGAGGACCACGCCCTTTGCGCCGTCGATCATCTCGTAGAGCTGGTCTATCAAATAGAAAACATCGTTTGCCATAGTGCAGTCATACCTTTCCTTGTCTGATCCTGTTGAGGGCGTCCAACGCGCCGGAGGGGATATAGGGTTCCGGCGGCTGCCGGTAGCGGAGCATCTCCCGCGCCATGGTGGAGCTGATATGCAGGTGCTCGGGCCGGGCGGGGAGGAGGACGGTGTCCAGCTGGGGGAGGAGGTCCCGGTTGATCTGGGCCAGCTGCATCTCCCAGTCGAAGTCCACGCTGCCCCGGACGCCCTTGACCAGGGCGCAGGCCCCGCGCTGCCGGGCGAAGTCCGCCAGAAGGCCGCTCCAGACCTCAGCCTCGGCGTTGGGGAGGTGGGCAATGGCGGCGCGGATCAGCGCCAGACGCTCGTCCGAGGAGAACATGGGGCGCTTTTCACTGTTGACCATGACACAGACGATAACCTTGTCAAAGATGGCGGCGGCACGCTCCACCAGGTCCAGATGCCCCACGGTGACAGGGTCGAAGCTGCCCGGACAGACGGCGGTTCTCATAGCTCGCTCTCCTCCCGGTGGTAGGTAGTGATTTTGGTTTTTCCGTAGCGGTAGCTCCGGTGGAGGAGATAGGGGGGGGAGAGGAGGGGCATGTCCTGCTCCACAGGTGATTCACTGACTATTATACCATGGTTCGACAAAATGTCAAATCGGGAAATGGTATTTATGGTATTTTCCCAGAGGTTGGCGGCGTATGGGGGATCAATAAAGATGAGGTCGAATTTTTCTCTGGCGGAGGAGAGATAGGCTAGAACCTCTCCGCAGACCACCTGGGCGCATCCGCCCAGGCCGGTGAGCTTCAGGTTGTCCCGGATGAGGGCGGCGGTCTCCCGCCGATGTTCCACAAAGACGGCGCTGGCTGCGCCGCGGCTGAGAGCCTCAATGCCCAGCTGGCCTGTCCCGGCGAAGAGGTCGAGGACCTTTCGGCCCTCTATGTCGAATTGGATGATATTGAACATGCCCTCCTTGACCCGGTCGGTGGTGGGTCTCGTTTCATAGCCCTCCAGCTCTTTTAATCGCCGCCCGCGGGCGGCGCCTGTTATTACGCGCATTTTATTTCTCCTTACTTCTTTTGGATGGATTCTTCTTTTAATACCCCGAGGCAGGCCCCTGGGGTCTGCTCTTGCCTGCGGCAAAAGCAGGTAAAAACGAGTTTAGACCTGCGGGGCGGATAGAATCCGCCCCGTGACGGCTCGATAATAGCGGGCTGGCACGGCCCGCCCCTGCAATCAAAACGAAAGATTAACGCCGCCGCCTGGCGGCAGGGGCAAAATGCTTCTTCTCTATATTATGTCAAACCAACCCATTTTTCAATAGGAAGATGACGGCTTTTCGAACATTTTGAGGATTTCTTTTTTCACCGCGGCAGCACAAAAGAAACTGCTTGCAATCTATGCCAATCCGTGGTACACTTTTCCAGGCATTTTGTGAAGTTTTTAAAGCGAGGAATTCACGATGAATTTGCTGGGAATATATGAGCAGATGGGCCTTGGCAAACAGGTTTATGAGAGAGGAGAAGCTGTGCTGGAGCGCCTGGCGGACCGCTTTCGTGCCATCGACCGGACTGCGGAGGCCAATCAGGCAAAAGTTCTGCTGGCGATGCAGAAGAACCGGATCGGCGCGAATCATTTTGCCGCGACCACCGGTTACGGCTATGACGACGACGGCCGGGAGAGGCTGGAAAAAGTCTATGCCGACGTGTTTCACACCGAGGCCGCCCTGGTGCGGCCTCAGATCACGTGCGGCACCCATGCACTGACCGTGGCCCTGTCCGCTAATCTGCTGCCCGGGGACGAGCTGCTCTCCCCGGTGGGACTGCCCTATGACACCCTTCAGGAGGTCATCGGCATTCGTCCGTCGCCCTGCTCCCTGGCGGAGTACGGCGTGTCCTACCGGCAGGCCGGTCTGAGGCCCGGCGGGACCTTCGACTACGAGGCCATCCGTGCCGCCATTACGCCCAAAACGAAGCTGGTTACCATCCAGCGCAGTAAGGGCTATGCCACCCGGCCCTCCTTCTCCGTGGGGCAGATCGGGGAGCTCATCGACTTCTGCAAGCGTGTGAAGCCGGATGTGATCTGCATGGTGGACAACTGCTACGGGGAGTTCGTGGATGTGGTCGAGCCCTCCGACGTAGGGGCCGATATGGTGGTGGGCAGCCTTATCAAAAACCCCGGCGGCGGGCTGGCGCCCATCGGCGGCTATATCTGCGGGACCAAGACCTGTGTGGACCGCTGTGCCTACCGCCTCTCAGCCCCCGGGCTGGGGCAGGAGGTGGGAGCCAATCTGGGTTTGCTGCCCGCTTTTTACCAGGGGTTCTTTCTGGCCCCTGCGGTGACGGCGGGGGCGTTGAAGGGTGCGATTTTTGCCGCCAACCTCTATGAGGGGCTGGGATTTCGCTGCATCCCCGGCGGGAGCGAGGCGCGGAGTGATATCATCCAGGCCGTGGAGCTGGGCAGTGAGGCGGCCATGTGCGCCTTCTGTGCGGGCATCCAGGCGGCGGCCCCGGTGGACAGCTTCGCCGCCCCCGTTCCCGGGGATATGCCCGGCTATGACAGTCAGGTCATCATGGCGGCCGGAACCTTTGTCCAGGGCAGCAGTATCGAGCTGAGCGCCGACGGACCCATACGGCCGCCTTATGCCGTCTACTTCCAGGGGGGCCTCACCTGGCATCACGCTAAGCTGGGCATCCTGCTGTCCCTACAGAAGATGGTGGATCGGGGATTAGCTGAGCTATGATGGATTTGCGTCCCAACCACTTCTACCGTCGGAGACCGCCGCCTTACACATTTTGAGTTTCTACAAATAAAAATGTGTAAGGAGAGAAAAATTCTATGTGGTTTTGGCTTGCGCTGATTGCGCTGCTGTGTTGGAGCGGATCGGACCTGTTTTCTAAAATTGGCTGTCGGGATGCCTCGGATCAATACAGCCACTTGAAAATGGTCATCGCCGTGGGCGTGGTCATGGGACTTCACGCCTGCTTCGAGGTCTTCGTGGGGGGCGTGGAGATTAATCTGTCCATTATCCTCACGTATTTGCCGGTGTCCATCCTGTACATCCTGTCCATGGCCCTGGGGTATCTGGGCCTGCGGTACATTGAGCTGAGCGTGTCCTCGCCCATCTGCAATTCCTCCGGAGCGCTGGTGGCGGTGCTGACCCTGATTTTCGTGGGAGCGGACGACTACTCCCCGCTGGCGCTGTTTGCAGTGGCGCTGGTGTGCGCGGGGGCTATCGGCCTGGGCGTGGTGGATTCCACCGAGGACGCGGAGCTCCGCTCCGCCCGTCAGGAGGCGGGCAACTACAAGTATGCCAAGAGCTGGGTGGCGCTGGCTTTGCCGGTGGCTTACTGCGTGCTGGACGCGGCGGGTACCTTTGCCGACAACCGGGTGCTGGAGACGCTGAATGAGGACAGCGCCAATGTGGCCTATGAGCTGACCTTTCTGTTTGCGGCGGCGGTGTGCTTTGTCTACACGGTGGTTATCAAAAAAGACCGGCTGATCCCCAAAATGGAGGCCCCCAAGTATGCCGGCGCGGTTTTTGAGACCGCCGGACAGTTCGCCTACATCTATGCCATCGCCGATACGGAGCATCTGGCTATGTCCGCGCCCATTATCTCCTCCTACTGCGCGGCGTCCGTTCTGTGGAGCAGAATCTTTTTGAAGGAGAAGCTGTCGTGGAAGCACTACGGCATGATCCTTTTGATTGTTGCCGGCATCTTTATTATGGGTGTATTTGACCTGTAAACGCCGGGAAAATAGAATCCAAAGCCGGTGCAGAGATTGATCTGCGCCGGCTTTGAATTTTGCAGGTGTTGCGTTTTGATTCGCCGTATGATGATGCTTCTGTATTTGGCTGGCTGTAAAAGTATCAAATTCCTAAGGGGATTTGTGAGGGTGAATTCCGGTGTTTCAAAAATTTTTTTGACTTTAAGCTATTGACATTTGTGGCCCTGAATGCTATTATGAACATACAGGGACCTGAATGCGAAAGTTCTTGATTGCAGACGTTAAATTAATATGGAGGAACCGGTTATGCCTACAATCAAATTTTCATTGAATGATGAGTACTATAGCAAACTTGAAGCATCTGCAGAAAACAACGGAATGACGATGCAGGATTACATTCGATACAAGTTGTTCGACCTTAATACAATATTTACTGTCGAAGAAGCTGTTCGTCGCGTTCAGAATGGTGATTACAAACACAAGACATTCTCTCTTCCCGACCTGTATGGAGATTCTTGGACCTTGGAAAGAGGAATGGCTGGCGTCTTCGGAAAGAACTTCTTTAATTACATCTCCGAACACAACGAACTTGGAATCAGAGCTCACGGTTTCGATAAAAAAATCCGTCGTGAGATTTACTCTTACGAAGGAACCAATTAAAACAGAAAGGAATGCTGCATATGAACTATCAAATCAGACGGGCTATCGAAAAGTATATTCATGCTAATGGCAGGCAAGAAACTCGTGAGATAATTACTTTATTTGCGAAGCGCTTCAACACCACAAAACAGCGTATCAGCGGTAACATCAGCTGTATGAAATGCTGCGAACAAAGTATTAACATCATTCCAAACAAACCTCACAGCATTATGTACTTGTAAGAAACAACGCCGGCCAGCAGGCAATCCTGCTGGTCATTTTTTATGCCAGACCAAATCGCTTCCTTATATTTAACAGGCGTATCTGTCAGGTAATCACGCCTAATCCCCAATACCTGTATTTGCAATGGTTTCCGGCACTCCGTTCTCACGCCTGTTCATGCCTAACGCTATCAGAAATTAACTGCTTAAGGGAAAAAACAAGGGAAAAAGGGTAACAACAATAGTTGCGCAGATGCACTCAATCAAAAATAAAAGCTTCATTTCAAGGCGAATAGATGTTACCTAATCTATCCCAAATTGCAGGTTTTTGAAACAAATGAGTACAGTTGTTGCTGGAGGTTCAACCCGCAATGCCGCCCAGGGCGGTGTCTGCGGCGTTCTCTGTCCCGGACGGATGTAGCCGAGCTATATCCCCGTCTGGGGCGTTTTGTTCATATTGCCAATATAGGCAATAGCGCCGGTGGCGCTATCGCCGCAAGTCCCCTGGAGGATACAGTAGAGCTGCACCCTCTGGAGGACTTATTTTTGCTCTTTTGCGTCCCTTAATACTTTTTTCGCTTTTTCATACAGTACAGTTGTGCGATAAATGGCGGCTTCTCCCGCCCCGCCTCCACCTGGGGGCCCCTCCCGATTGCACAATTTTGGGATGGCCCCAGGTGGTTCTGTAGCGGGAGAGGTGCCAGTGTACACGCAGCTCCAAAGTCTCCGCAAGGATGACGCCGAAGTGATTGCAGAACGGGAGTGGGGGTCTCGCTGCGGGGTATCCGTCCCGCTCTGCGTCACAGGCCCCACAACTGTCGTTGCGGTCCCTGCGGCTTGACCGGGCCGCGTCCCAGTTCCCCCATGCCGGCCCTCGCCGTCAGGAGGACCCGGAACGCTCCCACGTCCACTGCGCGGAAATCGCTTCACGGTTTGCTTCGCAAGCCTTACGATTTCCGCCCCTCCGCTCGACCCCTGCCGGGGTAGGAAACCCGCTGACCTGCAAAGGAGGTAATCCCCATCGCCAAGAAGCGCATCACTACCCTCTATCCCCGCGACAAAAACGCCCTGTCTGCCTTGGCTCGTTGTGGCTACGTCAGCCGGGAGCAGCTAGGGAGATTTTTGCGAGAAAAGCGCGTTCAATCTTACTGCAAAGACGGACTAATCGAAAAATCTGTCTACAGCCGCCCCGGAGCCAAAGCGCAGGACATAGAGCAGGGAAACCATGGACGATAAGCTGATATCCTTGATGATCTCCCGGTAAATCTCAAAAGCGGTCTGTGCTTCCGCTTCCTTTC
>CAJTYO010000036.1 GCA_910584045.1 uncultured Oscillospiraceae bacterium | reverse complement strand
ATCATCGCCATGAGCGGCATCGGCGACATCACCATCGGCGACACCATCTGCGCCGTAGCGGACCCGGAGCCCCTGCCCTTCGTGAAGATTTCCGCCCCCACTATGGAGATGACCTTCTCCATCAACGATTCCCCCTTCTGTGGCCGGGAGGGCAAGTTTGTCACCTCCCGCCAGATCCGGGACCGGCTGTTCCGGGAGACGCTGAAGGACGTGTCCCTGCGGATCACGGAGATCGAGGGGGCCATGGACGCCTTCAATGTGGCGGGCCGGGGGGAAATGCATCTGAGCATCCTCATTGAGACCATGCGCCGGGAGGGGTATGAGTTCCAGGTGTCCCCGCCCCGGGTGCTCTACCAGGAGATTGACGGCCAGCGCTGCGAGCCAATCGAACGCCTGGTTGCCGACGTGCCCGCCGACAGTGTGGGGGCGGTCATTGAAAAGCTGGGCAGCCGGAAGGGCGATCTGGTGGAGATGACCCCCGTGGGAGACCGGATGAAGCTGGAGTTCCTGGTCCCCGCCCGAGGCCTCTTCGGCTACCGCAACGAGTTTTTGACCGACACCCGGGGCGAGGGCATCATGGCCTCCGTCTTTGACAGCTACGCCCCCTACAAGGGCGACCTCAGCCGCCGGAACACCGGCAGTCTCATCGCCTTTGAGACCGGTGAGTCCGTCACCTACGGCCTCTTTAATGCCCAGGAGCGTGGCGCACTGTTTATCGGTGCGGGTATCCCCGTCTATGCCGGTATGGTGGTGGGCGTCAGTCCTAAGCAGGAGGACATCACCGTCAACGTCTGCAAGAAGAAGCAGCTGACCAACATGCGGGCCAGCGGGTCCGACGAGGCGCTGCGTCTGGTGCCCCACCGGGTGTTGAGCCTGGAGCAGTGCCTGGAGTTTTTGGCGGATGACGAGTTGCTGGAGGTCACCCCCAAGTCCCTGCGCATCCGCAAGCGCATTCTGGACCACGAGAAGCGGATGAAGGCACTTAAGGGCGGCAAGAAATAGTCCGTTTTTCCTACAATGTAACAGAGAAACAACAAAAAAGGACGGTTGATACATAACGCTGTATCAACCGTCTCTTTTTGACCTTATGTTCGAATACTCGTAGTATTTTTACATCCGCACCGGCAAAAAGCATCCTATTTGCGTCCATACACTGCCGCGATTCGCCAAAACCGGCTGTTTTCCGTGGCCCCCATCAAAAGGGGTTCCGTTTTCTGCACAGATCTGTCCGTGTATTGCGGACTATCCCGTGTAAATTGGCCATAATATCCTAAAAAATAGTTAACATAAGTTTACCAATAATTCTAAGTACACATAGTTATAAACATTTTCCACAGAGTTTTCCACAGCTGTTTTTCCTCTGCTCCCAATGGCTCGATAGAGTTTTCAACAGATGGTGGAAAACCTTGGGACCCTAGTTTTCGACGGCGGAAAAAACCTGTGCATGTTAACATAACGACCAAATTCCCCTGACGGCGGCATTTCCCGGATTTTCCCGCAGAGCCTGGCTACGCCGTCTCCCCGCCGGCGGCACGGACGGCACCCAGGGCCAGCTCCAAGGTGGGGTCTGTGACGGGCAGCTCCAGCCGGTATAGCCGCACCGCCAGGGGTATCTCCGTACAGCCGAGGACCAGCGTCTCTGCTCCTCGCTCCAGCAGGTCCTCCATAGCTCTCCGAGCCGTCGAGGCATCGTAATCCATCCGGCCCGCCTTTACCCCCTGGTAGATCATCTCCATAACGGCTCGCTGCCCCTCCGGCGGTGGGGTCAGCAACTCAATGCCGGCGCTGTCGAAACAGCGCTGATAGATACCGGTCTCCACGGTCCCGTCGGTGGCCAGCAGCCCCGCCCGTTTCACATCCCGCTCCCTCAGCGCCTGGGCCGTCAGGCGGACCATGTGCAGAACCGGAATGGATACTGCACCCTGTACCGCGTCATAGAAGTTGTGAGCGGTGTTGCAGGGCATAACCAGCAGCTCCGCCCCCATTCGCTCCAGTCCACGGGCGCTGGCGGTCAGCTCCGGCACAGGGTCCGCCCCGCCGTGCAGGATGGCCGCCGTGCGGTCCGGGATGTTGGTGTTGCTGTCGATTATCACCCGCAGGTGGTCCTGATCACAGGCGGCCTTGGTGTGGACAATAATCTTTTCAAACAGATCGGCGGTGGCCAGGGGCCCCATGCCGCCTATAATACCGATGATTTTTTTTCTCATAGCGCATCCCTCCTCTCCGCCAGTGTACCACACCTGCTGACGCGCCGCAAGGCGTTTCCCCGCCGTCCGCTGGAAAATCCCCCTGCGGGGGTTGCAATCGCCCCATAAGTCTGTTAAAATGCTGACAAATAGACGCTGTACGGAGAAGGAGGCCCCTATGCGCAAGGAAAACGAAGCCGCCGGAACGGAGCGGGACACAGCGGCTCACGCCTATATGCACGAGCACGGCGTTCCCCACGAACACGGCCATGTTCACAGCCACACCCAGACGCGGGCGGTAGTCAACCGCCTGGCCCGGGCCATCGGCCATCTCGAGCGGGTGAAGGCCATGGTGGAGGAGGGCCGGGACTGCTCTGAGGTGCTCATCCAGCTTTCCGCCGTCCGCAGCGCCATCAACAACACCGGCAAGATCATCCTGAAGGACCATCTGGAGCACTGCGTGACGGATGCGATGGAGACCCGGGACCGGGTGGCCATCGATGAGCTGAACCGCGCCATTGAGCAGTTTGTAAAATAGGGAGGGAGCCTGTATGGACCAGTATCGCATTGAGACACATCTGCACACAAACCACACCAGCCAGTGCGGCTGGCTGGATGCCGACACGCTGGCGGAGGGCTATGCCCGCGCCGGATATGCCGCCGTGGCAGTCACCGACCACTACAACCGGAACACCTTCTCCTATCTCTCTGTGGACACGACCGCTCCGGGGGACAAGGCGGGGCCTTTCCTCACCGGCTTTCGCCGGATGGAGGAGGCCTGCGCCCGGCGGGGGCTGCAGGTCTACCGGGGGGCGGAGCTGCGCTTTGACGAGTGCGAGAACGACTATCTGTTGTATAACTACCCCGACAGCCTGCTGGCCGAGCCGGAGGAGATTTTCCGCATGGGGGTGGCCGCCTTTGCCCCGCTGGCCCGGGCGGCGGGGGCGCTGATAATCCAGGCCCACCCCTACCGGCGCAAATGCACCCCCGCCATTGCCTGTTATCTGGACGGCGTGGAGGTGATGAACCGGAACCCCCGGCACGAGAACCACAACGACCGGGCGGAGGAATATGCCGCCCAGTTCGGCCTGCTCCGCTTGGGCGGCTCCGACTGCCACCGGCCGGAGGATATCGGCCTGGGCGGTATTCTGACCCGGGAGCTGCCGGAGGACGGCGGGGCCCTGGCCCGTCTGATCCGGGAGGGCCGCTATACCGTCATCGGTGCGGAATGAACCCGCCGCCCCCCGCATAGACTGTAGCAAATCACAGCAATTTGCGGGAAGGGCGGGCCTGGTATGAAAAGAGATCGACTTATCGTATTCCTGCTGCGCAGACGGTATTTGCTGATGGCGCTGGCGGTGGTGCTGGCGGCGGCCATGTTTCTGGCCGCGTGTCTGCCGGAGCTGCTGATCTGACGCGCCTATGGCGCGGCCTGGTCCTCCGGGGCGTTCTCCAGCCGCAGCGCCTTGGAGTAGAAGGTGCCAACGGGCATGGAGCAGGCGCTGGCGGCCTCTCGAAGGGTCAGGCCCTTGCTGCGCCACTTTTGATGAATCTCATAGAAATTATCCGGCAGGGGGGCGGCGGGGCGGCCGAATTTCACGCCCTTGGCTTTGGCTGCGGCGATGCCCTCGGCCTGGCGCTGGCGGATGTTGCTGCGCTCGTTTTCCGCCGCGAAGGAGAGGACCTGGAGGACGATGTCGCTGAGAAAGGTCCCCATAAGGTCCTTCCCCCGGCGGGTATCCAGCAGCGGCATGTCCAGCACCACGATGTCTACGCCCCGGTCCTTGGTCAGAACGCGCCACTGCTCCAGGATCTCAGTATAATTCCGTCCCAGCCGGTCGATGCTCTTGATGTACAGCAGGTCGTCGGTCTGGAAGCGGCCGACCATGCGCTGGTACTGGACCCGCTGAAAATCTTTTCCGGACTGCTTGTCTGTAAAGATATTTTTCTCCGGAATCTCCAGCGCGCGCATTGCCAGCAGCTGCCGGTCCTCGTTTTGGTCTGTGCTGGAGACTCGAATGTAGCCGTAGATCGACCCTGGCATGATGTTATCCCCTCCATTTCTCTCTATCTTTTTATAAAAAAAGAGTGTACTTCCCATTGTCAGGGAGGTACACTTTTTCCCTTTATTGGAGCGGCGGCATCCGCGCCGCCGGCAGGCAGGCGCTGGCGCAATATAGCGGCATTATACCATAGCCGGGCCGCGATTTCCACAAAAATCTGCGGAAGCGGTACTTTTGGCAGCCGGATAACAGGCAAACCTTTTGCGTATCGAAAACCGCTCGCCGGAGGGAGGACCGCAGCGCAGATGTGGACAATATATATAAACAGGCCCGGCTCGGAAATTGCTGCCGTGGTCAAGATAAATATATGAGCATTTGTCTATGGTTATCATTGACATAATTTGGATGAAATGGTATAATTCTATTGTGGGAATTTGCTCGCCTGTGCTGCGGGCAGGCGCCCATCTGTCCCCTATCCCCCTGTTGGGGTCCCTGGAGCGGAGGGGAGGATCAATGCCGCTAATATAAAGAGGAGAGGAAGAAGTATGGAGAAACGAGTAAAACGATGGTTGGCAATACTGATGAGCCTGGTTATGGTTCTGTCGCTTCTGCCGGCGGCGGCAATGCCCGCCATAGCAGCGGAGATTGAACTGGGCGACGGTATTGTCGACGAAAGCGCGACGCCGGACGGGACGCCTGTTCCGGACGAAAGCGCGACGCCGGACGGGACGCCCGCTCCGGACGACGGCGCGACGCCGGACGGGACGCCCGCTCCGGACGACGGCGCGACGCCGGACGGGACGCCCGCTCCGGATGACGGCGCGACGCCGGACGAGACGCCCGCTCCGGACGACAGCGCTACGCCGGATGAGACGCCTGTCCCGGACGACAACGCGACACAGGGTGAGGAACCCGCCCCTGACGATGGTGTGGTGGATATTGCCAGGCCGTGGAATGGGGTGGATGTCCGAGCAGTATACCCCGATGCAGCTAAAGAAACATGGAATCAGGATCAGTCGACTGTTTTGGGGGATGGTAGCATATGTGAAAAGACATCTGATGACCGACTGCATCTGAAAGCTGGAAGCGGCAACGGCAAGGACGGTGGCGATACTACTTCTAACTGGCCCGCCGTATTTGTGAGCGAAGAGATGAACAATGCCCTGCAGCCTGACAATAGTGGAAACTATATTGTCAGCTATAAGATGAAGATGCTGGCAGTAGCTGCAATAGGTGCTTTCGTTAACTACAGCAGCCCAGCTAGTGGACACTTTATGGGGTGGAATAACAATCATTGGTATAGCCAGCCTTATGGCGGTTCAGGTTGGTATGACCATAATGACAATAGCCTAATAGCCAATGAAATTTATCAGGTAGATATTACTTGGAATCCTACGACAAAAGCGGCAGGGATGACGGTCAAAACTGAAGCAGGCACGGAAATGACGAGCTTTTCCGACAGCTATGCTAGTATTTCGGGAGATGCCGTCAACAAGTTTGGCATTATGGTTGGTGGGTGGAGTGGCGTCCCTGCTGAGGTTGAGATTTGGGACATACACTATTCCGGTCAAACGCCCCTAACAACTTACTTCGTATCTGGCACCGTGACTGATACAAACAATAGCGGAATAGCAGATGCGACGGTGACAGCTGCGGCAGGTTCCAGCACATACACCACAACCACCACCGCCCAGGGAGTATACTCCCTGGAGCTTCCTGACGGAAGCTATACCCTCACTGTTTCCAAGGAGGGGTATACTTCTTCTGTGGCTACGGTGGAGGTGAATGGCTCTGCTGTGACGCAGGATTTTCAACTGCCCATTTCCCACACCGTCCAGATTCCCAGCGACGGTGTAAATGACACATGGACGCAGCTGGAGGCCAGCAAGAAGGGTACTCCTGTAGCCCCTGCTGTGGTAGACGGCAAGCTGGTGCTCCAGGCAACCTATGACAATGTCAATAACCTTAATCTGGATGCGCCGGCTGTCTTTACCAATGCCGCGCTGGATGCGGCGCTGAAACAGACTACAGGGGAAAAATTCCTCTCCTTTACAATGGTGCCGGAAAACATTAATTCCGGGGCCGGTGAGGATAATTGGATTGGCTTTGGCATCGCGCTTGACTATAATGGGCAGGTGGGCGGTGGGGCCAATGGTTATTACATTGGTTATCCTTCCGGTCCAAGTACCGGCTGGTTTGTCGAGTATCTCGGCGGTAGTCTCAGCGGTGGAGCTGCCTATCCCGGTTTTACTGCTCCTGATGTGAAATTGGGAGAGCCTTTGAAGGTGGAAATCCGGTGGACTGACGATCAGGTAACTTTAAAGCTCAACGATGTAAGTTATCCTCTGCCCAACAACGGCGGCCATGGAGGCGTGCCTGTTACAAATAACGTAGGTATTAAGCTGGGTGCGAAGAGTGTGTCAACTGACGCGCTTCAGTACAAATTGGCCACCAAACTGACCCTGTCCGATATCCACTACTCCGGGCAGAGTACCGTCACCGGCCATTATGTACGTGGTGTGGTATGCGATACTTCCAACCGCCCCCTGGCCGGGGCCAAGGTGACCGCCAGCAACGGCGCTGCCGCTGTCACCGATGCCAACGGCGCGTACAGCATGGTGCTCCCCGAGGCCGTCGAGAAATATCGCATAACCGCCAGTTTTGACGGTTATGGAGATATGACGGCTGAGGTGGAGGTGAACAGAAACTCCAGCGAATCGGTTTTGGAAAACACCGATTTTACGTTGCCCCTGCTGCCCGTCCTCACCGGTAAGGTGACCGAGCAGGGCAACCCCGCAAAGGCCGTGAATGGCGCTGCAGTGGCGCTCTATCAGGCCGATGCGGCCGAGAGCGCGGAGCCCTTCAAGTCGACGGTTTCCGGTGCGGACGGTACATACCGCATTATCGGCGTGCCCTCCGGCACTTATAAACTGGTAGTGAACTGCGAGGGATATGAAACTGCCACCGTCGAGGCGGTTACAGTGGCTTCCCAGGACGTCGTGCAGGACGTGGCGCTGCCGGTATTCACCGCCCCCACCTTCACGCTGTCCACCAGCGACATGACTGTCACGGTGGCGCAGGACTTCCCCCGAGTCGTCAAGTACACCATGAACGGTGCGCTGGCGGGAGCGGAGCTGTGGGGCCAGAGCGCCATTCTGGACACCATTAAGATCAACGGCACTGATGTGAAGCCTGCGGTTACCGGTGCAAAGACCAATGAACAGACGGCCGTCTACACCATGGTGATCGACAGCAACAACAATAACGGCACCAACGTTACCGCCACCATCACCGCCGAGCTGCGGGTGGGGCTGAACGATCTGAACAACGTGAACAGTGCCGCTGCGGGCCGCACTCTGGGCTTTTACATTACAAATGTGGTCTATCCCAATGGCGACCGGCTTACCAATCCGGTGCAGACCATTGAGATTCCCAACCACAGCCTGGTTTCCGTCCGCTCCACCGAACCGAACGCGGCGGTAACCGGCGGTAAGCAGGCCGCAAATACCATCACCAGCGGCGACAAGAGCTATCCTGCCGCGGGCAATGAGAGCTCCGCCCAGAGCGGTTATCAAGAGGATTTCTTTGCCGCCTTTGTATACAATGACAGGCTGTCCGCCGGACTGTCCAGCAACTCCGCCTATGCCGCGCGAGGAACTGCCGGCGACCAGTGTTACCCCGTCCGCGTCCAGTTTGACGCCAAGGACGGCGGGTCCACCGCGTCCATCGGCCTGGGCAGCACTTTGTGGTATTACGACTACGACATTACCAACAGCGAGCACGGCGGCGATGTGAAGCTGAGCGATACCCAGCTGCCCCGGGAGAAGCGCATCATCGCCCCCCTTGATATGCCCTATGCCAAGGTGGTCATCACCGGCGATATGAACGGCAACCGCAAGGTGGACTGGCAGGACGCCGCTATCGCCTACCGGGAGACCGTCATGCACATCCCCGCCGGCGGCGAGGGCGTGGCCAACTCTGTAAACCTGCGCATATCCATGAACTTCGGTTCCATGGCGACCAACCCCTTCCTGATCGCGCTGGACAACGTGAAGCGGGTGGCGGCTCATACCGACGGGCTGGGCCAGTTCGTTCTCCTCAAGGGCTACGCCGGCGAGGGCCACGACTCCAACCACCCCCAGTATGACAACATCGGCGTGCGCATGGGCGGCTCGAAGGATATGCTTACCCTGATGCGGGAGGGCGGAGAGCTGGGCGCCATCTTCGGCATCCATACCAACGCCTCCGAGTTCTACGCCGAGGCCATTGAGGAGGATAATCAGGTTCGCCGCGACAGCCCGGGCGGCAATATACACTACGGCTGGAACTGGCTGGATCAGGGTATCGCCATCAACGGTGTGTACGACTTTGCCTCTGGTCTGCGGGCGAGCCGCTGGGATAGGCTCTTCAATATCGTGAAGGGTTATCCGTTTGTGGTGTACGTGGACGTGTGGGGCAACAACACCTCCGGCACCGAGGACGCCTTCATGACCCGGGCGCTCTCCAACGAGATCGTCGGTCACGAGAACTGGCGGATTGCCCAGGAGTGGGCCTGGGCCAACCCCTATGAGTCCACCTTCCAGCACTGGGTCACCGACTATACTTACGGAGACTATGGTCAGAAGGGTAAGCTCAACAGCAATGTGCTCCGCTTTATCCTCAACCAGTACAAGGATTCCTTCCCGCCCGACTTTGCCAACTACGGTGGCGCGTCCAACGCCCCTCTGCTGGGCGGACCGGCCATGCAGGGCTTCGAGGGCTGGCAGGGAGACGGCGAGTACAACCTCTCCATCTATAATACCTATAACCAGATGATCTACACCAAGTTCCTCCAGCACTATCCCGTTGTGGAGTGGACCAACGCATCCAACGCGGTGACGATACCCTATGGCGTCAACCATGGCGGACGCGGCTCCACCTCTGACTGGACGCCGGAGATGCAGGTCAGGCTGAGCGACGGTGTAGACGAGATCGTGGTCACCCGCGGTCTGGATACGGTTCTGGATACGCAGGCGTCCTTCAGTCTGGACAACGAGGTGGAGTACCGCTCCCGCGTGGTCACGCTGAATGGCCGGATCATCGTCGAGGGCGCGCCCGCCTCCGCCGGCGAGGACAACTCCTTCCCCGCCAACAAGGCCACGCTGCGATACCTGATTCCCTGGTATTGGAACAATGCTGGCGGCCGCGTCAATCCCGACGACGAGAAGCTCTATCACTGGAACGCCCAGGGCGGCCAATCCGAGTGGGCGTTGCCCAGGGGTTGGGAGAATCTGTCCACGGTTGTCTACTACGAGCTTTCCGACCAGGGTCGCGGCCCGGCCAAAACTTTGAACGTTTCGGGCGGCCGGATCGTCTTCCCCAGCGGCACGAAGGCCAATACTGGCTATGTGGTCACCAAGGGCGCTGCGAATGCCGCCGCCCCCCAGATCACCTACGGCACGGACCTGCATCTGGTGGATCCCTCCTTCAACATCGACATCGCCAAAGGGCCCTGGACCGTCGCAGGCAGCGGCAGCGCTGTCCGTACCACCAACAGCGACGGCATTTCCGTCCTCAAGATGATCGGCGGCGTCTCTGTGAGCCAGAAGCTGAACAGCCTGCAGCCCGGTCAGGTCTACGCCCTGTATGCGGCGGTGGATAACCGCTCCAATGCCAAGGCGGTGATGACCATCACGGATGGCGACGGCAACATGGTGGCGACCAACTATACGGGGCGGTCCATTGCCAGAAACTATATCAGCTCCTACTACCTCCACAATGGCCACGGCATGGAGGCGGGGACCAGCTTCTTCCAGAACATGTTCCTGTACTTCACCCCCGAGGCGGGCAAGGAGTATACGCTGACCCTCTCCCGCGAGGCGGGCAGCGGCAGCGTCTATTTCGACGACATCCGCACAGTGGAGTACCGCGGCGGCATGAGTCCCGTGGTCTATGACCCGGTCACAGGCGCGGCCACCGAGCTGCACCAGGACTTCGAGAACGTGCCCCAGGGCATCTGGCCCTTCGTGGTGGGTCCCGTGGAGGGCATAGCGGATAACCGCACCCACCTGTCCGAGCTGAATGGAAAATTCACCCAGGCGGGCTGGGACGCGAAGAAGATGGACGACGTGATCGACGGCAAGTGGTCTGTCAAGTCCAACGGTCTGCACGGCCGAAACAACCTGGTGTACCAGACCATTCCCCAGAACTTCCGCTTTGAGCCCAACAAGGTCTACACTGTCAGCTTTGACTACGAGCTGGGCTCTGCGGGCTCCTACGTGGCCGTGGTGGGCGACGGGGCTTACGCCGGCCTGGGCAGTCTGACCGTCCACAACCTGGAGCAGACCTTGAGTACAAAAGTGCCCGGCAACAGCGGCGTGGACGGCAATACCACCGCCAAGGCCAAGGTGGGGCACATCGAGTTCACCGTGGTGGGCAGCGAATCCGGCCAGACCTGGGTGGGCATCTACTCCAAGGATAATGCCAACAGTCAGGGTACTTCCGGTTCGGCCTCAGCCTTCGGCGGCTATCTGGACTTCGTGCTGGATAACCTGAGCATCGAGGCGGCCGCTCCGGAGAAGAACGAGCTGGCGCTCCTCCTGCAGGAGGCCGATCCCATGGTGGAGGAGATTTACACCGAGACGGAGACTGGCGCTTGGAATGCATTTGTAGCGGCCCGTACAAATGGTCATACCGTGTTCGACAATGAGGCGGCTACCACAGCGGAGGTCACTGGTGCTGTGAATGCGCTGAAGACGGCGATGGCGAAGCTGACTAAGGCCAGCATTTCCATCTCCGGTACGGTAACCAACGCCAACAACGCCCCCGTGGAGGGTGCGGTGCTGACCCTGGAGAACGCGACATATTTCCCCACTGGTCTTACCGTCACCACCGGTGCGGACGGCACGTTCCAGTTTGTCAGCAAGAGCGGCGTGGAGCTGCTTCCCGGCACCTACCACATCAAGGCGGAGGCAACGGGCTACTATGTCACCACTACGGGTAGTATAGAAGTGACCAAGACAGACGGAGCGAAAATCCAGGACATTCAGCTGGAAGCCGAGGCCCCGGGCGCTTACGTCAACGACTTCAACAGTGGCGACATCTCCATGATGGGACCGGTGGTGGATGAGCCGGTGGAGCAGCTGCCCACGACGGAGTGGGTGGAGTACAACGGCAGCGGCGCGCTGAAGGTGATCTGGAACGGTCCAAACACTCAAGCCTCCCGTCCCATCAACAATGTGGTGGATAAGACGGTCTCCTTTGCCAACGGAACCTTCTCCTTTGATGTGACTGCGCTGACGACAGGTGCACGGTTCAACGTTACCATGCGCACAACCTCTGGTAATAATCGTTTGACTATCGGTCAGGAGGACTCCGCTAACAAATGGTTTGGTGAGTTCTGGAGCGAAACAGGCGCAAGCGGATATACTGCAGCGCAAAATAACAGTGGCAAACCCTATGTGGAACCAGGTGCCACCCGGAATGTCCGCGTGACGCTGAATGGTACAGAGGCCACCGTCTTCATTGATGGTATGCAGGTTTATTCCGTAAATCTGACGGCTGGCAACTTGATTGGTTCCAGTGTGGATGCTATTACGACGCCCGGCTGGTGCGGCATCAACATGAGCGGCAACCAGGGCAGCGAGTTCATTCTCGACAACATCCGCATCATTCGCGCCGACCCGGCTGACGGCGTACAGAACGTCACCGGCACCATCACGGCCCGCAGCGGCGTGGCTGTTTCCGGTGCGGCTGTCGAGCTGTATCAGGGTGAAACCCGTGTTGCAGGCACCGCCACCAATGCGCTGGGGCAGTATCAGGTCTCCCGCGTGGCGCCCGGCAGCTACACACTGAAGGTCAGCGCCCCCTTCTTTACCGGCCAGGAAAAAACGGTTGTCGTGACCCTTGGCAGCGATCTGGCCAATCAGGACTTTACTCTCATCCCCGATATCTCCAGCCTGACCACCCTCATTGAGCAGGTGAAAACGCTGAAGGAAGAGGCCTATACCGAGGAAACCTGGACCGTGCTGGCCGAAGCGCTGGCGGCCGCCGAGGAGATCGACGGCAACAGCAGTATTGCGGCGCTGAACACCGCCTACCGCAACCTGAGCAATGCCCGGGACGCTTTGGTAGCGAAGGAGGCTGACGCCGTTGACTACTCCGCACTGCGCGATCTCTACAATCAGATGGCAGTGGTGGAGGACGTGGGCTATACCGCTGACGGCTGGGATAACTTCCAAGCGGCGCTGGATGCGGCCCTGAGCGTTCTGTCCAGCGAAGCCACGCAGGAGCAGGTAGATGAGGCCATGACCAACCTGCAGAGCGCCTTTGATGCGCTGGAAATGGGGAACGTGGGACCGAATCTTGCCGGTCTTCGCGCGGCGTATGCAGCGGCAGCGGATGTAGTCAACAGCGGCTATACGGCTGCGAGCTGGGATGCGTTCGAAGCAGCCCGCGCTGCGGCCAAAGCCATTTTGGATGTAAACGGCGCAGGCTGCACCCAGAGCCAGGTGGACGATGCGGCTCTTGCACTGACCACGGCCCAGAATAATCTGGAAATGGAGAGTGTGGGAGTGGATCTCACCGCCCTTCGCGGGGCGTACACGGCGGCTGAAAATGTGACCAACGACGGCTATACGGCGGAGAGCTGGCGTGCGTTCGAGGCAGCCCGTGCCGCGGCCAAGGCCATTCTGGATGTGAACGGCGCAGGCTATACCCAGAGCCAGGTGGACGATACGGTCCGTGCGCTGACCATAGCCCAGAACAACTTGACCAAGGGTTCCGGTACTGACGTTGACAACGGCGGCGATATCTGGAATGACATCGATTTCTTCCCTGCAACGCCCCCTGAGACGCCTCCTGTCGCGCCGCCTGTCGCTCCCCCCTCCGACGGCAAGACGGAGAACCCGGACGGCAGTACCACAACCGTGGTCACAGACGCTGAGACCGGTGCGGTCACAACCTCCACCGAGTGGCCTGATGGCAGCAAGGAAGTGGTAGAGGTAAGGAAAGACGGCACTGTTGCGGAGACTAAGGTCGACGCCGAAGGCGGTCGAGCCGAAAAGGTCACAGACCCGGAAAAGAACGTGACAGTCACGGTTACCGACCCGACCGGCGAAACGCTGGTAAAGGCGGAAATTCCCGCACAGATTCCCACGCCGGCGCAGAAGTTCGAAGACGTTCCCGACGGCCACTGGGCAGATGACGCCATCCATCAGATGGCAGGCCTGGGCCTGGTAAACGGTGTGGGAGATAATCAGTTCAACTACCAGGGAGACATAAAGCGGGGCGATCTGACTGTAATCCTGTCCCGACTCTCCAACGGTGGAACGGATTATCCGCTGACATTTGCGGATGTGCCCGCCGATAAGTATTACGCAGGCAGTGTGGCGTGGGCGGCAAAAACCGGCGTAGTTACGGGTCGCAGCGCAGAGCTGTTCAAGCCGGAAGATACCGTCACTCGCGCAGAGCTGGCTGTGATGTTGTATCGCTATGCGAAGCTGGTGAAACTGGATACCTCGATGTCCGGCAATGAGCTGAACGCCTTTGTGGACGGACACAGTATTTCCGACTGGGCGGTAGAGGGCATGTCCTGGTGCGTGAAGAGAGGCATTCTCCAGGGCAAGAACGGCGGGATTCTGGATCCCGGAACCAACGTCACCCGCGCGGAAGTGTCCGTTATGCTCCAGCGGTTCATCAACCTTATGAAATAAGCGGACAAAAATAACCATAAACGGCAAAACAGCCGGGAAAGGCCTTTTGGCCTTTCCCGGCTGTTCAATCCAGACTGTTCGATAATATTATACAAAAGACCGCGCTTCTCAGGGGCTGGCTGCCGGCAGCTGTCCTCTGTCAGCGGATGTGGCGCAGCTGTGTAGCAATTGTATCAAGAGACCGGCGCAGGCCGCTGCGCTGGTCCGGCGGCAGGGTCAGCCCGGCGAGCGCGGCAACCTGTTCGGCGGCTTCCCGGATGCTCAGACTGTCGGTGTGAATTTTCTGCTCGGTTATCTCTGTGCCGAAGGCCCGCAGGCACCGGTCGATCTGCTGCGCTCCCCAGGAATTCCTGCCCTCAAATCTTGACGCCAGCCGCCGCAGAAGCACCGACCGCTCCGCGTACAGGATGAAATGCCGGACCTCCCAAGTCCTTGACAGCTCTCCAACAAGTTCGTCATAGTAGCGCCGGTTGGTTATAGTCATGGGGACGATAATATCCCCTGCGTGGTGCTCCGCGATGTACGAGAGCATGGACAAATTGAACGTGCGCCACATAGGATAGTCTTGAAAGTCATTCTTCGAGAGTTCTGTTGGTATATTTTTGCAGATAAAATACCCTGCGTTTTCTGGGTCATAGACATATATGCTTTTCAGACGGCGCTGCAGCTCATAGGCCGTCTGGGTTTTTCCAGCGCCGAACGCGCCGTTCAGCCAGGTAATCATAGCGCGTCCGGCTCGAAATCATATTGGGGGTCAGATGTGATTGTCAGTGCTCGTATCCGCCCCAGACTGTCCAGTTCCAGTAGACAGAGCAGGGCGTAGCCCTCCTCGCCGCCCAGCAGCAGGCACCGTTTCCCGCGGGGACCACCGCCGGTGAGCCGTCCCATACAGCGGCGCGTCAGTCCCGCCGCCGCCAGATCGCTCCGCACTATCTCCAGGAGGGCCAGGGCGTTTTCCCGCCCCTCCTGCCGGTTTTGCAGGAAGGTGCACACGCACTCGCCGTGGAGCACGGAGCTCAGCCGCTCCACGCCGCCATCCCGGAGGAAGGCAGACAGAACAGTCAGGTCCCGCTCCTCGTCGTAGACGACCCCTCCGGCATAGTCACCCACCGCGCAGTCCCCGGACAGGACGCACAGCGCGGACACCACCGCTCCGGGCCGCACCAGATCCCTCTGGGATGTCTCCACCAGTTCCATGGGGTGGCAGAGCTCCACATCTCCCATCCGGGTGGAGACGGTGACGCTGACGAATTTGGTCAGCGGTTCCATGCCAAGGTAGGTCTCACCCACCTTGGCGTCCTTCACCAGTCCCTGGAGCAGCACTGTGTCCCGCTGGGCCTCCACAACACCTTGACTCTCCCCTTTGTCATAGGAAATACGCAGAGGGAAACCAGCCATACCCAGTTCCAACAGGTCGCCCTCCCGCAGGTCCGGCAACACCCCGGCGCACACCAGGTCCACCACCGCCAGATCGTCCCCGCCGTCCCGGCGCACCAGCGCCCGGCGGCACAGCGGTCCGGCCTCGGAGTCCGATACGTCCCGCACTACCCGACAGGTCCACCGGCAGCCGGTTCGGGCGTGGGTATCCATACCCAGCAGCTCCTCTTCGCCGGTTTCCGGGTCCAGACGGACATGGAAGACCGCCGCCGCGTCGCCCATCCAATAGTAGTAGTGGTCTCCGCCGTACCCGGGGACTCGCCGGCCCTCCGCCATGGCCAGGGTTGCCAGACGGAAGGCGTCCTCCGGCTTGGAGGTAAGCTCGCTGAGGCCGAAGCTGTCCAACCGTACCGCCATGGTTACACCTCCCAATCCACAGCTGTCCGGTCGGTCCGGATTGCCTTGCATAGGGCAGACACCGCCTGGTGGCGGGGATCGCGCTTGTACGCCTCCAGATCCTCGGCAGAGTCGAAGAGGGAGATCAGCACTGCGTCGTAGTTGCCGGGGAGGCAGTTGACGCCAATCTCCTGCTCGCGAATCTGGGGAATGACCCCGTAAAGACCCCGCAGGCCATCCAGAAACCGACGGGCCTCCGCCTCCGTGCCGGGCCTGAATTTCCACATAACAACATGTTTAATCATAGTTAGGCTGCTCCTTTGCCAAAAGTTGTCTCTATTATATCCAATCTGCGGAGAAAAAGCAAGGGCGCGGCTGATAGAGCCGCGGCAGCGGTTTGACACGCCGAATACAGTATGCTACAATAACTTCCTGCGTGTCCCCCATCCGGGGATTGAGAGGAGTGCGACACATGGAGTTGATGAAACGCAAAGACGTGCCGGAGGAGCTGACCTGGGATCTGACGGCGCTGTATGACAGCGAGGCGGAGTGGCAGGCGGACGTGGAAAAGGTCCGCCTGTTGGCGGAGGAGATCGAGGAGGGCTGCAAGGGCAGGCTGACCGGCGTGGAGGCCATACACAGATGCTTGGATAAATACCGGGCGTGGATGGAGCTGATTGCCCGGGTGGGGGCCTATGCCAGTCTGGCCGCAGCCGTGGACTACGGCGACGCCGCTCTGCAGGAGAGGGACGAGGCCTTGATGCGGCTGGATGCGCAGATGTCCAGCCGGCTGACCTTTATTGAGAGCGAGATTCTGGAGCAGGACGAGGCCCTGCTGCGCCAGGCTGCCGGGCAGGAGGGGCCCAACCGGCCCTATCTGCTGGACCTTCTGCGGCAGAAGCCCTACCAGCTGAAGCCGGAGACGGAGCGGGTGCTGGCTGCTCTGCGGCCTGCACTCGGCGCGCCGTATCAGATCTATAACATGACCAAGCTGGCGGACATAAAGTTTCCCCCTTTCCAAGCGGAAGGGGAGGAGTACCCTCTGGGGTACTCCCTCTATGAGGACAAGTACGAGTATGACCCCCGCACCGAGGTGCGGCGGGAGGCCTACAGGACGTTCTATAGGAAGCTGCGGGAATATGAGAACGTTACAGCCGCCGCCTATCAGGCATGTGTCCAGGGGGAAAAGATTGTGGCGGAGCAGCGGGGGTACAAGTCCGTGTTCGACTATCTGCTCTTTTGGCAGAAGGTGGACAGATCCCTGTATGACCGCCAGATCGACCTCATCATGGAGAAGTTAGCTCCCTATATGCGTAAGTACGCCCGGCTGCTGCAAAAGATCCATGGGCTGGATAAGATGACCTATGCGGATTTGAAGCTGCCGGTGGACCCGGGGTATGTGCCGCCGGTGACCATTGAGGAGTCGCAGAAATATATTGTGGAAGGTCTGTCCATCATGGGGAAGGACTACCAGGATATGATCCGCGCCGCGTATCGGGAGCGCTGGATGGACTTCGCCCAGAACCAGGGAAAGTCCACCGGCGGGTTCTGCTGCGACGTCTATAGGAGGCACGCGTATATCCTGCTGACCTGGCAGGGGCAGATGAGCGACGTGTTCACCCTGGCCCACGAGCTGGGTCACGCGGGGCACAGCAAGCTGAGCAATGAAGCCCAGTCCATCTTCGGCAGCGGCGCCTATATCTCCACATACTTCGTGGAGGCTCCATCCACCATGAACGAGCTGCTGCTGGCTCACCACCTGCTGAAGACCAATCCGGACAAGCGGTTCCGTCGGTGGGTCCTCAGCAGCATGGTGAGCAACACCTACTACCACAACTTCGTCACCCACCTGCTGGAGGCAGCCTACCAGCGGGAAGTTTACAAGCTCGTGGATGCGGGCGGCGGTGTGCAGGCGGAGACCCTGAACCGGATCATGGGGGAGACTCTGAAGAAGTTCTGGGGCGATGCGGTGGAGCTGACGGAGGGCGCGGAGCTGACCTGGATGCGCCAGCCCCACTACTATATGGGGCTGTATTCCTACACCTACAGCGCGGGACTGACGGTGGCCACACAGGCGTGCAAGCGGATTGAGGCGGAGGGGCAGTGCGCCGTAGACGACTGGCGGAGCGTTCTGGCCTCGGGCGGGACGAAGACGCCCCTGGAGCTGGCCCGGATGGCAGGGGTGGACATCTCCACCGACGGGCCGTTGCTGGATACGATAGAGACCATCGGCGGATATATCGACGAGATCTGCCGTTTGACGGAGGAGCTGGCGTAGGCTAAGAGCGGGGCGGCATAGGCCGCCCCGCTCTGGAGATTTATACTATTCCCAAATTAGCAGAGCAATAGTCTCACTCGTGGACCGCCTATGGCGGCTTAGGGCTGGGGAGTGTTTTGCCCGCCTAACGCCGGGCAGAAATGCTGGAATAGCAATGGTTTTTACTCTCACAGTTAAAGTCCTTTTGAAACGTTTTCAAGAAAAAGAATCACTTAAACTCTCTTCTGCCTACAAACCGCTCCATATATTCCAGCGGAAAGGGAGGCTGCGCCAGGGGCCGAACCGCCAGACTCATCAGATAGAGTGGGTCGTCGTCTGCCGCTACCCGGTTGGAGTGAAGCACGCCGCATTTGCGGCAGCGGTGGATCAAAGCCCACTCGCCGTCCCGGCGCACCCACACGCTCACGGGGGCCATCACGCCGCCGCAGGCGGCAGAACGATCCCCGGGTACGTCGTCCAAATGGACGCTGTGCAGGCACTTTGGACAATGGTTGCGGTGACGGGTGCCGCCGTTTTCTGGGGTAATCAAATGGCCGCAGACGCGGCAGGGGAAGGGATGGAGCTCGTCAGGACGGAGGGAGGCTCCGCCCTGTTTGTCTCGATAGCGGGACATGTAAATCCTCCTGGTATGTTTTTCTTTACATACGGGAGGTTCTGCGGTTTAGTCTGCGGAAGCCTCCCGGGTGTCCACAGTCACCGATTCATGGAACATAAACATACATGTTCTCCTTTCCTTTATCACTACAGATGAACCGGCCGGTTCATCTGTAGAATACCACATGCAGATAAAAATTGCAAGAGTGCAGGATTCGCCGCCATTAAATGAACATATGAGCTGCACAATTTATGCCCAGGGATCATTATACACCAAAAACCAGAACAAAAGTATACCATTAATCAGGGGGTCAGCGAGCGGTCCCACAGGCCGCGGTAGGGATATACGCCGTGGAAGCCTTGGTTGACAGCGAAGAGGAAGTAGGCGAGACCGCCAGCAATCAGAATCCAGGTACGCACCCTGGACAACCGCCGCTCGCCGGGCAGCAGCGCAGCCTCCGGCAGCGCCAGGAGAGAGAAGAAGGCGAGGTAGATCGACAGCCGCTCCAGAATGAAGTGACGGGTAATGAAGGTTTGCAGCAGCAGGGTGTAAAATATGCCGTTGATCAAAACCGGAGGTTTGTCCGGCTCATGCAGCGCACGGCACAGCAGGGGCAGCGAAAAGAGAAAACAGCCCAGGGGCAGCAGCACATAGACAAAACTGTTTCCCTGCCAGTATTTTCCGCCTAGATATGCCTGGTACTTGGGAAAGAGGGTCACGGCAAGCTGGAGCAGGGGGTCTATGAGAAAGTAAGCCGCCGCCGCGGTGAGAGCGGACAGGCCGTAGTGCCGTCGGGAGATCCGCAGGCACAGCAGAAGAGAGAGCGGCAGCATGATGAGGGCGGTGCGGTGGAAGCAGGAGGCAAAGAGAATGAGCCCGCAGCAGGGGAGCGGACGGCGGGACCGCAGGAAGGGATAGAGCCACAGGAGAATGGCCGCCGCCAGAGACTGCCGCAGGAAGTTCATGCTTAGGGCAAAATATTGGAGAGTCACAAAGAGATATATGCTCAACCATGGGGCGGAGGAGTAGCGTCCGATCCATGCGAAGATCAGGGCGGTGAGCAGGAGGTGGAAGAGGAGGAGGAAGGTATGATATTCTCCTCCCATACGGGCGACCAGCAGATTGAGCAGCAAATATCCCGGCTCCAGATTGGTCAGGGAAGACAAGTCTGCGCTGGACACTGTCTGGAAGATGGATTCATAGAATCGATAGTCAAACCCGGTGACATACCGCAGGGCAGCCAGCAGCCAGCATGATGTGCCGGTCATCAGCAGGAAGCCCCGTCTGTATCCGGGCTTGTCCGCCGGCAGCAGCCCGCCGGCCAGGCTTAGCATAATTAAAAACAGGTATGGAGTCATGGCAGCCTCCTTGAAAACAAAAATACGGTCCGATAATAATAACATGCTTCGATGTTACTATACGCATTTTGTCGGACGATGTCAAGGGGGCAGATGTAAGGAAAGACCGCTTCCCTTTGGAAGCGGTCTTTCCTTTGATGGAGAAGATTGAGGAAAAACGATACAACAGTTTAGGTTTCTCTCCTAAACTGGCTATATTTTACCAGTTTCAAGTACTTTCTGTCAATGTTGATATTGCCAAAAAATTTTGCTCATGTTTGCTGTCAATCGTTATAATGCACGAAAACAAGTGAATAAATTTGGATAAAAAGACAGTTGACAACAAAATTTTCCGTCACTCACGGACAACAGGACTGTTGAACTCCGTCTACAAATACCGCCCGCAGGCTCAGATCTTGACCCAACACCAGCAGGTCGGCGGCCTTGCCGGCCCGGAGAACGCCGGCATCCAGGCGGACGGCTTGGGCGGGGGCGGCAGAGGCGGCATATACGGCCTCCGCCAGGGGCAGGCCGAAGCGGACCACATTGCGAACCGCGTCCAGCAGGGAGATGGAGGACCCGGCCAGAGTGCCGTCCAGAAGAGTGGCTTTGTGGTCCTTGACCACGATGGGCTGGCCGCCCAGCTCGTAATCCCCGTCAGGCATCCCGGCACAGCGCAGGGAATCGGAAATCAGATTCAGGCGGTCACCGAAAATCTGGTAGGTGGTGCGAATGACTGCGGGGTGGATGTGCAGCCCGTCGCAGATCAGCTCCACGCTGGCATCCGCGTCAAAGGCTGCGCCGATGACCCCGGGAGCCCGGTGGAGGAAGGAGTTCATCCCGTTGTACAGGTGGGTGGCATGGCTGGCCCCGGCGGCGAAGCCGGCCATGGCGGTGTCGTAGTCCGCCGTGGTGTGCCCCAGAGAGACGGAACAGGTCTGGGAGATCTCCCGGATAAAGGGCAGGGCGCCCTCCTCCTCGCAGGCCACAGTCACCAGTTTCACCTGTCCGCCGCTGGCCTCGTTGAGGCGGTGGAACAGCGCCGCGTCAGGCTTGTGAAGATACTCCGCCGCCTGGGCGCCCCGTTTGGCGTAGGAGAGGAAGGGGCCCTCCAGGTGGATGCCCGCACATTTGGCGCCCCCGGCGGGGCGGAAATCCCGGATAGCGTGCATGGCCGGGGTCAGAATTTCTTCGCTGAGGGTCATAGTGGTGGCCAGATAGCTGGTGACGCCGTGGGCGGAGTAATAGTCCGCCAGGGGCTGGAGGCCCTCCGGCTTGCCGTCGGAGAAGTCCTCTCCCACGGCGCCGTGGGTGTGGATGTCTACCAGACCGGGGATCACGTAGCAGCCGGCGGCGTCCAGGTCGGCGGGGCCGTCGATCTTCCCGATAGCGGTGATAGTCTTGTCGAATTGGATGTCGGCGTCCAAAAATGCCTTCCCTATCAAGATCTTTGCGTTTTTAATCAGCATAGCAGTTTCTCCTTCTTCTTTTCGTTTCCCTGTTGTCAGGATGATTTAGAAACTGTATTCACAACCGTAGAACGCTGTGTGACCAGTCTTTTTCTTGCCATGGCGCCTCCTTGCAATCCGTCAGGATTGCTGCCGTGGGCTGCTCCACGGCGCTTCACAGAAAAATCTCCTTGCCTGACGAGAAAAATCCTCCTCTATTCAGCATTCCCCCGTTATGAATACACGTTCTAGTTTCCCCGTTTTTTGTAGACTATGATTTCCGGGTCTGTTCCACCCTCGCCATAGGAGCAGACCAACAGAATGTCTTCATCTGCCGCCAGACCGTAGCACCGGTCCCTGCCCGCCTGTTCCAGCTGATTGCCCAGGTAAATTTTGTCATCCTCCAGCAGATGGACGGTCTGGCCGTTGGGCAGCGTATAGGACAGGTTGATGAAGCTTCCCGGCAGAGCGTTAAGGTCCGTGATTTCCGGCAGGTCCGGGATGCCCAGGTGATTAAACTCGGCCAGCAGCGGCGCCTTGAGGCTGCATACCCCGCCGCATTGGCCGCAGCTGTCTCCGCCTTTGCCGCGGCAGCAGGCGGCCAGAATGCATTCCCGGCCAAAGGGGCGGCCGCTGGTCTCGGCGCAGCCGCCACAGGCGGAGCGATGGGGGCATTGGCTGCATTCCGCACCGCAGATGGATACATTCATAGGTATGTTCTCCTGTTCTTGGTCGTGTTCCTTTATTTTACCACGCTTTCCCGGTTCTGTCACCAGAAAAGAAACGTTTTCAGAAATTTTTGAAAAAAAGCTTGACTTTCCACCGGGTGGAAGGAGTACACTGTAGGAGAAATGAAACCGCCCGGGGCGGCGGAGAAAGAGGAGGAACCCCATATGACCGTTGGAAAAATGATTGCGATGGCGCTGCTGCTTCTGTTTACGGCGGCTGCGCCGCTGGGGCTGATGCTGTTTGTGCATAGGCGGCTGAATGGCCGGTGGACGCCGTTTCTGATCGGGGCGGTATTTTTCCCGGTGTTTGCCATGATGTTGGAGCCGCTGCTCCATCTGGCGGTGCTGGGGAGCCCGCTGGGGGCGGTGCTGCAGAACAACATCTGGCTGTATGCCCTGTACGGCGGCCTGGCGGCGGGTCTTTTTGAGGAGACGGGAAGGCTGCTGGCCTTCAGGATGGTACTGCGCCACGAGGCGGAGCCGGTGACCGCCCTGGGCTACGGCCTGGGTCACGGGGGCATGGAGGCGTTCCTGCTGGTGGGCATGGCTATGGTGAACAATCTGCTGATGGGAGTGCTTCTCATGCAGGGCGGCGAGGTGCCGGCGGAGCTGTCCGCTGCGGCGGAGACGCTGTCGTCTACCCCTGCCGTCATGTACCTGTGGAGTGCCCTGGAGCGGGTGTCAGCTATGGTGCTGCACGTGTCCAACTCGGTGCTGGTGTTTGCCGCCGTCAGGACAGGGAAACGGGTGCTGTTTCCTGCCGCTATTCTGCTCCATGCAGGGATGAACTTCGTGGCGGTGACCTCCGCTTTCTTCCTGCCCACGGCGGCGGCGGAGGGGCTGGTGCTGGTTTTTGCGCTGCTGACGGCGGCCCTGGCAATGAAAGTATATCGAGAACTTGCCACTCAGACGGAGGGGCAGGCGTAAGATCCCTTCCGCAGGAGGATGGAGTGGAAGGCATCCCCCCGGTCGCCAACCGGGAGGGTCTGAAAAGACAACACCTGGAAGCGTTCCTCCAGCAGAGGCAGAAGGGTCTGCCGGGAACAAAAGAGGAAGTACCGCTCCGCGTCGGAGACATCCTCACGCACCCAGCAGGTTTCCCGGTCCTCATCACCGGCGTATACGCCAATACAGACCAGACCCTCCGGTGCCAGGACCGCGTCCATTCCCATCAGGACACGGCGCAGGTCCTCCCGGTGGACGTGGATCAGGGCGTTGAGGGTATACAGGCAGTCAAAGGTCCGGCCCAGGTCCGGCAGGCGGTAGAAATCCAGCTCATAGGCATCCACGCCCTTATCCCGGCACCGGCGCACCATCTCCGGCGAGAGGTCTACAGCGGTGACGCGCAGACCGCCGTCTTGAAAAAAGAGGCTGTCATGCCCCGGACCAGGGCCCAACTCAAGGAGGGTCTTCTTTCCATCGCGGAGGGCGCGGTCCAGGAAGTCCCGACGGAAATCCGCCTTCCAGTCCGGTCGGGCGGCATTGCTGTCCCGGAGGGCCGCCTCCTGATTATAATAGCGTTTGATCTGTTCCTTCCAGTTCTGCTCCATACCTGCTGTCTCCTTCTGTTTAAAACAAATATATGTTCTGATTTAAAGTATAATATATGCTTGGCAATGTGTCAACCGGTTGGTGAAAACTTAAAAAAAGGAGGAAAACCCTTGACCTTCCACCTAGTGGATGGTATATAATGAGGCAGAAAAGAGGGGAAATCCATGAAGATCAACGAGGTCGAGGCCCTGGTGGGCATTACAAAAAAGAACATCCGATTCTATGAGGAGAAGGGTCTGCTGTCCCCCGGCCGAAATAGCGAGAACGGCTATCGGGATTACGGCGAGGCGGAGGTGGCCGTATTGCGGCGGATCAAGCTGATGCGGAAGCTGGGGGTCCCTATCGAGGAGATCCGGCAGATGCAGGCGGGGACGCAGACGGTGGGTGACGGGATGCGCCGCCATCTGGTAACGCTGGAGCGCGAGCGGCGGAATTTGGAGGAGTCGGTGCGGCTGTGCGAGCTGCTGAAGGAGCGGACCGAGCCCCTGGGGGAGCTGGACGCGGGGAGCGTGCTGGAGGAGATGGAGAAGCTGGAGCAGGCGGGCGCCACCTTCCAGAATAAGCAGAGACAGGACGTGCGCATCCGGTATGTTGCGCCCATCGTGATTGCGGTGGTGATGGTGGCGATGCTGGCGGGGTTGATGGGGCTGTTCATCTGGAGCTATGCCGTGGCCCCGGGAGACGCGCCGCCGGCAGGGCTGGTTGTGGTGCTGGCGGCCATACCGGGGCTGCTGATCTGTGGAATACTGTATGCACTGTTTCAGAGAATTACGGAGATTGGGAAAGGAGAGATCGACGATGCCAAAAAATACTAAGAAGAAGATTGCGGCTATTGTGGTGGCGGTGATGGTGGTTGTCTATGTGGGGCCACTGGTGGGCATGGTGGCATATGCCGCCGGACTGCTGGGAGCCCAGGGCGGGTGGGGTGTGCTGCCCTTCCTGCTGATGTATGCCGCCGTGGGCGGTGCGGTGATTGTGGGGATATTGGCCGCTATGACCCAGCGGCTCAGGGAGATCGACGGGGGGGAAGAGGATGAAGCCAGCCAATACTGACGGTCAGGCTGTCCGGCGGAAGAGCGCCGTTCTGGGGGCGCTGTCCTCCATGCTGATGCGGCTGACGTCTGTGGCGATCCTGATGTGGCTGCGGAGCAGTCTGGAACCGGAAGGATTTATATCCAAGGTACTGCTATTATTTATTGTGTTGGGTATAGGGAGCGTTCCCTTTATCTGGATAAGTTTAAGAACAAGACTGAGAGAAATTCAAGGAGGAGAAGAAGATGCTGCTGCTCAATATTGACCACGTTCCCGGCAAGGAGATTGAGGCGTTGGGGATTGTGAAAGGGACCGTAGTGCAGTCGAAGAATTTCGGCAAGGACTTCATGGCGGGTATGAAGACCCTGGTAGGCGGGGAGATCACCGGCTACACGGAGATGCTCATCGAGGCCCGTCAGATTGCCACGAAGAGGATGGTGGACGAGGCCCAGGCCTTGGGGGCCGACGCCGTCGTCAACGTGCGGTATGGGTCGTCCTCCGTCATGCAGGGGGCCGCAGAGGTTATTGCATACGGGACCGCCGTAAAGGTGCGGTAAAGCGAAGAGAACGGGGCGGGTGTAAAATACCCCAAAATGTCAGACGAACGTTAACAGGAAAAATTTTTTAATCGGCCGAGAGGGCTTGTTGTCTGTGAATGGCGGGCGGCAAGCCCTTCGGCTTTGTCTTAATACAGTGGTTTTGTAGTCAAGATGGTCGGTATGTTCTATTTGTCAGAGGGGCACCAGGTGAAGCTCCCCCACAAGGACAGCGGCCTTGTGTTCACAAACGAAATGGGCGGACATCTTATGCCCCATGTGGTCTATAAGGCATTCAAGAAAATTGCTGTTTCTATTGGCTGTGCTGATACCCGGTTTCATGATCTGCGCCACCCAAATGTCAAGCCCAAGACAAAAAGTTTTTGAGGTTTTTTAGAAATTTTTCATGGCCGCACTTTGTACTCCCACCTGGGGGCTTTTTTATTGCTCTATGATCTTGCGGAGCATAGCGGCTACGCTCAAATCCACTTCGCCGCTGTTGGCCGTATGGATGCTAACGTCGAGATCACGGAGCAGATACCAGTATTGCAGGGTCCTATCCAAATCCCGGCTCAAGCGGGCGAGATCGCAGAGCAGCAGAATATCAACGTCCCCATCCACCGCCTCATTATGAAATTCCAGCAGGCCGGGGCGGTGATCGAATTTCAGTCCGCTTGCTATATCGGCGGAAGTACCAACGACTTCAAAGCCATGCTCCTTTGCGTAGGCTTCCAGCCTGTTCCTCTGTGCCGCCAGCGCCTCCGCACTGTCCGGCCCGTTGTGAGCCACACGGCAGTAAATCCAAGCCTTTTTCTGTTCCATCACGCCGCCTCCATACAAAAGTCTTTCATTTTCCAGATGATCTCCACCTGATTGTTCGGATAGACATACACCCGGTCAATCAGCGTGTCAGCCAGCCCAGCGGTCAGGCCACCGGCCCCAACCACCTCCCGCGCCAGCTCAGTCCTGGCGCTTTTCGCTTTTTCGTTCATCTCCATCTGCGAGGTCTGCACCTTCAAATCGGAGTGGATTTCCCGCAGCCGGTCAAGCTCACTGTCAACAGAGGCTTTCTGGCTTTTGTAGTCCTCCATGGTGATCTGTTTCAAAATGAGCTGTTCA
>CAJTYO010000035.1 GCA_910584045.1 uncultured Oscillospiraceae bacterium | reverse complement strand
CTGGAGAAGATCAAGAAGCTGACGGGGCTGGACCTGCGGGAGTTTGACGACGCCATCACCTTCAAGGTGGCCCTGATGGTCAAGAAGTATCTTACCAGCCGGGGGATTGATGCGTAATACAGTTTCCTGATAAAAACTGAAACAATTTTTTATCGCGGCGTTACACGCCGCCGCACCTGCGCCATCCGCCTTGCCGCGCCCCGGTTTCCCTCGCCTCCTCTTTACCGATTCTCAAGTGCATTGATTATAAAATGAAAAAAATGGGTAAAAACATCCGGAAGCCCCTGCTTCCGGATGTTTTTCTGCATTTCATGCCTTTTCACGAAGCAGGATCAAAACGAACCTTACCTCGGGATAAAGGCCATCGCTATTCCAGGATTTTTGTCCCGCGTTAGGCGGGCGGCGGTACGGCTCTCCTGATTTGGGAGCTGTATCAGTCCCCGGGGCCCGGATAGATCACCTTCCCCAGATTCCAGTTCCGGGCCACCCGCCTGGCGGCGTCCATGCGCTCCTCCTCGTTTTTATAGGACAGCTCCGCCGTATGGCTGCCGCAGTCCACGCACTGCACATACAGGCACCAGCCGCCCTCCTCCTCGATGACCCCCGCGCCGTGGCAGCAGGGGCAGTCCTGGAGCTCGATCTCGTCAAAGGGATTCATAGGGCAGACCTCCCATTCTATCGTGATAGGGAGATTGTACCACAGCGCGGCGAAAAGCGCAAGCCCCGGGGCAAAATGCGGACAGAACGCACATGCGGCTTATTGAAACGGGAACATCCCCATTACGCTCATGCCGATGACCCAGCACGCCGCGCCCAGCAGCGCAATCCCCGGCACACGCAGCATCCACTCGTAATGCCTGGGCGCGCTCCGCTGCCCGTCGGGCCCCCGCTTGTGGAACATCCACCACACCGGACGGCTGAAACCCACCAGCAGCGTTCCCGCCATCAGGCACAGCATGGCGAATATCAGCGCCATATCCACTCGATCCATTTGTTCGCGCTCCTTTCTTCTCTCGCAGGCTTAGAGCCCGCATTCCCAAGCTTTCAGCAGTCCTTCCGCCGGAAATTCTGAAACAGAATTCCCGCCAACAGCGCCGCCAGCAGCAGCCAGAGTACGCCCTTTTTCATCCTCTCGTCACCTCTCGACAATCTTGTAATACGTCCGGGCCGTCAGCAGATACACAACGCCATAGGCCAGGAAAAACACCAGCGCCGTCCCCAGTGTGCACAGCGCCGTCAGCGCCGTGTTGTGGAGATAGAACAGCGTCAGCAGCTTCTCCACCATGTTGAAGTCAAACAGAATATGGACGCTGGCCACCGCGACGGGCAGGAAGAACACCATCAGAATCTGACTGTGGATGCTGCGCTTGACCTCGCTGCGGCTCAGCCCCACCTTCTGCATGATCTCAAAGCGCTCCTTGTCCTCATATCCCTCGGAAATCTGCTTATAGTAGATCATCAGCACCGTGGCCAGGATGAAGATGAACCCCAGGAACATCCCCAGGAATAAAAACCCGCCCGCCAGGCCGTAGGCATTCGCCGCACCCTCGCTGCGCAGCTCCCAGTTGGAGCGCGCCCAGGAGCCGGTGCCGTCGTAGAAGCTGCCGTCCGAAATGACGTCGTAGTATCCGCTCTGGATCTCCTCCAGCTTCTGCTCATCGCAGTCCACGTTGAAATAGGCATTCCAGTGCATACTGCTGTAGTCCTCGGGGCCGTAAGCCGCGGCCTGATTCGCCCACAGCTCGTCAACCGCCGCCTCGTCAGACACCACCAGGGTAACCATTTGGGTGATATTGGGACTGAAATCCGGGTTGTCCTTCAGATTCTTCACAATGGAATAGGTGGTCCGACCGACCTCCCGGCCCTCCCCGGGGACCGTCCAGCGGATGGTCAGCTCCTCCGCGTTCACACCATAGACGGCCGCCTCGCCGGGGCCCAGGTGCAGAACGTCGCCGGTGACGGAGGTGTAGTCCTCCTCGGTGATGCACGTAATGCTGACCACCGCCCCCACGGCGTCCTCCGCAAAGCGGTCGGTGGTATAGCTGCCGTCCGGCAGCCTTCCCGCGCCGAATCCGAAGTCCAGACTGGTGCGCGCCTGCGTGACGGACACGCCCTGGCTCTCGATAAACGCCGTCTGTTTCGCCAGCATGACCTCGGGATTGAAGGGCGTCCAGTCCTCGCCGTCCTCCGCCCGGGCCTGGGGGAAGTAGGACACGCTGACGTTAATGTCCCCCGGATACTGCTCGCGAATGATCTCCTCGGTCCCCAGGTACAGCGACAGGGTGCCGGAGAGCATGACCATCACCATGGTGCAGAGGATGCAGATGTTGGCCAGACCCACCGCGTTCTGCTTCATCCGGTAGAGCATCCCGGATACGCCGATGAAATGGCTGGTCCTGTAGTAAAATCCCTTGTTTCTCCGCAGCGCCTTTAGAATGAAGATGCTCACGGCGGTAAACAGGCAGTAGGTCCCGACGATGACCAGGAACACCGCCACAAAATACAACATGATGGCGTCCACCCCGGTCCGGGTGGTCACGGCGATATAGTAGCCGGCAGTCAGGGTAACAACACCCAGCATGGTCATAAACCACTTGGTCTTGGGCTCCCGCTCGCCCACGCTGCCGCCCCGGAGCAGTTCGATGGGCCGGGAGACGCGCACCTTGTTCAGGTTCACCAGCAGCGTCACCCCCAGCAGGAGCAGAAACATCGCCGCCGTCCATGCCATGCCGTCCCAGCTGATATAGAACCCGAGGGGGACGGACATCCCCACCATCTGGTGGAGGATGAGGCTGACCAGTTTGTGAAAAATCAGACCCGTGACAATGCCGCCGCCGATGCCCAGTACGCCGATATACGCCGTCTCGATGACCAGCACCACCGCGATATGGCCCTTCCCCATGCCCAGAATGTTGTAGAGGCCCAGCTCCTTCTTCCGCTGCTTCATGAGAAAGCCGTTGATATACAGCACGAAGATGGCGGAGAATACAAAGGCGATGAACATGCCGATGCTCATAAATATATTTACGTACATATATCCGTTGGGCCGGCCGGGGGTCATATTCTTCACGCCGGGGTCCCGGACCAGGGCGGACATAATATACACGGCCGCCACGTCCCCCAGCAGGGCCAGGATGTAGGGGAGATAGAACCTCCGGTTATTCCGGATGCTCTGCATAGCCAGCTTGGGATACACGCCTGCGTTACGCATCCTCCTCACCTCCGGCTGCCAGCAGGGTCAGGGTGTCGGAGATCTTCTGGTACATCTCCTCCGTGGAGCTGACCCCCTTGTAGATCTGGTGGAATACCTCGCCGTCCCGGATGAACATGACCCGCTTGGCGTGGCTGGCGGCCTTGGTAGAGTGGGTAACCATGAGGATGGTCTGCCCGTCGCCGTTCACCTGGTCAAAGAGGTTGAGAAGCGCGTCGGTGGCCTTGCTGTCCAGGGCCCCGGTGGGCTCGTCGGCCAGGACGATCCTTGGTTCGGTGATGAGGGCCCGGGCTACGGCCACCCGCTGCTTCTGCCCGCCGGAGACCTCGTAGGGGTACTTCTTGAGCAGTCCGTCGATCCCCAGCCGCCGGGCCAGAGGCAGCAGCCGCCCCTCCATCTCCTTGTACGTCCTCCCCGCCAACACCAGGGGCAGCAGGATGTTGTCCTGGATGGAGAAGGTGTCCAGCAGGTTAAAATCCTGGAACACAAAGCCCAGATGGTCCCGGCGGAAGGCGGCGATGTCCCGCTCCTTGATGGCAACGATGTTCTTCCCGTCCAGAAGCACCTGTCCGCTGGTGGGCTTGTCCAGGGCCGCCAGGATATTCAGCAGCGTGGTCTTGCCGCTGCCGCTCTCCCCCATGATAGCCACGTACTCCCCGCTCTCCACGGCGAAATTGACGCTGGTGAGGGCCTGGACCTGCTGTCCGCCGAAGCGGGTGGTGTATACCTTTTTCAGATCGCTGACTTGCAGGATCGCCATACTTGAATTCCTCCTTGGTTTTGTTTACAGGTCCTATTATAGCCTGTTTCCTCCTCCGGTTCCATCGATTTACCTTACAAAATTGGCCCGAATCTTACACCGGTGTAAGATTCGGGCCTCCCCTCCATCGAGAAAACGGCAGGCCCCCGGCGCGCCGCGCCGGGGGCCTGCCTCCTATTCAATCAGTCCGCGCAGGTACGCCGCCGTCTCCTCCGGTATGGCAAAGGGGATGGATACGTCCATGAAGCCAGTTTCAATGGCGAGATACGCCGCGCCCTCGTACAGCTGGAGGGTGCAGATTGGCGCCGTCTTCGTCTCGCCCCGGCCGATGAGGGCCGTGACGGTCTCCCGCTGCCAGAGGGTGAGGCTCCCCGCCTCCGTCAGGCCCTCGGGGACTTCCTCAATTTTCCACCGCTCTGCATCCATAGCCTCCACGAAAGCGTCGATCTCCCGTTCCCCGGTGATAGCGGCCTTCTCGTTTCCGGCGGCGTCGCAGATCACGATCTTCTGGGTCTTGGAGATGCTGTCCGTGTCAAAGTCAACGTTTGTCCGCGTCAGGAATTTGCACCCTGCCAGCAGCGCCAGGCACAGCAGGACGGCGCCGACGGTCAATATCCGCTTTCTCATCCCGCACGCCTCCTTACTCCAGATTCAGCTTTTTCCGCAGTATGAACTCCGTGCCCGCAAAGTATACGGCGCAGAGAACCAGCTCCCCGGCCATCGCGGCCCACATGGCGGCGTGGAACCCGGCCATGCCGTTCATGTTGTTAATGAGGTCGGAGAGGATGTCCAGGACAGGGGACAGGAACCAGCTCATCAGGCCGCTCACAACGGCGTTGACGGCAATGAAGGCGATGACGCTGAACGCCACCCGGTTTTTGCTGAACAGGTGACCGATGCTCATGGACAGGTACAGCTGGAGGTAACCCGCGGCGAAGAAAACCATCATCATCAGGCAGAACTCCAGGATGCCGATGACGCCCTGGGTGGCCTGATTGTTCCAGTGGGTGAAGACATACTCCAGCCCCCGGAACAGCTCTCCGAGCATCTCCCGATCCCAGGGCATGATGACCAGAATGGACGCCACCGCCACGATGACGCTCAGGACGGTGGTAATCACGGCGCACAGCAGCTTAGCGCCGATAAGCTGCCAGGGACGCACCGGCAGGGTGTGCATCAGATACCCCTCGTCCCCCAGCAGCCCCTTGTAGAACCGCTGGATGGTGAACACCAGGGCGACGATGAACATGGCCATGAGGATGGCCACATAGACCAGCATGGAGATTCCGGCGGCAGTCTCCTCCGCGCCGCTGGAGCTGCCCAGGCCGTTGACGGTGAAGTGGTTCACCAGGGCCAGCGCCAGGGCGGCGGGCCAGATGAACGCGAACTGCTTCCACATAGACCGGAAATCGTACTTCAAAAGCTTGCCGAACATCAGAACGCGCCTCCTTCCACATTGTGCGCCCGGAAGACCTCGCGGAACAGGGCGTCCACGCTCTTCCCCTCCCGCTCCCGGATGCTATCCACGGTGTCGTGGAGCGTGATCTGGCCCTCCTTCAGGAAGATCACCTCGTCCAGGACCTTTTCTATGTCGCTGATGAGATGGGTGGAGATGAGCACCGTGCCCTCCTCGTTGTAGTTGGTGAGAATGGTGTTGAGGATGAAATCCCGGGCCGCCGGGTCCACCCCGGCGATGGGCTCATCCAGGAGGTAGAGCTGGGCCCTTCTTGCCATGACCAGCACCAGCTGGACCTTCTCCTTGGTGCCCTTGGACATGCTCTTGAGCCGGTCGCTGGGGGTGACCCCCAGGCTGGCGCACATGCTCATGGCCCTCGTCCGGTCGAAGTCCCTGTAGAAGTCGGAGAACAGGTCGAAGAGGTCCGTGGCCTTCATCCAGTCGGCGAAGTACATCCGGTCGGGCAGGTAGCTGATTACCGACTTGGTATAGGGCCCCACGCCCTGGCCGTCCACCAGTACGGCCCCCTCCGTGGGCTGGAGCAGCCCCGTCAGAATCTTGATGAGCGTGGTCTTGCCGCTGCCGTTGGGGCCCAGCAGGCCCACGATCCGGCCCCGCCCCAGCTCCAGGTTCACCCCGGACAGGGCTGTCTTGCTGCCGTACCGCTTGGTCAGCGCGGTGCAGGCGACGAGCGTATCATGCATGGTCCAGTTCCTCCTTTACAAACACAAGCGCTTTTTCCCCCGAATAGCCCAGCTCCTCCAATACCCGCAGGCACCGGACCACCGCCTCCCGGGCCCGGGCCCGGGCCGCCGCCTCGATGACCGCCTGGTCCCGGGTGACGGTGCGGCCCGCCGTGCGGCTCCCCGCGGCCAAGCCGTCGGCCTCCAGCTGGGCCATGGCCCGCTGCATGGTGTTGGGATTGACCCCGGCCTGGGCCGCCAGCTCCCGCACGCCGGGCAGGCGCTCCCCCGGCGGGTACTCTCCCCGCAGGATGCCCATGGTCAGCTGCTCGGTGATCTGCTGCCAGATGGGACGGTCGTCGGTAAATTGCCAGTCCATAATGTCCCCCTTTCTTTTTGTGTCGCTGTATTAGTCGAGTAATACAATAATACAGTTTACGTCGTTTGTCAAGAGGTTTCTAAAAATTTTTTCCGGCGCATAGATTGGAATAGATTTTTTTGGAAGCGGGCCATGGACCCGCGGAGGAGCATATGGAGCTGTTCAAAAAGGACCTGAAATTTCTGGACGAGACGGCGGAGCTGTTCGACCTGCCGCCGGACGCGGTGGCGGGGCTGCCCCACATCGAGGTGGTGGGCAACACCCACTTCTACATGGAGCGGCACAGGGGCATTCTCTCCTATTCCGGCGGGGAAATCGACGTCAACGCCGAGCGGTGCGTCGTCAGAGTATATGGGGAAAATTTGGAGCTGATGAGCATGACCGGGGACCAGCTGCGTATCCGGGGGACCATCGCACGGGTGGAGTGGGTGATGTAGGATGCTCAAGCACATCGTCAATCTGGTCAAGGGGGAGGTCACCGGCCGGGTGGAGAGCGGCTTCCCCGAGCGGGTGCTGAACCTGTGCGCCGAGTACGGCGTCGTGTTCTGGGACTTGAAATGGAGCTCCCCGGTGGAGTTCACCTTCACCATGACCCGGCGGGACTGGAAGCGGCTGCGCCGGCTGGCCGCCAGAATCGACTGCGATATGACCGCCGTGGACTGGAGGGGGACGCCCTTCTTTCTGGGGCGGCTGCGGAAGCGGTATGGGCTGTGGGTCACCCTGGGGATATGTACGCTGCTGGTGTTTCTCGGGTCCTTTTTTATATGGGATTTCCGGATTGAGGGCAACGAAAGGGTGTCCAGGCAGGAAATCCTCCGGGCCCTGGAGCGGCACGGGGTAGGCTTCGGGACCTACGGCTACAGCGTGGACTCCTCGCAGCTGCGCAACTATATTCTGCTGGAGATCCCCGATCTGAGCTACATCGCCGTCAACGTCCGGGGCTGCCGGGCCTATGTTCAGGTGCGGGAGCGGGTGCTGCCGCCGGAGATCGTCAGCAAGCGCGCCCCCGGCAACACCGTGGCCGCCAAGGACGCCCTGGTCACCGCCGTGCAGAGCTGGGACGGAGAGAAGCAGGTGCTGCCGGGGACCACGGTAAAGGAGGGGCAGCTGCTCATCTCCGGGGTGGTGCAGGACGACGTGTCCGGGGTGCGGTATCTGCGGGGCATGGGGAAGGTCTACGGGCGCACATGGTATCAGCTGGAGTGCCGCGTGCCGCTGACGGTGCGAAAAAAGGTCTACACCGGGGAAAAAAAGACGCGGCGGGCGCTGCTGATTGGAAAAAATCGGTGGAATCTCTATTTTAGCAGTAGCATTTTGGGGGATACTTGTGATAAAATAACTACTTGGGACAAGTGGGAGCTGCCCGGCGGGGTGGCGCTGCCGGTGACGGCGGTGACGGAGGAGCTGCGCTTCTATGAGATTGAGGAGCAGGCGCGGAGCCGGGAGGAGGCCCAGGCCCTGGCGGAGGCGGCGCTGGACAGCCGGCTGAGCGGCTATGTGGAGGAGGGCGAGGTCCTGCGCCGGGAGGTGTCCGTCCAGGAGCAGGACGGAACGCTGGTGGTCACCCTGTCGGCGGAGTGCCAGGAGCAGATCGGGCGGTTCGTGGACACGCCGGGTTAAAATACGCGTATAAAAACCCCGCGGGTTATTTTTCTGAGGATACAGCGCAAAGGAGATATGCAACGCAATGGAACAGAGGATAGAAATCGAGCGCTTGGAGGAGGCGGCCAGCATATTCGGCTCCTTCGACGAGAACATCCGGCTCATTGAATCAGAATTTCACGTGGTGGTCACCAACCGGGAGGGCGAGCTGCGCATCGCCGGGGAGCCGGAGGACGCCATGCTGGCCTCCAAGGCCATCGGGGCCCTGCTGACCCTGGCGGCCAAGGGGGAGACCATCGGACAGCAGACCGTGCGGTACGTCATCGGCCTGGCCCGCTCCGGCCAGGCCGACAAGGCCGCGGAGCTGACGGCGGACGTGATCTGCATCACCTCCAAGGGCCGGCCGGTGAAGGCCAAGACCATCGGACAGAAGCGGTATATCCAGTCGGTGCAGAAAAACACCGTCACCATCGGCGTGGGCCCCGCCGGCACGGGCAAGACCTATCTGGCGGTGGCCGCCGCCGTGGCGGCCTTCCGGGACAAGCAGGTCAACCGGATCATCCTCACCCGCCCCGCCGTGGAGGCGGGCGAGCGGCTGGGATTCCTGCCGGGAGATCTGCAGTCCAAGGTGGACCCCTATCTGCGGCCCCTGTACGACGCCCTCTTCGATATGCTGGGGGCGGAGACGTATCAGAAGTATCTGGAGCGGGGCAGCATCGAGGTGGCCCCCCTGGCCTACATGCGGGGCCGGACGCTGGACGACAGCTTCATCATCCTGGACGAGGCCCAGAACACCAGCCGGGAGCAGATGAAGATGTTTTTGACCCGCATGGGCTTCGGGTCAAAGGTGGTCATCACCGGGGACATCACCCAGATCGATCTGCCGGCGGACAAGACCTCGGGGCTGAAGGAGGCGGTGCGGGTGCTGAAGAGCGTGGAGGGCGTCGGCATCTGCGAGCTCACCGATCAGGACGTGGTAAGGCACGTGATGGTCCAGCGGATCATCAAGGCCTACGACGAGTATTACAACAACAATACCGGTAAGGGAAAGAAGAGATAGAGATGGCAAAGCGGCATTATATTCCCGTGACGGCGGACGTGCCGGGTGTGGACGAGCGGAAGCGCGCCCTCATCCGCAGGGCCGTCCGCACCGCTCTGGGGTTGGAGGGCGTGTCCTTTCCCTGCGAGGTGGATGTGTCCGTAACCAGCGACGAGGGGATTCACCGGATCAATCTGGATATGCGCCAGGTGGACAGGCCCACGGACGTGCTCAGCTTCCCATCCTTCGACTTAACACCCGGGGAGCTCCCCGGGGAGGAGGACGCGGACCCCGCCACGGGGCTGACGCCCCTGGGGGATATGGTGATCTCCCTGGAGCGGGTGAACGCCCAGGCGAAGGAGTATGGGCACTCCAACCGGCGGGAGCTGGCATATCTGGTGGTGCATTCGGTTTTGCATCTGCTGGGGTACGACCATCTGGACGAGGGACCGCAAAAGGCGCAGATGCGGGCCCGGGAGGACGCCATCATGGCGGAGCTGGGGATAGACCGGTGAAAAGATGGGTGATCTTTCTGGCGGCGCTGCTTCTGACGGGATGCCAGACTGCCCCCGGCCTGCCGCCCGCGCCGCCGGAGGAGGTACAGGAACCGCCGCTGTCCGGCCAGCAGGCGGCGGCCCAATGGCTCAGCGATGACGGCCACCACGCATTTTATGTGAACAGCCATGTCGTTACCGTGGAGCGGGCGGAGGAGCCCGCGGAGGACTGCAAGCTCATCCTGACCGTCTGGGATCGGGAGGACCCGGCGGTCCCCATCCAAACCATCTTTATGGCGGAGGATACCCGGTACGCCGGAGACAAATCGCTGGACCCCGCCTGGAGCCGGGTGGAGGATTTCAACTTTGACCATTGGGAGGATTTTGGCTGCGTCTACGCCATGGGAAACCAACCGGTCTTTTACCACGTCTGGCTGTGGGACCCTGAGGCGGGGCAGTATGTGTATGAGCCGGCCTTTGACGAAATCTGCTATCCGGAGGCGGACTGGGGGGAAGAAAAGATCACCGGCTGGGCCCGCAGCAGTGCCTCCACCGGGGACTACTCCTTTTACCAGTGGATCGACGGGGTGCTGACCGAGGTGCGGCATATCAAGATAGATTTTGAGGACGCCCGGGACAACAACAGCCTTTACGCCTCCGTTACCGACCTGACCGGCGGCGAGATGCAGGAGGTCTTCCGGTACGAGGGCGACTACTATTTTGATATTGTGGAACGCTGGTGCAGCCTGGGGTACGCCGGGGAGGATTGAGAAAAGATATGAAAATACAGATCAGCGGCAATCTTATCAAGCACTATCTGCAGAACGCGTACTTCATTAACGGCCACAGCTGCGCCGGAAAGTCCACCATGGCGAAGCTGCTGGCCCAGCGGTACGGCATGATCTGCTGCGGCGAGAATTACCACGATGTGTTCCCCCGGGAAAAGCTCTCCCGCTGGGAGCAGCCCGGGCTGTGCTATTTCGACACCATGAGCGGCTGGGAGGAATGGCTGAACATGGCGCCGGCGGAGCACTGGAAGTGGACGGAGCAGGTATCCCGGGAGTGCGCCGAGATCGAGATACTGGAGCTTGTGAAGCTGTCCGCGGAGGGGAAAAAGGTCATCGTGGACACCAACATCCCCGCGGACATCCTGCGGGAGATTTCCGACTACCGCCATGTGGCGGTTATGCTCTGCGACCCGCCGGATGCCTGCGCAACTCGGTTTTTCGACCGGGAGGACCCGGAAAAGCAGTTCATGCTGGAGCAGATCAAGCGGTGCAGGGACCCGGAGGCGGCGCTGAAAAATTTCAGCGCATGGACGCTGTACCACCCGCCGGAGGAGACAGACTGGCGGCATACGGGATTTTTCACGTATACCCGTACGGACTTTGAGAGCGACACCCGGGAGGAAGCGCTGCGTATCCTGGCGGAGCATTTTGGCTTCCTGTAAAAATCCGGCGGACTGCTCAATGCCGGAAAATATTAGAAAGTTGAGGATTACCTGCAAATGAACGAGATCAAAAAAACAGCGATGATCACGATCGCCGGACGGCCCAACGTGGGCAAAAGCACCCTGACCAACGCCCTGGTGGGCGAGAAAATCGCCATCGTCTCCCCCAAGCCCCAGACCACGAGGAACCGCATCTGCGGCGTGGTGAACCGGGGGGAGACGCAGTTCGTGTTCCTGGATACCCCCGGCTTCCACAGGGCCCGGACCCGGCTGGGGGACTACATGGTGAAGGTGGTCAAGGACTCCGTGGCGGACGTGGAGGCCGTGTGCCTCATGGTGGAGCCTATCGCCAAGGTCGGGGCCCCGGAGCGGGAGCTCATCGACCGCATCAAGGAGGAGAGCCTCCCCGCCGTGCTGGTCATCAACAAGATTGACGCCGTCGAGAAGGCCCAGCTTTTGGAGGTCATGGCGGTTTACAGCGCAGTCCACGAGTTCGACGCCATCATCCCCATCTCCGCCCAGGAGAAGGACGGCCTGGAGGAGCTGACGGCCCAGCTGGAGAAGTACGCCGCGGAGGGCCCCCAGCTGTTCCCCGACGGCATGACCACCGACCAGCCGGAGAAGCAGGTGGTGGCGGAGATCGTCCGGGAGAAGCTGCTGCGCAACCTGGACAAGGAGGTCCCCCACGGGACGGCCATCGAGGTGACCAAGTTCTCCGAGCGGGACAGCGGGGTGATTGATCTGGACGTGACCATCTACTGCGAGAAGGCCAGCCACAAGGGCATTATCATCGGCAAAAACGGCGCCATGCTGAAGAAGATCGCCTCCCACGCCCGGGAGGACATCGAGCGGTTCATGGGGACCAGGGTCTACATGGAGACGTGGGTGAAGGTCAAGGAAAACTGGCGGGATAATGTGAATTATATCCGCAGTTTTGGGTATGACGAGCAGTAAGAAAACAGCAGGATTTGTCATGCCAGTTTTCCTGCGAGCACAAGCGAGCCGCCGCTGTGCGGCGTCAATTCGAAGCGGAGCGGAGAATTGCGCAGGGCGAATTCATTTCGCCCGTAAACGGTTGGAAGCAAGGGTTCCCGCAGGGCCGAAGCCCTGTGGGAAAGAACTGGCGGGATAATGTGAATTATATCCGCAGTTTCGGGTATGACGAGCAGTAAGAAAACAGCAGGATTTGTCATGCCAGTTTTCCTGCGAGCACAAGCGAGCCGCCGCTGTGCGGCGTCAATTCGAAGCGGAGCGGAGAATTGCGCAGGGCGAATTCATTTCGCCCGTAAACGGTTGGAAGCAAGGGTTCCCGCAGGGCCGAAGCCCTGTGGGAAAGAACTGGCGGGATAATGTGAATTATATCCGCAGTTTCGGGTATGACGAGCAGTAGAGAAAGGATTGAAAATGCCATGAATTATCAGGAAAAGACGGTTTTGCTGAAAAACGGGAATACCTGCCTGATCCGCCGTCCGGAGGAGAGCGACGCGGAGATGCTTCTGGAGTATCTGAAAGTCACCTCCGGAGAGACGCCCTACATGATCCGGGAGCCGGAGGAGGTCCGGACCAGCGCGGAGGAGGAAGTGGAGTTCATCCGGAAAAACCGGGAGGACCCACGTGCCCTGATGCTGCTGGCCTTTGTGGATGGCGTGTTCGCGGGGAGCTGTTCCTTCGGCGGCGCCTCAGAACGGAACCGGATGCGGCACCGGTGTACGGTGGGCATCTCCCTGTACCGGGAGTTCTGGGGCATGGGCATTGGGACCGCGCTGCTGGAGGCGCTGCTGTCCGCCGCCGGGGCCGCCGGATATGAGCAGGCGGAGCTGGAGGCAGTATCCACCAATGAGGCGGCGATCGGGCTGTATAAAAAGCTGGGGTTCGATGTCACGGGGACCCTGCCCCGGGCGTTCAAGTACAAGGACGGAACCTACGCGGATTTCCTGTTTATGGTAAAAAGTCTGGTTTGACGCCGTCATTTCGTTACCCGGCGGCAGAGTGGGACGCCCGCCGCAGAGCGCAGCGCATTGGCCGCCCGCCCGGAGCCCACAACTTACCACTCATATCCGACAGCATTCCTGCCCACTATAAACCCGGGAGGACGGGAAAGATGGACGACGGATATTGGGATCTGTTCTGGCAGACCGGCGAACCGATGTTTTACCTTCTGCGCAGGCATGAGGACGCAAACGAACCGGAACGCCGGGAACCGGATTGACGGCGGCACAGCCGCCGTCTACATAGAGGAGCGGATATGGCGCGAGAGAGGACCGTGGTGAAGGGCATCGTCCTGCGGGCGGTGGACACCAAGGAGAGCGATAAAATATTGACCGTCCTGACCCCCGGGGGAAAACTGCCGGTGATCGCCAAGGGAGCCCGGAGCCGGAAGAGCCGGGTGACGGCCTGCACCCAGCTTTTGGCCTACTCCGAGCTGACCCTCAGCGAAAGCCGCGGCTGGCAGTATCTCAGCGAGGGGAGTTCCATCGAGCTGTTCGAGGGGGCGCGGCGGGACATCGCGCTGCTGAGCCTGGCCAGCTATTTCGCGGAGCTGACGGAGGCGGCGGCGCTGGAGGACGTGGAGAGCGGCGCAATGCTGTCCCTGCTGCTCAACGCGCTGTACGCCCTGGGGGAGCTGAAAAAGGACCCGGCGCTGGTGAAGGCGGCGTTTGAGCTGAAGCTCATGAGCCTCATCGGCTTCGAGCCCCTGGCGGACGCCTGCGCGTACTGCGGAACCCCCGAGCCGGAGGCCCCGGTGCTGGACGTCCGGGAGGGCGTGATCTGCTGCGGAAAGTGCGGCAGAGGGGATCGCGGGCTGTCGATGCCCCTGTCCGGCGCCGCGCTGGCGGCGATGCGCCGGATTTTGTATGGGGACGTGAAGCGCCTGTACAGCTTCTCCCTGGCGGAGGGGGATTTGAAGCGGCTGGAAGACGCGGCGGAGGCCTATGTCCACGCCATGCTGGAGAGGGGATTCAGGACGCTGGATTTCTATAAGGGACTGGCGGGGCAGGAGGCTTCCCCCCCTCATACGGGGCCGGAAAAGGGGTGAAGCACCACGGAAAACCGCACGGAAAAAGCGCGATCCCCCCTTGCAAATCGGGGAAATTGTGCTATACTATTATTTTGTATTGTTGTGTGCATTACGACTCTCACAAAAGAGGAGCTTAACGAATAATGGGTTTAATCACAAAAATTTTTGGCACCTACAGCGAACGGGAGCTGAAGCAGATCTACCCCATCGTGGATAAGATCGAAGCGCTGGAGCCGGAGTACCAGGCCATGACCGACGCCCAGCTCACCGCCAAAACCGCCGAGTTCAAGGACCGCCTCTCCAGGGGCGAGACCCTGGACGACATCCTGCCGGAGGCATTCGCCGCCGTGCGGGAGGCCTCCGTCCGGGTGCTGGGCCAGCGGCCCTTCCGGGTGCAGCTGGTGGGCGGCGTGGTGCTCCACCAGGGGCGGATCGCCGAGATGAAGACCGGCGAGGGAAAAACCCTGACCGCCGCCCTCCCCGCCTATCTCAACGCCCTGACGGGAAAGGGCGTCCACATCGTTACCGTCAACGACTACCTGGCCAAGCGCGACAGCGAGTGGATGGGGAAGGTCCATCGCTTCCTGGGGCTTGACGTGGGCCTGATTGTCCACGGTCTGGACAAAGCCCAGCGGCAGAAGGCCTATGCCGCCGACATCACCTACGGCACCAACAACGAGCTGGGCTTCGACTACCTGCGGGACAACATGGCCCTGTACGCCGGGGAGCTGGTCCAGCGGGGACACAACTTCGCCATCGTGGACGAGGTGGACTCCATCCTCATCGACGAGGCCCGCACCCCCCTCATCATCTCCGGCATGGGGGACAAGTCCACCCAGCTGTACGATATGGCGGAGATGTTCGTCCGGCCTCTGAAAAAGCTGGTCATCGCCGAGACCGACGAGAAGGCCGAGGAGGACGTGAACCTGGACGCCGACTATGTGGTGGACGAGAAGGGGCGCACCGCCACCCTCACCGCCCGGGGCATCGCCAAGGCGGAGGAGTTTTTCCACCTGGAGAACCTATCCGACCCGGAGAACTCCACCGTCAACCACCACATCAACCAGGCCATCAAGGCCCACGGCGTGATGAAAAAGGACATCGACTACGTCATCAAGGACGGACAGGTCATCATCGTCGACGAGTTCACCGGCCGCCTCATGTTTGGCCGCCGGTACAGCGAGGGCCTGCACCAGGCCATCGAGGCCAAGGAGCGGGTGAAGGTGGAGCGGGAGAGCAAGACCCTGGCCACCATCACCTTCCAGAACTACTTCCGCCTGTATACCAAGCTCTCCGGCATGACCGGTACGGCCCTGACCGAGGAGGAGGAGTTCGGCGCCATCTACAAGCTGGACATCATCGAAATTCCCACCAACCGCCCCATGGTCCGGCAGGACGACCACGACGTGGTCTACAAGACCGAGTCCGCCAAATACCGGGCGGTCATCGAGCAGATCAAGGCCTGCCATGCCAAAGGCCAGCCGGTGCTGGTGGGCACGGTGTCCATTGAGAAGAACGAGGCCCTCTCCAAGCTTCTGACCAAGGCCGGCATCAAGCACAACCTCCTCAACGCCAAGAACCATGAGAAGGAAGCGGAGATCGTGGCCCAGGCCGGCAAACTGGGGGCCGTCACCGTGGCCACCAACATGGCCGGCCGCGGCACCGACATCATGCTGGGGGGCAACGCGGAATTTCTGGCGAAAAACGACCTGAGAAAGGCGGGGCTCACCGACGAACTCATCGCCGAGGCCACCGGCTTCGCCGAAACCGACAACCAGGAGATTCTGGACGCCCGGCAGATGTTCGCCGACAGCCTGAAGAAGTACAAGGCCGAGATCGCCGGCGAGGCCGACAAGGTCCGTGAGGCCGGGGGTCTGTTCATCATCGGCACCGAGCGCCACGACTCCCGAAGGATTGACAACCAGCTCCGCGGCCGCGCCGGCCGCCAGGGCGACCCCGGCGAGACCCGGTTCTATCTGAGCCTGGACGACGATCTGATGCGCCTGTTCGGCGGAGACCGGATCACGGGGCTGATGGAGCGTCTGGACCTGGGGGAGGACATCCCCATTGAGAACAAGATGCTCACCAGGGGCATCGAGAACGCCCAGACCAGCGTGGAGTCGAGAAACTTCCAGGCCCGCAAGAACACCCTGGAGTACGACGACGTGATGAACAAGCAGCGGGAGATCATCTATGGCCAGCGCAAGAACGTGCTGGACGGGGCCAACCTGCAAAAGGAGATTTCCAGCTTTATTTCCAGCGTCATCTCCGATACGGTCAACGCCGCCTTCGGCGAGAACAAGCGCCTGGACCAGGAGGCCTACCGGACCATGCTGGCCTCCCTGGAGGGTTTCTACTTCCCCAAGTACGCCGTGAAGCTGACGGAGGAGGAGGCGGCCCAGGCCAGCGCCGAGGAGCTCATTGAGCGCTTCACCGCCAAGGCCATGGAGACCTACGCCGCCAAGGAGGCGGAGATCGCCCGCGTCAAGGAGTCCAACCCCGGCTTCCCCGATATGCGGGAGCTGGAGCGGGTGGTGATGCTGCGGGTGGTGGACGAGTACTGGATGGAGCACATCGACGCCATGCAGGACCTGCGCCAGGGCATCCGGCTCCAGGCCTACGCCCAGTCCAACCCCGTGGACGCCTATAAGCGGGAGAGCCTGCATATGTTCGAGGAGATGGTGTCCGCCATCCAGGAGGAGACCATCCGGCGGCTGTACTCCGTACACGTCAAGAGCGACCAGGAGGTCAAGCGTGAGCGGGTGGCCAGCAATATCACCGAGGGGCGCAGCGACGGCACCGTGAAGAAGCAGCCCCGCCGGGTTCAAAAGGTGGGCCGCAACGACCCCTGCCCCTGCGGCAGCGGCAAGAAGTACAAGAAGTGCTGCGGCAGGGACCAGTAGGAGCATCAGGCCCCCTGCCGCAGACGGGGGAAACGTTCCGCCAGAGGCCGCGCTTTACGAGACATAAACAATGGAGTGTGTGGGAATATGGGCGTATGGGAGATACTGAACGAAACCTATGAGCCCCTGTACCGGCGGGTCCAGAGTATCGGACAGAAGCTGGCCGCCGCCGGCTACACCGCCCGCTGGGGCTGGTTCAATATGCACGGGTCCCTCCGGGACGGGGAGTACAGGGTGGAGCTGTTCCCCGTGCCCGTCATCACGGTGGGCCACTGGTGCGACGTGGTGCTGGAGCTGGACTGCATCTGCATCGACACCCATCTCAGCTGCGTCCAGGGGCGGGTGTTCGACTGGCGGAGCCTGCCCTGGGCCTTCGAGGTCTACGGGGTGGAGGACTTCACGGAGGACCTGTACCGGCCGGGGATGGACCTGGAGGGTCTGCCGGAGCGCATCCGGCGGTACGGGCGGGAGATCGGACTCTCCATCCCCCTGCCCCCGGACTGCCCGGACGAGGAGATCGTCGGCATTGCCGACGCGTGCAGGCTGTGGGATACGCACATCAGATAAGCTTTTGCCGGGAGGCCGCCTCTGACGGCGGCCTCCCGGGCTTGATTCTGGGAGAAAAATATGGAGCACGCAGCCCCCTATACTGAGGCGGATACCGTCCGCTCCCCGGGGCTCATGAAAAAGCTGGGCCTCCGGCAGGAGGGGTGTTCCGGAAGCACTGTCTGGTCCGGGACGGCAGATGCTGGCGCGGCCTGCTGCGGGAAGACTATTTGAGCTAGGAGGCACATATGTCGTTTCTTACCCACGACCACGGCGGCGTGGTCTATCACACCTCGTCCATTCTGGACGCCCCCGGTCTGGTCCACGGCTTTTCCACCCGCCTGGGCGGGGTCAGCGAGGGGTGGTTCTCCGCCCTGAACCTCCGGGGCGGCGGGCCGGAGCCGGATGTGCGGGAGAACGTTCGGGAGAACTACCGCCGGTTCTGCGGGGCCCTGGGGACGGATATGCGGGACGTGGTCCAGTCCCAGCAGGTCCACGAGGACACGGTCCGCCATGTGACCGCGGCGGACCGGGGCAAGGGGCTGTTCGTCACCACCGACTACACCGCCGACGCACTGGTGACGGACGAACCGGGGCTGAACCTGATGGTCTTTTCGGCGGACTGCATCATCCTGCTGCTCCACGACCCCGTGACGCGCGCCATCGGCGCGGTCCACGCCGGCTGGAGGGGCACCGCTCTGGACCTTCCCGCCAAGACAGTCCGCGAGATGGGTCGGCTCTTCGGGGCGAGGCGGTCGGACGTGCGGGTGGCCATCGGCGCGGGCATCGGGCCCTGCTGCTTCGAGACCCACGACGACGTGCCCGACGCCATGCGCAGCGCCTTCGGCGGCGGCGTGGAGGCATACATCCGCCCCCGGGGTGCGAAGTGGACAGTTGACCTGAAGGAAATCAACGCCTGGCGGCTGCGGGAGGCCGGGCTGCGAAAGGAAAATATCGACATCTGTCCCACCTGCACCGCCTGCCATACGGACCTCTACTGGAGCCACCGCATCACCGGAAACAAACGGGGCGTTCAGGGGGCGCTGATCGGACTGACGGAGGTCCGCCCATGAGGCGGCCGGCCCTGGCCCTGGCGCTGCTGGCACTGCTGGCGGCGGGCTGCGCCTATCTGCCGGAGGCGGAGGACGGGCCGCCGGAGGAGGTGTGGAGCGACTACCAGCCCCCCGCCCCCGAGGAGGAGCCGGATACGCCGGCGGAGCCCGCCTATCCGGCCGCGCTCTCCCTGCCCTATGACAAGAACCAGACCCTGGACCCCGTCACATGCGGGGAGGGGATTCAGGATACGGCGGCGGCGCTGCTGTACGAGCCCCTGTTCCGCCTGGACGGGCGGTTCGAGCCGGTCCCCCTGCTGTGCGAGAACTGGAGCTGGGACGAGACGGGGCTGGTGTGCACCCTGGAGGTGCGGGAGGGGGTGACCTTCTCCGACGGCTCGCCCCTGACGGCCCGGGATGTGGAGGAGACCCTGCTCCGTGCCGTGGAATCGGAGCGGTACGCCTACCGGCTGCGCAGCGTGGCCGCCGTGGCGGCCAACCGGGCGGGCCAGGTGGTCATTACCCTCTCCGCGCCCAACCGGGCTCTGCCCGCCCTGCTGGACGTCCCCATTGTCAAGCGGGGGACCGCCGGAGACAGGGTCCCTCTGGGGACGGGGCCCTATGTGCTCGCCGGGGAGGGCGGGGCGGAGCGTCTCGCCGCCCGGGAGGACTGGTGGCGGGGGAAGACCCTGCCGGTGCGGGACATCCCCCTGGTCCACGCCAAGGACCGGGACACGGCCATGCACCTCTTCTCCACCCGCCAGGTGGAGCTGCTGGCGGCGGACCCCACCGACGACCCCTCCCTGGCCTCCGGCCAGTCCCAAACCACCCCCCAGCCCACCGCCATCATGCAGTTCATCGGCTTCAACGCCGCCGAGGGGCGGCTCTTCGCCGACCCGGCCCTCCGGGCCCTCTTCAGCCGGGGCGTCGACCGGGAGACCCTGGCCTTCGCCCAGCTGGCCAAGCTGGCCACAGCGGCCCAGTTCCCCGTATCCCCCCTGTCGCCCCTGTACCCCAAGGAGCTGGAGGCGGCCTACAGCGAGGAGGAGGTTCTCTCCGCCCTGCGCGCCGCCGGGCAGAACACCGGCGAGATACGGGAGCTGACGCTGCTGGTGGCCGAGGGGGACGGCTTTCGGTCGGCCAGCGCCCGGTTCATCGCGGAGCGGCTGTCGCTGCTGGACTGGCGCATCACGGTGGCGGAGCTGCCGTGGGAGTCGTATCTGGCGGCGCTGGAGGCGGGGGAATTTGATCTGTATTTCGGCGAGGTGCGCCTGACCGCCGACTGGGACCTGACAGACCTGGTGGGCACGGAGGGCGCGCTGAACTACGGCGGGTACGCCAACGAGACCACCGACATTCTCCTTCAGCTCTTCGCCGCCGCGGAGGACCGGGCGGACACCGCCAGGCGGCTGTACAGCCACCTCCAGTCCACCGCGCCCCTCGCGCCCATCTGCTTCAAGGAGTACTCGGTCCTCACCCATCCGGGCGTGGTGGAGGGCCTGTCCCCCGCCCCGGCCTACGTGTTCCAGGATATGGACAAATGGACCGTCCGCCTATCGGCGGCGGACGGGACGGAATAAAAAACCCGGCGGGTTTTTTTGGGCAGCGCCTGATAAAGAACAAGGCAAAAAAAGCAACATTGTTAGGCGGTCGCCGAAAAAAGCAGACCGGTTTGACAAAATCGAACATTCAGAAAAAAGCACGATTTGACAATCGTGCTTTTTTCATGCCCAAAAGGAGGCGGCGGCCATGCCGGATAAGAAATTACCCAGCTGTTTTTACAGCGGCGAGGCGATGCAGCATACCTGTTTCCGCAGCCCCGCTTATCACCCACCCGGTTTAAGCGCCTCTCCACAGACTCCAAGCCGCTCTATGGGATGCTTGCTTGACCGTATGAGCCTGTCCGTCAAGAATGCGTGGTACGGCGGTACCGGGCGCGTCTGCATCCGCTATACCGCGGACGAGATATGCAGCAGCCTGAACTGCATCGTTTTTTTCTTTCCCGCCGCCGGGCAGATGGCTTCACCTACACTATCGGGTTTCGATTTTTTTCAGCAATATGGCGCATATCAGCACAGCCGTAATGAAGATAACGAGCATAGGCCACAGGTTGTGCCACGTAAAATCACTTTCCGTCATAAATGCGTATCCCCATGCTGCGGGAAATAATTTTCCCGCCACCGCAAACGCCTTGGGAAGCATATCCCTTGGAAACATAATTCCCGAGAGCATCGTGGAGGGAAGAAATAGCAGGATAGAAAACATGGATGTATTCGCCGTATCTTTTACGGCCAATCCGATCACGCTGGCAATACTGAGCGATACGGCAATCAGGGTAATCAGCCCAACAAAATATGTTCCCGGATGCGCCGGAATTTTTGCATCAAAGGCAGCCGGCGCAATGACATAAAGGATGAAGCTCATGATGAGCAGATGAACAAACGCCGAAATATTGGTCAAAAATAATCCTAATGACAAAGGTACGCCATTCGCCTGGTATGCGTTCTTTATGCCGCTCCTGTATATTTCCGCAAGCGAGGGCGGCAATCCAATCAACGCACCCATGGTGACGGAGAATACTGTCATGGACTGAATCAAAGTCTGGCCGCTTTCTGGCATAACGGACGTAAAAATTCCTCCCATAACCGCGAAAAACAGGAGCGGAACGGCGTAGCAGGCAATCAACATTGTCCGGCTTCGCAAATCCAGCTTCCACTGTAATGCAGCTCCATATAAAAATCCGTTCATTCTTTACGCCCCCTTGCTATTCTTACAAAATGCTGTTCCAGAGAGCCGCGGTCTACCTGGACGTCCTGAATGTCCATCCTCTTTTCCCGATAGCCTTTCAATATGGAAATCAAACTTTCCCCAATGTTGTCAGCTTCAAAGGTTTCTGTTCCCTGGCTTGTCTTGATAGAGATATTGTAATGTTTTCCGACCGCCTCCGTCAGCTCGTTCACTGTTCCCGAAAACGCGATCCGGCCGTCTTTCAGAATTGCGATGCTGTCACACAGGCTTTCTACTTCGGCCATATCATGGCTGGCCAGCAGGATCGTTTTTCCCTGGGCCTTCAGCGTACGGATATACTCGTGGAGAGATATCCGTCCCTCAACGTCCAGTCCGGCGGTTGGCTCGTCCAGGAACACAATATCGGGATCGCTGATTAAAGCCAGGGCCAAATGCAGCCGCCGTTTCTGCCCGGCCGACATCTCCTGATACTGTTTGTCCACCAGACTGTTTACACCCAGCGCCGCCAGCATAGAGGCGTCAGCAGCGGCCCGGTTCCATTTCGCAAAAAGGTGAACGGCCTCCATCCCCTTGATATGGGCGGGCAGCGAAGCCGACTGTAATTGAATCCCCATACGTCCGCTTATGGATATATTGCCGCCGTCGCACTTGCGCAAACCTTCAATACATTCAAGCGCAGTTGTTTTCCCCGCGCCGTTTACGCCGAGCAATGCGAAAATGTCTCCTCTGCGCACGCACAAATCAACGCCCTTCAGCACCTCGTTTTTCCCGTAGCTTTTACGCAATCCGTTCACCTGCAATGCCTCTGTCATGTTGTTTCCTCCTGGAATGGGTCTATCCCCAAATTTGAAAAGTAAGCGCCCAGCGCCGGTTCAATAAAAACATTTGCTCTGGTTTGCATCTGCTTCAATTCCTGATTAAATTCATCGCTTTCCCCTATTTGCATGAGCTTGGGGAGCATGGCGGCATCCCCGTTTGTGAACTCCAAAATCATATCCCAATAGGCTTTTGCGAATTGCAGCCCTTCCGGGCTCCCTGCGGGTACACCCGCATCCTGGAGCCGAATTGCCTCGTCCTGGAGATGCAGAAATTTTTGCAGAAACGCCATACCGCTTTCCTTGTCAAACTGGCTGCGGATGTGATCCAGCGTTTCACTGTCAAAGTGCTTGATGAGCCAATAGAAATCATTTTTCATCTCCAGATTGACAATGATATCCGCATATTTTTTGAAGTCCACCGACTGCATTTCAAGCACCTCCGTTTTCAACGCCTCAACTGCCGACAGCGATTGTGATAAAGCTGCTATCTTTTCACGTATAACAGCAGCTTGCTCCGAAAGAATTTGCGCCACATCGGCCGGGGCGTCCAGCGGAATCAATCTGTCTCTGATGTCATCCAGGGAAAAACCCAGATGCTTCAGGGATAGTATCTGGTGGAGCTTGATAATGTCTTTATCCGTATATAGCCTGCGGCCGCCTTCACTCATAGCCGACGGTGAGAGCAGTCCTTCCTTGTCATAATGCTGTAAGGTTCTGACCGTTACTCCCATTTTCTTTGCAAGTGACCCTGCGGTCATATATCCCTGTGGAATCGCTCGGTATCTTTCCACGTTCAAAACACCTCCTGTGGGCAGTATACTTCATTACGCTGCGTCATGAGCAAGACCTTTTTTATATTTCCACGTATTATCGGGTATTATCGGCAAATTTTTGGGGGATAGGATGGGTTATCACGCGCCAAAAAGCTGGACGGGATGTGCCCTCCGGCTTTTGGCGGCCGCCGTGTCCAGCGCATTGACGCACACCATACTCTCATTGGCGAGATCGATTTTTCCCCGGAACTTAGCAGGTATAACAAAAAACAGCCGCATGACACTGCAGTATCATGCGGCTGCCGCCCGGCAAAGAAAACTTTTTATCAGGCGCTGAACCGCCGGGGTTTTTTATCTCAGTATCCGCGCCAGCGCCTCCAGCAGGGCGGCTGCGTCCCTCTCCTGGGTGTGCCAGGCGGTGACAAAGCGGATGCAGGTGCGCGCCCCGTCCAGCTGTCTCTCCACCTCGAATTCCACCTCTCGGGCCAGCGCCTCCGCCGCGCCGGCGGGCAGAATGGGGAACAGCTGGTTGCTCCGGGCGGGAACCAGCAGGGGCACGTCCAGCGCCTCCAGCCCCTCCGCCAGACGCCGGGCCATGGCGTTGGCGTGGGCGGCCAGCCGGCGGTACAGCCCGTCCCGGAGGACCGCCTCGAACTGCACGCCCAGCAGGCGGCCCTTGGCCAGCATGGCCCCCTGCTGCTTCATATACCGGCGGAAATCCGGCTGCAGGGCGGGGCTGACAATCACCAGAGCCTCGCCGAAGAGGAGGCCGTTCTTGGTGCCGCCGATGGTGAACGCGTCGCAGGTCCGGGCGTAGTCGGCCAGTTCCGTGCCCCCCGCCTCCATGGCGCAGCCCAGCCGCGCCCCGTCGCAGTAGAGCAGCAGGCCCAGACGGCGGCATGCCTCCCCCAGCGCGTACAGCTCCTCCCGGGTGTAGACGGTACCCAGCTCCGTGGTGTTGGAGACGTAGGCCAGCTTTGGCAGCACGGTGTGCTCGCTGAAGGGGCCGGCCATGGCCTCCTCCAGAAGGGCGGGGGTCAGCTTGCCGTCGGGGGCGGGGATGGCGAGGACCTTGTGACCGCTCCCCTCCACCGCCCCGGCCTCATGGACGCAGATGTGCCCGCTGGCGGCGGCAGCGACGGCCTCGCAGGGCCGCAGGAAGGCGGCGATGGCGGTCTTGTTCACCTGTGTTCCGCCCACCAGAAAGTGGACGGCCGCCTCCGGACAGCCGCAGAGGCCGCGGACGGTCTCCGCCGCCGCCAGGCAGTGGGGGTCCGTTCCATAGCCGGAGGTCAGCTCCATGTTCGTGCGGAGGACGGCCTCCAGAACCGCCGGGTGGGCCCCGGCCCCGTAATCGTTGCGGAAAAACAGCATATTTGTTTGCCTCCTGGTTTTTTATAGTCGAAGCGGCCTCCGCTGAAGACTTCATAGACAGCCCAACGGCTATAGTATAGCGTAAGATTTCCGGATGGGCAAGCAGTTTCCTAGATGAAACCATTGGTTGTTTTTTGCAAAAAAAGCGTCGCTTGAATCCAACCGCGACTTTTGCTATGATACAACCAGAAAGCGAAAGGACGGTGTTCATAACATGCCAAGCGTATTAAGCGCCCGCATCGCCGCGCTGCGAAAAGAGCGGGGCCTCACCCAAGAGCAGCTGGGCAAGATGGTTGGGGTATCCTCCCAGGCGGTAGGAAAATGGGAAAAGGGCGGCGCGCCGGATGTGGAATTGCTGCCCATCCTGTCCAGACAGCTGGGCGTGACCATCGACGCCCTGTTTGGCCTGGAGGGCGGAGAGCAGATCAATGTGGAGGACGCGGTGGGCCGCTGGCTGAGGGGCTTCCCCAACGAGGAGCGGATGAGCCGGTTCTGCCGTCTGGTCTGGTCCTCTCTCACTCATTTTCTGCCGGACGGGCTGCGCCTGCCGGAGTTCGGGTATCTGGACACCTGCCGGCCCGACCTGGGGGACGACGGCGACCGGCTGATGATCAGCCAGTGCCAGTGCGGAGGCGGTATTCTGGTGGACGTCCATGCCGAGGACCTGTCCTTTGTCACCCTCTGGCCGAAGCCCAAAGACGGCTACGCCCAGTGGTTCGCCCCCAAAGGCGAGTACCGCCGCCTGTTTGAAATCCTGGCAAAGCCCGGCTGTCTGGAGCTGCTGGGGTATCTGCACAGCCGGAGGCCCCATTATTTTTCCCCCGACGCGGCGGCAAAACAGCTGGATATGCCCCGGGAGACGGCGGAGGAGCTGCTGGAGCTGCTGGCGGAGCGCAAGGTTCTCTACCGCATGGAGCTGGAGCTGGCGGAGGGGACGGTCACGGCCTATCAGGTCGCCGAGCCGCTGACCTTCATCCCGCTGCTCTATCTGGCCCGGTGCTTCATGCAGCGCGATTTGAATTCGCTGCGGATCGGGGATGAGCTCCCGCTGCTTGCGGCAAACGAGATCTGGGGCGGCTCCGAAAAAGAAAAAGGAGAAAAAGTGAAATGAAAATCAACCGTAAAAGCGCCCGCATGGGCATGACCCACTATTTGAAGCGGTTTTGGGCGGCCAATTTTCTGGCGATTCTGCCCACTCTGGCTGTGTGCGCGCTGCAAACCGGAACCAGCCTGGTGATGATCCAGACCTTCCAGAGCATCATTGAGCGCGACCTGCGCGGCTTCGCCTTTTGGATCGCGGTGATGATGGGCGCATGGTTTCTCCTGCTGGGGATCAACAGCCTGCAGGATTTCTTCCAGGGCCGCGCGGTCCGCGCCATGAACAACGCCGTCCGGCGGGATATGGCGGCGACGCTGCTGGGGAAAAATCACGGGGAGTTCCACGCGCTGGACACGGGGGAATACCTGTCCTGGTTCACCAATGACGTCAACCAAATCGAAAATCTGGCCTGGAGCCCCTTTTATCAGTGCGTTGATTCCGCCGCCACGGTCGTGTTCAGCGCCGCCGCGCTGCTGACGCTCCACTGGTCCCTGCTGGGGGCCGCGCTGGCGACGACCGTGGTCATGCTGCTTGTCCCCCGGCTGTTCAACAAACGGATGGAGGCGCTGGGCGGCGACTGCGCCCGGGAGCAGGCCGCGGCTACCAGCCGGCTGAAGGACCTTCTGGCGGGGTATGACGTACTGCGCTCCTTTGGCCGGGAGCAGCGCTTCCGCCAGGGAGCGGACGCGGCCAGCGACCAGATCGAAGGACCCAAATTCCGCCTGACCTATGTGAAGGGCTTCGTCGGCGCGGGGATCGGCTGCGTCAACATCCTCTGTCAGATGCTGGTCAACGTCCTGATTGGCATATTGTCCATCCGGGGCGTGATCCTCCAGGGCTCCCTGATGGGCGGCGGCAACCTGTGCGGAAGCCTGTCCAACGCCCTGGGGAGCATGGCGCAGCTGCTGCTGTCCTTCTCCTCCTCCAGACCCTATTTCGAAAAGATCACCGTCCGCGCCGGCGACGGGCGGACCGGGACCGGCGGCGGGCTTGAGCGGCTGAGCAGCGCCGTCACGGTGGAGAACCTCAGCTTCCAATACGGCGGCCGGCCCATCCTGCGGGACCTGTCCCTCCAGTTTAAGCGGGGCGGCAAATACGCCCTCACCGGCCCCTCCGGCTGCGGGAAATCCACGCTGCTGAAGCTCCTGCTGGGCTGGCTGCCGGACTACGGCGGAGCCATCCGCTTCGACGGCAGGGACGCCAAAAGCTTCACCCCGGAGCAGCTTCAGCGGCAGATGAGCTACATTGAGCAGAACGTGTTTCTGTTCAACTCCACCATCCGGGACAACATCACCCTGGGCGGGAGCTTTACCGACGCGCAGTTGGAGCAGGCGCTGCGGGACAGCGCCCTGGCGGGCGATCTGGCCTCCATGCCCGACGGCCTGGACACCCTGGCGGGCGAGGAGGGCGGAAATCTCTCCGGCGGACAAAAGCAGCGGGTGGCCATTGCCCGCGCCCTGATCCACGACCGCTCCATCCTCCTGGTGGACGAGGGCACCAGCGCCCTGGATCAGAAGAACGCGGACATCGTGGAGAAGAGTCTGCTGGCCAACCGGCAGCTGACGCTGATCCTGGTCAGCCACCACCTCTCCCCCGAGCGGAAGGCGCAGTTTACCCAGGTGTACGAGCTGCAGCCGGCATAAACCGCGCCGGGACGGTCCTGACCAAAAAATAGTATAAACCGCTCAAAAAATCCATGTTCATCCGCCTGGGCAGCTCCTATAATAAAGGAAAAAAACTGCAAAATCGAAGATTTATTAGGAGGCTGCTATGGAGTACACTTTTCCCCCCTGACTGATTTCGAAAAGCTGGAAGCCGCCGTGGCGGGGCTGTACGGCCCCGCCGCCGCGCCGGAGCAGACGGAGCGCTACCGCCGCCTGCTGGCGGGGCTGGCGGACGTCTTCGGCCCCTGCGGCCGGGGGGGCGGGGG
>CAJTYO010000034.1:19722-28584 GCA_910584045.1 uncultured Oscillospiraceae bacterium | reverse complement strand
GCCTTGTGCTAAAAAAATTTACAAAATTTTTCGCATTTCTCTTGACAAACGGCGGGGCCGAAACTGCTCCCGGCTCATTTCCGAATGAATGATGGATGGACGCCTTAGCAAAATCGACGGAGCTTATACCCAGCAACACATTTCTCATAAGGGAACCAACAAAAGTCCCTTTTGAAATAAGTGTTGTTGGAATATAACTTCGGCGATTTCTACAGAGGAACATTGATATGACAGATGCCCTGTGCTATAATCAGTTCGATAAATCGGGATTTGAATAGGAGAAGTATATGATACAAAAAGTAAATTTGAAAGAGAATGTAAATGCGATTGATGGTCTGTTCCTCTATAAAAGAGTAGGTACATTGAATAACCATATGTTAAATGTGTTGCAAGCGGAACATAGAACTTTAGATTTTCATATACACAAAAATTCTGATGAACTTTTCTACTGTATTGAGGGAGAATTTGATATTGAGTTTGAGGACGGATTAACACATTTATGTGAGGGAGATTTTATAATAATTCCTAAAGGAACAAAACATCGTCCAATATGTAACGAATTGGTCAAATGCCTGTTGATTGAAGTTGAGGGAACTCTCAATCAAGAAAATACGGGTGGAACATACACAGAGTAGGCAGATATAGTAGCGACAACTTGAAATTGTGGTTTACTATAACTTCCAGTTTATCGGGTAGTCATCCACTAGTGGATGACTACCCGCTTTGAATATCTTGACGAATGGTTTAGCAAATCCGCTTTCAGCAACACCAATCTGAAAAGGGGTCAACAAAATCTCCCCTTGACAACGGCTTCAAAATCATGTAAAATGCAACCGAAGTGAATAAGAAAAGCGATGACGAAGACGGACGGGGTGTACTGTCCACAGAGAGCCGGGCACTGGTGGAAGCCCGGCGGCAGCCTGCCCCATGGTCCTATCCCTTCCGAGCTGGAGGTCCGAACGCGCAAGCAAGTAGACGCCTCCCGTGATTGCCGCGTGAGTGCATAGGGCTTGCTGGAGCCTGAAGTGGCGTTCCGAGCGGACGCAATTTGAGTGGTACCGCGGGTACATAGTGGTCTATGAACTCGTCTCAAAGAAGATTTCTTTGGGACGGGTTTTTTATTTCGCCAGACATCTTTTCTTACTTCACAAATCTCATTTTCATGGAGGATTTACCATGGACACCACCCACGTCAACCCACAGCTGATGGAGGTCGCCTTCCGTATCCGGGAGATGCGTGGCATCTGCGGCTTTACCGAGGCGGAGATGGCCGGGAAGACCGACACGACCCCCGAGGAGTACCGGGCCTATGAGGGCGGCATGGCGGACCTGCCCTTCACCTTCATCCACAAGTGCTCCCTGGCCTTCGGCATCGGCATCACCGACCTGCTGGAGGGTCACAGCGCCCACCTAAGCAGCTACACCGTCACCCGCAGGGGCCAGGGCCAGCAGACCGCCAAAGAGCCGGGCATTGAGATCAGCAACCTGGCTCCCTTTTTCCGCAATAAGCTGGCGGAGCCCTACTATGTCACTTACGACTATGACGAGGCTCAGCAGCACATGCCCATCCACCTCACCACCCACTCCGGCCAGGAGTTCGACATCGTCCTGTCCGGCCAGCTGAAGGTCCAGGTGGGCGAGCACGTCGAGATTCTGGGCGAGGGGGACAGCATCCTCTACAACTCCTCCACACCCCACGGCATGATCGCCGTGGGCGGGAAGCCCTGCGTATTCTGCGCGGTGGTCATCTCCGGCGAGAAGACTGACGAGAAGGCCGTGCGCCAGTCCATTGTCCAGGCCAGGTCCAGTGAGGACTATGTCTGCAAGGATTTCTTCGACGTCCGGGAGAACGAACAGGGCGTTTTGCAGCGCCTCACCTTCCCCAATGCGGAGCGGTTTAACTTCGCCTTTGACTGCGTGGACGCCATCGCGGCCAAGTATCCCTCCAAGCTGGCCATGCTGCACCTGGATAAGAACAAACAGGAGCGGCGGTTCACCTTTGAGGACATGTCCCGAGCCTCCGCCCGGGCGGCCAACTACTTCAAGGCTCTGGGCGTTAAGCGGGGCGACCGGGTGATGCTGGTGCTCAAGCGGCACTATCAGTTCTGGTTTGCCATCCTGGGTCTGCACAAGCTGGGAGCCGTCGCCATTCCCGCCACCAATCAGCTCCAGGAGCACGACTTCTCCTACCGCTTCAACGCCGCCCAGATCAGCGCCATTGTCTGCACCGCCGACGGGGACACCGCCCACCAGGTGGACATCGCCCAGAAGGACAGTCCCAGCCTGCGGCTGAAGATCATGGTGGGCGGACAGCGGGAGGGCTGGCACGATTTCGACGGGGAGTACGCCATGTACCGCAGCAAGTTCGACCGGGCCCCCGACGCCCCCTGCGGACGGGACCCCATGCTGATGTTCTTCACCTCCGGCACCACCGGCTACCCCAAGATCGCCGCCCATAGCTACCAGTATGCCCTGGGCCACTTCATCACCGCCAAGTACTGGCACTGTGTTCACGCCGACGGCCTTCACTTCACCATCAGCGAGACCGGCTGGGGCAAGGCTCTGTGGGGCAAGCTGTACGGCCAGTGGCTGTGCGAAGGGGCGGTGTTCACCTACGACTTCGACCGGTTCGACGCCTCCGACATTCTGCCGCTGTTCGCCAAGTACAACATCACCACCTTCTGCGCGCCGCCCACCATGTACCGGATGCTCATCAAGCAGGACCTGAGAGGCTACGACCTCTCCAGCATCAAGCACGCCACCACCGCCGGCGAGGCCCTGAACCCGGAGGTGTTCCGCCAGTTCGAGGCACAGACGGGGCTGCAGATCTACGAGGGCTTCGGCCAGACGGAGACGACGCTTTGCATCGGCAACCTGCTGGGCAACAAGCAGAAGATCGGCTCCATGGGCAAGCCCATCCCCACCTACGACCTGGTGCTGGTGGACGAGAACGATGAACCCGTGGCCCCCGGCGAAAACGGGGAAATCTGCATCCGGGCCGAGGAGGGCAGGGGCCTGCCGGGGCTTTTCTCCGGGTACTACCGGGACGAGGCCCAGACCAGGGAGGTCTGGCACGACGGGCTGTACCACACCCGGGATGTGGCATGGCAGGACGAGGACGGCTATCTCTGGTATGTGGGCCGCCGGGACGACGTGATCAAGTCCAGCGGCTACCGCATCGGGCCCTTTGAGATTGAGAGCGTCATCATGGAGCTGCCCTATGTGCTGGAGTGCGGCGTGTCCGCCGCGCCGGACGAGATCCGCGGGCAGGTGGTCAAGGCCAGCGTTGTGCTGGTCAAGGGCACGGAGGGGACGGAGGCGCTGAAAAAGGAGATTCAAGACTACGTCAAGAAGCACACCGCTCCTTACAAATACCCCCGGATTGTGGAATTCAGGGACGAGCTGCCCAAGACCATCAGCGGGAAGATCATGCGGAACAAGCTGTGATACCTGCGGACACGCTGCGATACAAAAAAGCGGCGGAATGCCATGCGGCGCAGATAGCGGCATTGGTTCAACAGACGGCCCGGGAGATCTACCCCCAATATTATCTTCCGGAAATCACAGATGCCTTTTGCAGCCTGCATGATGAAAGCGCTGTTTTACAGGATATCCGGCGGAATACGGTGTATGGTCTTTGGCTGGGAGACCGCTTAATCGGCACCGGGACCACCCGTCAGGACCATATTACAAGAGTATATGTCCTGCCCGCGTTCCAAGGTAGAGGATATGGCAGCCTTATTATGGAGAGATTAGAGCGGGAAGCTGCCCGGCGATACGCCTCTGTTCAGCTGGAGGCGTCCCTTCCCGCCTGTCTGATGTATGAGCACCGGGGATACCGGACAATTGGCCACGGGCAATGGCCGGTAGAAAACGGCGTTATTCTGGTGTATGAGATCATGGAAAAGCAGTTAAGTAGTAAGGAGCCCTGATATGGACCATAAACGAATCACCCTCTTCGCCGGGCACTACGGCTCCGGCAAGACCAATATCGCCGTCAACTACGCTCTTCTGCTGGCCCGCGAGGGGAAGCGGACGGCGATCGCGGACCTGGACATCGTCAACCCCTATTTCCGCACCAAGGACAGCGCGGCGGAGTTGGAGGAGGCTGGAGTGGATTTGATCTCTCCTCAATTCGCCAACTCCAACGTGGACCTGCCCGCCCTGCCCGCCGAGGCCTACCGGCTGGTGGAGGACAGGGGCCTCTTCGCCGTCATGGACATCGGGGGAGACGACCGGGGGGCCTACGCCCTGGGCCGGTACACGCCCTTCATCCTGGAGGAGGACGACTACCGGATGGCCTTCGTGGCCAACCCCTGCCGCCCGCTGACCAGGACGCCGGAGGAGGCGCTGGAGGTCATGCGGGAGATTGAGGCGGCGGGAGGGCTGCCCTTTACCGCCATTGTCAACAACGCCAATCTGGCCCACGAGACGACCCCGGAAACGGTGCTGGCGGCGGTTCCCTATATGGAGAAGCTCAGCTGCCTCAGCGGCCTGCCTGTCTGGATGACCTGTGCAGAGGAGAGCGCTGCGGCGGGGCTGGCGGGTAAAGTCCCCGGCCTGCTGCCCATGAGGCTGCAAACGAAATATTTTGATCTGCCGGAGCAGGGCGAACCTTGGTCCGCCGGACCGGTCGTTGGGCGTCAGCCCAATGACGGTCCCAGACCGCCTAAGGCGAGGCCGCTGTTCGGGTGAGAAAGGAAAGGTATGAACCAAAAGGAACGTATGCTGGCGGGCCTGCCCTACAGGGCTTGGCTGGACGGGCTGAGCGAGGAGCGGATGGCCTGCAAGAGACTGATCCACGAGTTCAACCGGCTGCCCCCCGACGAGGAGGACCGGGCGGAGGAGCTGCTGAAAAAGCTGCTGGGGAAGATGGGCAGGGATGCCTGGATCAACGCGCCCTTCCATTGCGACTACGGGTACAACATCGAGGTGGGCGACAACTTCTTCGCCAACTACGGCCTGACCATCCTGGATGTGGGAAAGGTGGTCATTGGAGACAACGCTCAGATTGCGCCAAACGTCTCCATCTACACGGCGGGCCACCCCGTCCACCCAGACAGCCGGAACTCCGGCTATGAGTACGGCATCCCCGTGACCATCGGGGACAACGTGTGGATCGGAGGAAATGTGGTGATCCTGCCCGGCGTGGCCATCGGGGACAGCGCCGTCATCGGCGCGGGCAGCGTGGTGACGAAAGACGTGCCCCCATGGACGATTGCCGCCGGGAATCCCTGCCGGGTGATCCGGAAAATCACGGAGGAGGACAGAAAATATTATTTCCGGGATCAGGTGTTTGACGTGGAGGATTATACGTGATACAATTTGAGAAGGCGGAAAAAATGCCGCGTGAAATCCTCTGTCTTATTCGTTGATACATCGATATTCGGTTTAAAGCGCCCTCTGTGCCGGCTTCCTGCCCGCCGCGCCCTGGGGAAGGTTTCTGCTTTTTTCAGAAAACCCCTCCGGTTTTGTGATAACCTCCCAGGTTTTTCGCCGCGGGTGTGCGGCCGCCGGTCAACTCAAGAAGCAATTTCCCTCGCGCCGGAACGGCGCGAAGAAAGGAGCAAAATAAATGGCAAAAGTCACGTTTTTGACGGATTTGTGCAAAGGCTGCGGCCTTTGCGTAAATGCCTGTCCCAAGCACATTTTAGCGATTGCCAAGGACCAGATCAACAAGAAGGGCTACTCCCCGGCGGTGATGACAAAAGAGGAGGACTGCATCGGCTGCGCCTTCTGCGCGACCATGTGCCCCGACTGCATCATCACCGTGGAGAAGTAGGAGAAGGAGGGAAACCATGGCAGAAAGAGTTTTAATGAAGGGCAACGAAGCCATTGCGGAGGCCGCCATCCGGGCAGGCTGCCGCCACTACTTCGGCTACCCGATCACTCCCCAGACGGAGATCGCCGCCTATATGGCGAAAAAGATGCCCAAGATCGGCGGCGTATTCCTTCAGGCGGAGAGCGAAATCGCTTCCATCAACATGGTCTATGGCGCCGCCGCCGCCGGGATGCGGGTCATGACCTCCTCCTCCAGCCCCGGGATCTCTCTGAAGAGCGAGGGATTGAGCTACATAGCCGGTTCCGACGTGCCAGCCTTTGTGGTGAACGTCCAGCGGGGCGGTCCCGGCCTGGGGGGCATCCAGCCCAGCCAGTCCGACTACTTCCAGGCCACCAAGGGCGGCGGTCACGGCGACTACCGCATGATCGTCCTGGCTCCCGCCTCCGTGCAGGAGATGGCGAGCCTCACCGTCAAGGGCTTCAATCTGGCGGACAAGTACCTCATGACCTCCATGATTCTGGCGGACGGCACCATTGGACAGATGATGGAGCCCATCACCTTCGAGGACACTGCGGTGGAGACCTATGACAAGCCCTGGGCCTTAACAGGGACCAAGCTGCAAAGGAAGCACAACATCGTCAACTCTCTATATCTCAAGGCGGACGAGCTGGAGCGGAAGAACTTTGAGCGGTACGAGCGGTACAAGATTGTGGAAGAAAACGAGGTTCTGTACGAGGCGTACATGATGGAGGATGCGGAGCTCTGCGTGGTCGCCTTCGGCATCGCCTCCCGGGTGGCCAAGAATGCCGTGGCTCAGGCCCGGAGGGAGGGCGTCAAGGCCGGGCTTATCCGGCCCATCACCCTCTGGCCCTTCCCCTCCAAGGTCCTGCGCCAGGCGGCGGAACAGGTGAAGAGCTTCGTGTGCGTGGAGCTGAACATGGGGCAGATGATCGAGGACGTGCGCCTGGCCATTGAATGCACCCGGCCCGTGAGCCTGTGCAGCCGCACCGGCGGCATGATCCCCTCGCCGGATCAGGTGCTGGCCTCGATTCGGGAAGCCCGGAAAGGAGTGAACTGATATGGCGATTGTATTCCAGAAACCCAAGTCCCTGACGGACGCGGCGCTCCACTACTGCCCCGGCTGCCCCCACGGCATCATCCACCGTCTGGTGGCGGAGGCCATCGACAACCTGGGCATCGAGGGCGAGGCCATCGGCGTGGCCCCCGTGGGCTGCGCGGTCATGGCCTACGACTACTTTGCCTGCGACATGATCGAGGCGGCCCACGGCCGGGCCCCCGCCACGGCCACCGGCATCAAGCGGTGCCGGCCGGACAACATCGTCTTTACCTACCAGGGGGACGGCGATCTGGCCTCTATCGGCATGGCGGAGACGGTCCATGCCGCCGCCCGGAATGAGAATATCACCGTGATTTTCGTCAACAACGCCATTTACGGCATGACCGGCGGACAGATGGCCCCCACCTCCCTGCCGGGGCAGGTGACCCAGACGTCTCCCTACGGCCGGGACGTGAACCACTGCGGCTGGCCCATCAAGGTCTGCGAAATGCTGGCCACCCTGGAGGGCCCGGAGTACGTGGCCCGTGTGGCGGTGAACAGCGTCAAGAACGTGAAGGCCGCCGGAAAGGCTATCCAGAAGGCGTTCCAGAACCAGATCGACAGGAAGGGCTTTTCCCTCATTGAGGTCGTCTCCGCTTGCCCCACCAACTGGGGCATGACGCCCCAGAAGGCTCTGGAGTGGGTGGAGAGCGACATGCTGCCCTACTACCCTCTGGGCGTCTATAAGGACAGAAGCGCGGCAAAGGAGGCGGATGCGAAATGAAAACCACCCAGATTCTGATTGCCGGCTTCGGCGGGCAGGGCATCCTGTTTGCCGGGAAGTTTTTGGCCTACAAGGGGCTGCTGGAGGAGCTGCAGGTGAGTTGGCTGCCCTCCTATGGGCCGGAGATGCGGGGAGGGACGGCTAACTGCAACGTCATCCTGTCCGACGATCCCGTGGGCTCCCCCATTATCACCGACCCGGACGTGCTGATCGTCATGAATCTGCCCAGCCTGCAAAAATACGTGGACTCCGTGGTCCCCGGCGGGCAGATCTACGTGGATTCCACCCTGATCTTCGAGAAGGTGGCGCGCACGGATGTGGAGGTCTACTACATCCCCGCCACCCAGATGGCCAACGACGCGGGCGTGCCCACCCTGGCCAACATGGTCATGATGGGGTGCGTGCTGAAAAACAACCCGGAGCTGAGCTTTGACGGGGCGGACGCTACCGTGCAGAAGCTGGTGCCTCCCGCCAAGGCCCAGCTGGTGGAGCTGAACATGAAGGCATTGCAGGCGGGAAGGGACTACCAATGATCCGCCGCGGCTTCGATAGCGGCGAGGAGCTGCTGAAGCCGGTACATTTATCCCAGCCTGTGGAGGACTTCCCTAAGACCGTGCTTGTGACCTTTCAGCGAAAGGTCGTTGAGGCGCTGCAAAAGCGGCTCCCGGTGGAGGTTGTCAGCGCTATAAACGCCTGTGTGGAAGTACCCATTTACCGCTTTTCCTATCAGGGACAGACCCTTGGGCTGTACCTAACCACCATCGGCGGCCCCGCCACGGTGGGGATATTGGAGGAGGTGTGGGTCAAGGGCGCGGAGAAGGTCCTGCTCTTTGGGACCTGCGGCGGATTGGACGCGGCCCTGCCCGCCGGACACCTGATCGTTCCCACCGCCGCCTACCGGGACGAGGGGACCAGCTTCCACTACCTGCCGCCCTCCGACTATGTGGAGATCCCCACGGCGGACCGCCTGACGGCAATCTTCGACGAGCTGGAGCTGCCCTATGTCCGCAGCAAGACCTGGACCACCGACGCCATTTACCGGGAGACGCTCGGGAAGGTGGCGGAACGCCGGGCGGAGGGCTGCGGCGCGGTGGAGATGGAGTGTGCCTCCGTCATGGCGGCCGGACAGTTCCGAGGAAAGCCGGTGTACCAATTCCTGTATACCGCCGACAGCCTGGCGGGAAGCCAGTGGGAGCGCGGACTTATGGGAGCGCATCCGGAGTCCGACTATGAGCGGTA
>CAJTYO010000034.1:0-19622 GCA_910584045.1 uncultured Oscillospiraceae bacterium | reverse complement strand
GGAGCTGAACATCAACATCGTCTGCGGCAGCGTGGCGAACAAACGGACGGAGGGGTTCTTCAACACCGCCTACGTCTTTGACCGCTCCGGCGAGGTCGCCGCGGAGTACGACAAGACCCATCTGTTTACGCCCTCCGGGGAGCATGAGTCCTTCCAGTGTGGATGGCATACCTGCCGGTTTACGCTGGACGGCAAGTCATGCGGACTGATCATCTGCTACGACATCCGGTTCCCCGAGCTCGTCCGGACCATGACCCTGGAGGGGGTGGACCTGCTCTTCGCCGTGGCCCAGTGGCCGGAGAAGCGGACTATGCACCTGGAAACCCTGGCCAGGGCGCGGGCCATCGAGAACCAGATGTTCCTGGCTCTGTGCAACAGCGTGGGGACGGCGGGAGAAACCCGCTGCGGCGGACACAGCGCCGTCATTGATCCCTGGGGCGAGTACCTGGCGAAGGCCGGGGACCGGGAGGAAATCATCACCGGCGAGGCGGACTTCTCGGTTATCGAGGGCATCCGCTCCTCCATCAACGTGTTTCGTGACCGGAGGCCGGAGCTGTACGCGCTGGACCGGCCGGTATGACGGCCCTTGGAAAAGAGGCGCGGGTGGGCGCCTGCCTGCTGGCCGGAAGCATGGAAACCATGGTCCCCTTCTATCGGGACATACTGGGCTTTCAGACCCAATGGGACGGGGGAGATTTCGCGGAGTTCCGGACGGCCAGCGGGGAGCTGTCCCTGTTCATGTACAGCCGGAAGGCCTTCGCTCAGTCCCTCGGAGAGCCCTATGCGCCCCCGAAGGGGCTCAATCAGACCTTTGAGATCGCCCTCTGGCTGTCCTGCTTCGCCGATGTGGACGCGGAGTACGCGCGGCTGTCGGCGCTGAACGTCACCTTCCCCCTTGGCGCGCCCAGGACCTACCCCTTCGGCATCCGCAACTTCTATGTGGCAGACCCGGAGGGCAACCTGTTGGAGATCGGCAGTACCAGCAAGGCACAGTCTCCGGCATAAGCGAAACGGCAGTTTCGCGCAAAAAGCTCTTTTTTGATACTTTTTCTCTCGAGAAAAAGTATGAACAACCTGAAAGGTGGAATAGAAAATGTCCTACAATTTTCCCGTAACCCGCACCGCGAACCCCAAGCCCAAGCCGGACCAGAGCAACCTGGGCTTCGGCAAGTACTTCACAGACCACATGTTCATCATGGACTACGATGAGGGCCAGGGCTGGCATGACGGCAAGATCGTCCCCTACGGCCCCATCAGCCTGGACCCCGCCAGCTGCGTCCTCCACTACGCCCAGATGATGTTCGAGGGCATGAAGGCGTACCTGACCCCGGACAAGAAGATCAACCTCTTCCGTCCGGACATGAACGCCAAGCGCCTCAACCGCACCAACGAGCGTATGTGCATCCCCTACATGGACGAGGAGCTGTTTATCGAGGCTGTGAAGGCCACCGTCAAGGTGGACGCAGACTGGATTCCCACCGAGCCCGGCACGGCCCTGTACATTCGGCCCTATATCATCTCCGATGAGGTCAGCTTCTCTGTGGAGCCGGCTAAGCACTACCATTTCATTATCATTCTCTGCGCCGTGGGGGCCTACTATGACATCAACCGGGGCGGCCTTACCGGCAGCCACATCTACGTGGAGGACGAGTACATCCGCGCTGCCGTGGGCGGCACCGGCTTCGCCAAGGTCGGGGGCAACTACGCCGGCGGCATGCGGGCCACCAAGAAGGCCCTGGAGAACGGCTGCAAGGAGGTCCTGTGGCTGGACGCCCACGAACACAAGTATGTGGAGGAGGTGGGCACCTCCAACGCCTTCTTCATGATTGGCGACGAGATCATCACCGCCCCCCTGGGCGGGTCCATCCTACCCGGCGTCACCCGTGACAGTACTATCACCATGCTGCGCAAGTGGGGCTATAAGGTCAGCGAGCGCCGGCTCTCTATTCAGGAGATCGAGGCCGCCAGCAAGGATGGCACCCTCCAGGAAGCCTGGGCCACCGGCACTGCCTGCGTGATCTCCCCCATCGGCTATCTGCGCTATATGGACCGGGACATCGTCATCCACGGCGGCGGCGTGGGTCCCGTCAGTCAGAAGCTCTACGACCAGATCTATGGGATGCAGACCGGCGTAGTGGCTGATGATATGGGCTGGATCGTGCAGCTGGGGTAAGGTGTTCTGTCGTGCGTTTCAAACAATCGTGTTTAAACCCGATTGTTGAAGATTTTTTGAACTTTTGAATTTTCAAAATCCCCTTGACAGAAGGAGGGGAGGATGGTAAAATCAACACTTGAGTTCGCCCCGATTCATGGACGCTTCAGCGGGGCGAGCTGAACGGACAAAAAAGCTGTGAAAAGGAACGGTACCTAGAGGCTAAAAAGCAGAGAGAGGACGGATGGTGCAAGTCCTCATGATGCCTGTGGGGAAGGGCGCCTTGGAGCTGCGGAGCGGAAATGCTTCGCCGGATGTCCCCGTTATGGACGGAGAGTGCGGGCTGCAGCCCGAATGCAGGTGGAACCACGGACAGCTTTGTTCGCCCTGAGCCGGTAGGCTTGGGGCGATTTTGTGTTAATAAACCTGAAAAGGAGAAATATCATGCAAAAAACCGAAAAAACTATGGAAAAAATCGTAGCCCTCTGCAAGGGCCGGGGATTCATTTTCGCCGGCAGCGAAATCTATGGCGGCCTGGCCAATACGTGGGACTACGGTCCGCTGGGTGTGGAGCTGAAGAACAACGTGAAAAAGGCCTGGTGGAAGAAGTTTGTCCAGGAAAACCCCTACAACGTGGGCCTGGACGCCGCCATCCTTATGAATCCGCAGGTCTGGGTGGCCTCCGGCCATGTGGGCGGGTTCTCCGATCCTCTCATGGACTGCAAGGAGTGCAAAGAGCGCTTCCGCGCCGACAAAATTATTGAGGACTGGGCCCAGGAGAGCGGCTTCCAGCTGCCCAAGCCGGTGGACGCCTTCTCCCAGGATGAGATGAAAGCTTTCATCGATGAACACAACATCCCCTGTCCCTCCTGCGGTAAGCACAACTTTACCGACATCCGTAAGTTCAACCTCATGTTCAAGACATTTCAGGGAGTTACCGAGGAGGCCAAGAATACCGTCTATCTCCGTCCTGAGACTGCGCAGGGCATCTTCACCAATTTCCTTAACGTCCAGCGCTCTACCCGCCGGAAGCTGCCCTTCGGCGTGTGCCAGATCGGCAAGAGCTTCCGCAACGAGATCACCCCGGGCAACTTCATCTTCCGCACCCGGGAGTTTGAGCAGATGGAGCTGGAGTTCTTCTGCAAGCCCGGCACGGAGCTGGAGTGGTTTGCCTACTGGAAAAACTTCTGCCACCAGTGGCTGCTGGACCTGGGCGTCAAGGAGGAGAACCTGCGGCTGCGGGATCATGACCCCGAGGAGCTCAGCCACTATTCCAACGCCACCACGGACTTTGAATTCGCCTTCCCCTTCACCGAGTGGGGCGAGCTGTGGGGTGTGGCCAGCCGGACCAGCTTCGACCTCACCGCCCACCAAAACACATCTGGCAAGGACCTGACCTATTTCGATCAGGAGTCGGGTGAGCACTATATCCCCTTTGTCATCGAGCCCTCCCTGGGGGTGGAACGGATGCTGCTGGCGTTCCTGTGCAACGCCTACGATGAGGAATTGGTGGACGAGGAGAAGAACGACGTGCGCACTGTGCTGCGCCTCCACCCGGCCCTGGCGCCCTTCAAGGCGGCCGTGCTGCCTTTGAGCAAAAAGCTGGGCGACAAAGCCCGGGAGATCCAGACGGAGCTCAGCAGGGACTGGATGATTGATTTCGACGATGCTGGGAGCATCGGCAAGCGTTATCGCCGCCAGGACGAGGTGGGCACCCCCTTCTGCATTACGGTGGATTTTGAGACCGTGGGTGACGAGAAGACTCCGGCGGATAACTGTGTCACAGTACGGGAGCGGGACAGCATGAAGCAGGTGCGCATCCCCGTCGGCGATTTGAAGAGCTGGCTGGCTGAGCGGCTGGCGTACTGACCTTATAGTTGTTTTTTGGGCCGCAAGCTGTCCAGTGGACGGCCTGCGGCCCGACTGTTCCTTATCCGGCCGGTTTTTCCTTCCTCTTCCCATTCCCGACTATATTTCCCGACATCTTTTTCCGTTTCCCCCTGTTACAATGATTAAAACCACAACAGGGAAGGGGACAAGCTATGAAGATCGCCAATATCGAGCGTCCGTGCGCGGGGGAGCTGCTGCGCCTGGCTGGCTATGGTGCCGCCGGCTTCTTCACCGCCGGATGCTGCCTGGAGGGCCGCGCACCCCTGGCCGCGGGGCTGGTGGCCGCGTGCCGGCCGGGAAGGTGCGCTATGGCCGCTCTGGCTGGCGGTGCGGCGGGCAGCCTGGTCTTTCTGCCCTTTGGTCCGGCGCTGCGGTGCTGCGGCATTTTGGTGCTGATCTACACGGTGCTCTCCGCCTTCCGGGACACTAAGTGGGCCAGACAGAGCTGGTTTCGACCTGCCGCCGCCGCCGGAGCCACCCTGGCCGTGGAGCTGGCCTATGCGCTGCAGATGGGGATGGACGGGGGCGGATTCGTGCGGCTGACGGCCTGTACGGTGCTGGCGGGGGTGCTGTGTCACTACTGTGCCCTGCTGCTGCGGGAGACGGCCCTTCCGCGGCGAAAGGCAGCCCGGGAGTCGGAGGGGCTGCGCCAGCGGCTGCGGCTGAGCGCCGAGGCGCTGCGGACGCTGGGGGAGACCTTCGTCCCACCTCAGCCCAAAAAGGAGGAGAACCCCGCCGTGGTCTTTGACCGGGCGGCGGAGGTGGTCTGTCGGGGCTGCGCCTTGCGGGATCTGTGCTGGAACAAGGAGTATATGTCCACCTTCAACGCCTTTAATGACGCCACACCGGCGATGCTGGAGCGGGGCAGGGCGGAGGCCTCTGATTTTGCCGTCCACTTCTCCTCCCGGTGCATCCACTTTCCCCAATTACTCTCCGCCATCAATACGGAGGTGACGGCGCTGCTGCTGCGCCGTCAGTACCGCCGCCAGCTGGCCCGGGAGCGGGAGCGCAGCCGGGGGCAGTACACCCAGCTGGGGGAGCTGGTGGCTCAAGCCATGGCCGCGCCGGAGGCCCCCGCCGCCACCGGGCGGGAGCTGTGCCATCAGGTGGCCCTGGGCTCCGCGCCCAAGGAGGGGCAGCGGCTATGCGGTGACAGTCTGACATGGTTTCGTGTGGGGGGGATGCTGTACCTCATCCTCAGCGACGGCATGGGCAGCGGCCGGGAGGCCCAGCGGGAGAGCCAGATGACCCTCCGTCTCCTTGAGCAGTTTCTCCAGGCCGGCATCGCTCCCGAGACCGCCCTGCGGACGCTGAACGCGGCGCTGAATCTGCGCAGTGACGAGCAGGGGAGCTTTACCACCATCGACCTGCTGGCGGCAGACCTCGCCTCCCGTCAGGCCGCCCTCTATAAGTACGGCGCGGCTCCCACCTACATCAAGCGGCAGGGGACCGTCCGCCGCCTGGCCGGCGCGTCTCTGCCCGCCGGCCTTCAGGACGCGGGCGCCGAGCCTCAGGCGATCCGCTTCCCGCTGGAGGAGAACAGCTTCCTGCTGATGATCAGCGACGGCGTGGCAGACGGCGGCGACGACCAGTGGGTCCAGGACCTGCTGGCCGGGTGGCAGGGGGAGGACCCCAATGTGCTGACCAGCCTGATTCTCCAGGAGGCGTATCAGCGCCGGCAGGGGGACGACGACCGCAGTGCTCTGTGCCTGTATCTCCCCGCAGAGAAGCGGGGCCGCCGCGAGGTCTGACGGAAGAAATCGTCTGTAACCATGCCGGCGCGGCAGGAATAGTAGAGAACCGGCAAGCGGCACAAGAGATATTTGATCCCTTTTCCTTCGCGAAAAAGGATGTCCGCCGCGGCCCGGCAAAACACCGGCCCGCGGCGAAAATTGTCTGGACACTGCGGAAAATTTGGGGTATACTGTAGAAAGTGGACAGGGGCGGTCCCGCGGTCTAAATCAAGATCATATTTGCGGCCCCCTGCCGCGCAAAAATGCGCGGGGGTTTAAGGAAACCTGCAAAGTCCCTCTGCGATTGTTTGACCATAGCTAGTAAGGAGACAAAGGCATGTTTGATCTGACAAAGACCCTCGCCATAGAGGGATGTATTCGCGTTTGTTCCGACGGCTGGCACCGGCGGTGGCACGAGGGCGGCGGGGGCAGTCTGACCTACCGGATGACGGCGGCGGACATCATTCTCTGTAAGCCATATCTGCACAATATGGGGGAATGGGTCCCCATGGGCGTTCGGGCTCCCGGTCTGGCGGGGGAGCTATTTATCACCACCGGCGGAGGGAAGAGCTTCCGCAATGTGGAGGCCGATCCGCCCCACAACCTGGGCATTGTGGAGATCAACGATTCCGGCGACGCCTGGCGGATTGTCTGGGGGCTGGACGGCGGGGGAAGGCCCGCCACGGAATTCCCCATCCATTTTCTCTGTCACAGTGCGCGCAAGGCGGCAACCAAGGGCGACAACCGGGTGGTCTATTACTGTCGTGCCCCACATGTGATTGCGCTGACTGCCCTCCTGCCTATGGAGGACAGGGATTTTACCCGCGCTCTTTGGCAGAGCGACGCAGAGAATCTGGCGGCGTTCCCCGAGGGGATTGGCGTGTGTCCGTGGACCGTGCCGGGCGGAGCGGAGGCTGCTCGGGAGCTGAAGGAGAAAATGCGGCGCTACCGCTCCGCCGTTTGGGCGCGGCACGGCCTGTTTGCCTCCGGCGTGGACCTGGACGGGGCCTTCAGCCTGGCGCAGTCCGTGGAGCTGAGCGCGGAGATCTGCTGTTGGGGGCTTATGGCCGGGCAAGGCGGCCGACAGGTGGTTCCGGACGACGGTCTGCGGGCCATCGCCGGTAGTCTGGGCGTTACACTCAACGAATCCTTTTTAGATGGCGAATAGAGAATAACTAGGAGGCAGCGGCACATGAAACGGTATTTAGGCATTGAAATGGGTTCTACCCGCGTCAAGGCGGTCCTCATCGGCGAGGATCTAAAGCCTGTCGTCTCGGGGGCGTACGACTGGGAGAACCGGCAGGAGGGGGGGTATTGGACCTACCGATTGTCGGACGTCTGGGAGGGTGTTCAGACCAGCTACCGGAACATGGCCGGGGCGTACCGGGAGAAGTTCGGGGAGGATCTGACAGAGTTGGACGCCATCGGTTTTTCCGCTATGATGCACGGCTACATGCCCTTTGACCGGGAGGGGGAGCTGCTCACGCCCTTCCGTACCTGGCGCAATACCACCACCGGACGGGCGGCGGAGGCGCTGACGGCGCTCTTCGGCTTCAACATCCCCCAGCGCTGGTCCATTGCCCACCTCTACCAGGCGATGCTGGACGGCGAGGCGCATGTGGAGAAGATCGATTATCTCACCACCCTGGCCGGTTACGTCCACTGGAAGCTCACGGGCCGCCGCGTGCTGGGGGTGGGGGAGGCCAGCGGCATGTTCCCCATTGACAGCGGCAGCGGTGATTTCGACGCGGCCATGGTGGAGAAATTCGATCGGAAGGCAGCAGGATATCCCTGGAAGCTCCGTGACATCCTGCCTAAGGTGCTCTCCGCCGGGCAGGAGGCGGGGACGCTCACCGAGGAGGGCGCCCGGCTGCTGGACCCCAGCGGGAAGCTCCGGGCGGGCGTCGCCCTCTGTCCCCCCGAGGGCGACGCGGGTACCGGCATGACCGCCACCAACGCCGTGGCGGCCCGGACGGGCAACGTGTCCGCCGGGACCAGCGTGTTCGCCATGATCGTGCTGGAGAAGGCCCTGAAGGGTCTGTATACTGAGATCGACATGGTCACTACACCCACCGGAAAGCCGGTGGCTATGGTCCACTGCAACAGCTGCACCTCCGATTTGGACGCGTGGGTTGGATTGTTCCGCCAGTTCGCGGAGCTGATGGGCGCGGATGTGTCAAAGCCTGCCGTCTATGACGCCCTCTATGCCCACGCCATGACCGGCGAGGCGGACTGCGGCGGACTGGTGGCCTACAACTACTTTGCCGGGGAGCCCATCACCGGACTGGACCAGGGCCGGCCCCTCTTTGCCCGGAATCCCGGCGGCATGAGTCTGGCCAATTTCATCCGGGCCCATCTGTATGCCGCTGTGGCCACTCTGAAGCTGGGGATGGACATCCTCTCCCAGCGGGAGCAGGTCACACTGGAGCGTCTCATGGGTCACGGCGGGTTGTTCAAGACTCCCGTGGTGGGCCAGCGGGTCATGGCCGCCGCTGCCGGCGTACCTGTGACGGTAATGGAGACCGCCGGCGAGGGCGGACCTTACGGCATGGCGCTTCTGGCGGCCTACCTGCGGGAGAAGGCGGAGGGAGAGCCCTTGGAAGCTTTCCTGGACGCCCGGGTGTTCTCCGGAGCGCCCAGCTCCACTATCGCCCCGAGCCAGGAGGACTTGGACGGCTTTAACGCATACATAGCCCGCTATACTGCCGGTCTCGCCATGGAGCGCGCCGCGGTGGAAGCGCTGCGATAAGGAGGGGACGATCATGCTGGAAGCACTGAAACAAGCGGTCTGCGAGGCCAATCTGCTGCTGCCCAAGCACGGCCTCATCACCTTCACCTGGGGTAACGTCTCCGGTGTGGACCGTCAAGCGGGTATGATGGTCATCAAACCTTCCGGCGTCAGCTATGAGGGTATGACACCGGAGGATATGGTGGTTATCGACCTGACCGGCGGGGAGCGGGTGGAGGGGAAATGGAAGCCCTCCAGCGACACGGACACCCATCTGGCCCTGTATCGGGCCTTTCCGGGTTTGGGCGGCATCGTCCACACCCACAGCCGCTGGGCCACCACCTTTGCCCAGGCCGGTATGGCCATTCCCGCCATGGGCACCACCCAGGGGGACTACTTCTACGGCGACATCCCCTGCACCCGCCGGATGACGCCGGAGGAGATCGGCGGATCCTATGAGCTGGAGACGGGGAATGTGATTATCGAGACATTCCAGGGCGTTGACCCCATGACCATCCCCGGCGTTGTGGTGCACAGCCACGGTCCCTTTGCCTGGGGGACGGACGCGCTGGACGCAGTGCACAACGCGGTGGTCATGGAGGAGGTGGCCTTCATGGATTGGCACGCCATGGCAATCAATCCCCAGGCCGGCCGGATGCAGCAGGAGCTGCTGGATAAGCACTATCTGCGCAAGCACGGTCCGGGCGCATACTACGGGCAAAGCTGACGGATTGAAATACTCTCCCCGGGGGCGGGCGCGCCTCCGGGGAGAACTGCGATAAATAAAAAAGGAGAGAAATAATGACATCAGATTTTTTTACCGGCAACCGGGAGAGTCTGCTGGATAAGCTGGAGGAGGGCAGCCTGGTGCTGCTGTACTCCGGCGTTGCTCCGGTCAAGAGCGGCGACCAGAACATGCACCCCTTTTCCGTGGACCGGGACTTCTACTACCTGACGGGCATCGACGCCCAGAATGTCTGGCTGATGCTGTCCAAGACCGCCCGGGGCCCATCGTCGGCGCTGTTCATCGAGCAGCCAGACGAGGAGCTCGTCAAATGGAACGGCCCCATGCTCACAAAGGGGGAGGCTGCCCGCCGCAGCGGCATCGAGGAGGAGAAGGTTCGCTATATGCGGGACCTGGAGCGGAATATCGCCTACGTCCTGGGCTACGGGGTGACGAGCGTCTATTTTTCCTTCGACCGCCTATCTATGAATGCCGCGCCCACCCGTGCCGAGGCTCTGGCCCGGACCATCCGAGAGAAGTACCCGGCGGCGCAGATCAAAAATATCCACTGCGCAGTCTCCTCTCTCCGCGCAGTGAAGAAGCCGGAGGAGATCGACTGCATCCGCCGCGCCGGTGATGTAACCATCGAGGCGCTGCGTCAGATGCTGCGGACCGCCCGCTCCGGGGAGTACGAGTACCAGTGGGCTGCGGACTACGAGCACTACGTGGCCCGCAGCGGCCTGCGCCACGGCTTTGAGACTATCGCCGCCGCCGGGAAAAATGCGGTCATGCTCCACTACGCCGATAACAACTGTGTCGCCGGGGACGGCGACCTTCTCCTGGTGGATCTGGGGGCGGAATACCAGTACTATGGCGCCGACGTTTCCCGCACCTTCCCCGTAAATGGAAAATTTACGGACCGGCAGAAGGAGCTCTTCCGCATTGTCCGGGAGGCTATGGACGTGGCCCGGGAGACTATGCGGCCCGGCAAGGTGATGAAGGAGTCCAACCAGGCGGTGGTGGACTTCTACAAGAAGGCGCTGCGGGGGGCGAAGCTGATCGACAGCGACGACGACGTGGCCAAGTACTACTACCACGGCGTGTCCCACTCCTTGGGTCTGGACACCCACGATCCCTGTGACCGCACCGAGTACGAGCCGGGCATGGTGATCACCTGCGAGCCGGGTCTGTATGTGGCGGAGGAAGGCATCGGCATCCGTCTGGAGAACGACATTCTGGTGACGGAGGGCGCGCCGGAGGACCTGATCGGTGACCGGCTGCTGTCGGTGGAGGAGATCGAGGAGCTGATGGGGCGCTGATGTTTTTTCTGGAGAGATAAAGCTACAGCCTGTTTAAAGCTGTTGGAATGAGAAATTGTAACGGACAGAAAAGGGGCGGCGAACAATATGGCGCAGGCGATTCCGCTGTTCTGCTTCATATTCTGCGGACAATTACAAAAATCTGTCGTGGCTGATTGTGCCGCTTAGGCCGGTATAAGCGGGGAACGGCGCGCTCCTCAGCCCTCCCGCGCCCACTTAATTACCGGTTCCAGGTATTCCTGCTTTGTTCCGTCGAAGGACCGGGAGATGCCCTCCAGCATCTCCGTCTGGTCCTTCTTTTTTTTCAGCACGGCCCGCAGAGCGGCCATCATGGTCCGATCCACCGCGCCCATGTGCTCATAGTCCAGCCCGCCCTGGCAGTAGAAGCCACATATCTGCGGTGTGCCGCCGAAGAGCTGCGCCATGCTCTCCGCTTGGCCGGGGTAGCCGACGGGGGCGCAGCCCACCGCTACGGCGGCGATCCGCTTTCCGTTCAGGACGGGAAGCTGGCTTTTCAGCCATTTCAGACCGGACATCTGACCGGCGTAGAGGCCGCCGGCCAGAATAATTGTATCATAGTCCGCCAGATGGACGCTCTTTTTCTCCCGGAAGGGGAGGGCTCTGCAGTCCAGTGCGTCCGACAGCCAGTTGGCGTATCGTGCTGAAAAACCGGTTTTGCTGTGGTAAATAATAATTGTTCTTTTCATCAGACAACCTCCTTTTTCCAGGGCCGCTTCCGGCCCAGCCACCCGTGCTCCCGCCACCAGACCGCATCCGGCGCGTCCTGCGGCCCGAGCTTTTGCAGCAGTCTGGCGGCGTGGAACAGCAGCTTTGTTTTCAGACTCGGGGCGGGGACGCCGCGGCGGAGCTTTGCCGCCGTCCGTTCTGCCCGCCTGGCGATTTTCCGCTTTAGCCTGGGAGAGAGCCGGTCCCAGCTGATTTCCATCAGAGCGAAGCCCAGCTTATATGCACGAGCCACGCCCCAGAAGTTCAAGCTGTCTCCCATTTCACGCAGCGCGGCGCGGTACACCGGTCCCGCTGCGGTGGCTATGACCACGCCCTGCTTGTGGAACATCTCTCTGTTGGGTTTATGCACCATCCACATACCGCAGTAGTGGTCCAGAAACGTCTTCATCTGTCCGCTTAGATGCAGGGCGTATACTGGAGAGGTGAGCAGGATCACATCTGCCGCCAGCATTACTTTCAGAATTTTTCCTGCGCCTTCGCTCTGGTAGCAGCGATTTTCTTCATTGAAGCAGCGAAAACAGGAAATGCAGCTGTCTGGACAATCCCGGGGAAGAAAGAATTCCGTGACTTCCGCTTCCGGAATGTGTGAGAGCACCTCCTGCGCGATATGCCAGGTGCAGCCCCTGCGCTCAGTGCCGTATACGACGCAGATTCTCATGTGTTGTCCCTCCGCTCATAGTTTTTTCGGAACTGCGCTACATGCTCCCGGATGGCGGCCTGAATTTCCTCGAAGCTGTCGCAGGTAAGAATCCACATAAACATCGGTCCATGAAACTCCGCCGCCACTGCCGCCGGGTCCTCCCGCCGGATTTCCCCGGCTTCTATCAGCGCTTCAAAAACATATGCCTGTACCGCGATGCACTTATCCCGGTACAGCTGCCGGAAAATCTCCCGGCACCGGGGTTCCGCGTACTGGCTGACCAGCAGCAGCCGCCGGAATCGCGTGTTCCACGGGTCGTCGAAGAAGAATCGGAAGGTCCGCTCGATCAGCTCCTGTAGCTGCTCCATCCCGACCCCCTGATATATGGAGGCGTCGTCCCCCTTGTCAAAGGGCAGCGCTCTCGCGCGAAAGTATGCCTCTGAGTGTTGTACACAGAAGTCCACAATTCCGTCAAAAATTGCCTTTTTACTCTCAAAATGGTTATAAATGGAGCTCTCTCTGATGCCCACCGCCCGAGCGATATCCCGGACGGATACCCCGTTATATCCCCGCTGCGAAAACAACGCCAGCGCCGTATCCAGAATCTTTTCTTTTGTCGTCATATTGCACTCCTAGCGAACGATCGTTAGTATAGCATACCAACGATCGATTGTCTTGTCAAGAAAAATAAAAAAGTGCTTGACAGATTAGGCCGTTTGTTCTATAATAAAAAACAGAACGAATGTTTTGAGATGGGAGCAGCACTATGGATGTAATGGACAAGCTGACCATATTGACTGACGCAGCCAAGTACGACGCGGCCTGCACCTCCAGCGGAGCCCGGCGGGGACATGTGAAGGGGGGGATCGGCAACACCTCCTCCTCTATAGCCGGCTGCTGCCATACCTTCTCTGGCGACGGACGGTGTGTGACGCTGCTGAAGGTGCTGATGACCAACTGCTGCGTCTACGACTGCAAATACTGTGTCAACCGCTGCTCCAACGATACCCGGCGGGCGGTGTTCACCCCCGAGGAGCTGGCGGACCTGACCATCCAATTCTATCGGCGGAACTACATCGAGGGACTCTTTCTGTCATCCGGCGTACTGGTCAGCCCGGACTACACCACCGAACGGATGATCCGCTGCCTCGATCTGCTGCGCAATCAATACCGCTTCAACGGCTACATCCACGCCAAGGCCATCCCTGGAACCAGTCCAGAGCTGGTAACCCGTCTGGGGCTGTTGGCGGACCGCCTGAGCGTGAACATCGAGCTGCCGTCGGAAAAGGGGCTGACCACCTTGGCTCCAAACAAGAGCCGGAAGGCCATTTTCCGCCCTATGGGACTGATCAAGAGCACCCTGCTGGAGAACAGGGAGGAACTTGTGAAATACCGCCACACGCCCCGCTTCGCCCCCGCCGGCCAGAGCACCCAGATGATCATCGGAGCCACCCCGGACTCGGACCGGCACATCCTGTCGCTGACCCAGTCGCTGTATGACAAATACCGGCTCAAGCGCGTTTTTTATTCCGCCTATGTGCCGGTGGTGGAGAACACACTGCTGCCTGCGCTGAATACCAAGCCGCCGCTGCTGCGTGAACATCGGCTGTATCAGGCGGACTGGCTGCTGCGATTTTACGGCTTCCGGGCCGAGGAGCTGCTGGATGAGGACGATCCAAATTTCAACCCTCTGGTGGACCCCAAGTGCAGCTGGGCGCTGAAGCATCCGGAGTTTTTCCCGGTGGAAATAAACACCGCCGGACGGGAGGAGCTGCTGCGGGTGCCGGGAGTGGGGACAGTGTCCGTAAGCCGTATCCTGTACGCCCGCCGTGCCAGGAAGCTGGAGCATGAGGACCTGCGAAAAATGGGCGTTGTCATGAAAAGGGCGCAGTATTTCATAACCTGTAAAGGGAAAATACTGGACGGCTTGAAATTGCAGCCGGACAGCATTTTAAGAGGTCTGATTGCCTCTGAACGGGCCGCGCTGCCGGGGGTGGAGCTGGAACAGATGAGCCTGTTTGACCGCGTAGGGTGAGGTGTTGCACTGTGAGCGCAAGGGAAGAGGATAATTCGCCTGTGGTTTGATATGTGGCTGCGGGGGGAGGATTTGGGCATACGGGATGTTTTTGCTTCAGATGTGGTCTATACGGAAAGCTGGGGACCGGTTTACTGCGGTGTGGAGTCCGTGGCGCACTGGTTTCGGGAGTGGAGCACCCGGGGCCGCGTACTGGCTTGGGATATCCGCCGCTTTTTCCACGCGGGGACCAGACCGCGGTGACCTGGCACTTCCGCTGTCAGATGGGGGACGAGTCACCATCCGGATTTGAGGGGGTGTCCGTGATCCGCTGGGCGGAAGATGAAAAGATTGCCACGCTGACGGAATATTGCTGTGAGCCGGACCAGTATGATCCCTATAGGGATAGCTGTGAACCGTCTTTTGGCGGCGGGGCCGTGGGGCTCTGAAAATATTTTTGGGGAGGTTCATATGAGAGAAGAAGCTGTTTTGGGGAATGTCATGGTGGACTGTGGCGACGAGGCGCTGCTGCAGCGTTTTTACAGCGAGCTGCTGTACTGGGAGCCCTGCCGGATGTACGGCCACTGTGCCGTGCGCAGCTCCAACGGAGTTGTCTTTTTGTTTGCCGCTGAGCCGGACTACGTGCCGCCGGTGTGGCCGGAGGAGGACGGGCGGCAGCAAAAGCAGATGCATTTCGACTTCCAAGTGGAGAGCGTCCCCCAGGCTGTCGCCCGTGCGGAGGCGCTGGGCGCCGTTAAGACGGCGGCCCAGTTTGGAGGCAAGGAGGAGTTTGTCACCCTGCTGGACCCGGCGGGACATCCCTTCTGCCTGTGCAAAAAATAGGGAGGTGTGCTTGATGCTGACCAGAATACCCAACCACTACGGAGATGACACCTGCTCCTCCTGTGTCACATCGGGGGACTATATTTTTCTGGCCCACCACGGCGGCGGCCAAGATGTGGACGACGTCGTCCACCAGACCCGAGAAACCTTTGAGAGCATGGCGCGTACGCTGGCGGCGGTTGGCGCATCGCTCAGTGATATTGTCCAGCTCAACTACTACATCAAAGACCCCCGCGATTTCCGCAGGGGTGCGGATGTGTTCAGGGAGTACTTTCCAAACGGTGCGCCGGCGCGGACCACGGTTGTCACGAGTTTTATCGCTCCGTCCTGCTTGTGCCAGATGGACGCGATCGCCTATAGGCCGCGAGTTGGGAGGTGAGGGGCCGTTATGGATATAGAAACCACGATCCGCACTCTCTGGCAGGCGATAGCCGGGCAGGATGAGGAGACGCTTCTGCGCTTCTTCACCGTTGACGCGCAGATCCTCTGGCCCAACACAGACGAACGGTTTGATCTGGCTGGCTATCTCCGTGCGAATTGCGACTATCCGGGCCGATGGCGCGGCAGGGTGGAAAAGATTGCTGTGGACGGCAGCTATTCTGTGGCAAAGATCTGGCCGGAGGATGGAGACGGCGCTTTCCGTGTGGTGACATTCTACCGGTGGCGAAACGGCAAGATCGAGTATATGGAGGAATACTGGGGTGACATTGGTCCTGCCCCCTCCTGGAGAAAGGAGATGTCCTTGTCATGACGGGGAGGGAGCGCCCATGGAAATAATTTACCGCTATGACGGGACCTTCAATGGATTTCTCAGCTGCGTTTTCGAGAGCTACGTCAGCAAGGAATACCCGGCTCAGTTTCAGGACGAGGATCATCTGATTCCCTCGTTGTTTCCTGCCCGTCAGGTGGAGACGGACGACCGCCGCGCCAGACGCATCCTGGTGAGCCTGGAGAAAATTGACCCATACGCCAAAGAGCTGGTTTACAAGGGCTTTCTCACCTGCGCTCCCAACAGGGAACAGATTCTCTACCGCTTTATCCGCTCGCTCTATGTGGTGGGGCGGCCGCTCCTGCGCCGCATCAGCGACGAGTCTGTGCTGCCCGTGCTGAAGGCCGTGCGGCATCTGGACGGGGAGGTCCACCTGCTGAAGGGCTTTGTCCGTTTTTCGGAGTTTGAGGGGACCCTGGCGGGGGAAATCAAGCCGAAAAATCGGGTGCTGCCCCTGCTGAGGTTCCACTTCTGCGACCGAATGTACAACGAGAGGTTTTTGCTGTATGACCGGACGAATCACGAGGCCCTTGTCCACCAACCGGGCCGATGGGCCATCCTGCCCATGGAGGATTTTCAGATGGCTGCACCGTCGGCCCGGGAGGCCCAGTACCGGCAGCTGTGGAAGCGCTTTTATGACACAATAGAGATCCGGGAGCGCCGCAACCCGCGCCTGCGGATGTCTAACATGCCTAAACGCTACTGGGAGACCATGACGGAATTTCAGGACGAGGCGCACTTCACATCGGCAGCAGGCCCGCTGTCGGGGGAGAACCGGCCTGCCGGACGAATAGTAGGAGGAAGAGAGACAAATGACGACACAGTTTCGGACATATAAACGCAAAAAAACCAAGGGGGGAGGCGGATGGAAATGGTAGAAATCAACGCCGCCCTCTGCACCGGCTGTGGTCTGTGCGCCCAAAACTGCGCCGTCCATGCCATTGTCCGGCGGGAGGATGGGACATACCGGTGCAACAAGACGTGGTGCTTTGGCTGTGGCCAGTGCGTAGCCATATGCCCCACCGGTGCGCCCGCCATGCCGGCGCTGGAGGAGCCTATCCCCTATGATCCTGTGTCCTTCGACCTGAATCCGGCGGTACTGCTCAACGCCATGCGTTTCCGCCGCAGCATTCGCCGCTTCACGGGGGAGAAGGTTTCCCGCGGGGAACTGGAGCTGCTGCTGGAGGCCGGTCGCTGTGCGCCTACCAGCACCAACAGCCAGACTGTGGCCTTCACTGTGCTGGACGAGGATTTTGAGGTTGTGCGCCCCAAGATATGGAAAAGCTTCGCTCGCTTTTCCCGGGAAAAGGGACGTAAGCTGCTCCTGCGGCGGTATGAGAAGTATTTGGCTCACCCGGATCAGCCGGATACGCTCTTTTACGGAGGAAATCAGATGATCGTGGTTACCTCCGAGCGCCCCGTGGACGGTGCGCTGGCCCTGGCCAATATGGAGCTGATGGCCCACGCACTGGGCCTGGGGGCTCTGTACTGCGGCTTTGCCACCCGGGCGATCGACGGAGATCCGGAGCTGCGGGAGTACTTTGGCCTCACGGAGAAGCGGACCATTGATAGCTGTCTGATAATCGGCCGTACCGACCTCTGCTTCCGTCGTACCGCCCCCCGGAATCCGGCCAGGGTGAGCTGGCGGTAAAGCGCCCCGCCTTCTGTAAAAAACTATCGCCCGGAGAGAGCCTCCGAGCGATAGAATCCCATTTTGTTCGGTGGGCGATCTCACAGAATGATGCAGATCAGCCCTCCGCTGCCCTCGTTGACGATTCTTTGCAGGGTTTCCTGGAACTTCAGCCGCGCGTCCATGGGCATTCTGTAAAGCTTGGCCTGCAGGTCCTCATTAACCAGTTCATGGAAGCTGCGGCCGAAGATGTTGCTCTCCCAGATTTGGGTGGGGTCGCCGCTGAACTTATCCATGAGATAGTTGACCATGTCCTCGCTCTGCTTCTCATTGCCAACAATGGGGGACACGGTGGATTCGATGTCCACCTTGAACATATGGACCGATGGGGCGCTGGCTTTCAGCTTCACGCCGTACCGCCCGCCCTGGCGCATGATTTCCGGCTCCTCCAGCTCCAGCTCTTCCATAGTGGGCATGACAATGCCGTACCCGGTTTCATAGACGTTTGTCAGGGCGTCGGACACTTTGTCAAATCGGGCTTTCACGCCTGCCAGCTCCGTCAGCAGCTCCATCAGGTCCCCGTCGTCACAGACGGTGAAGCCGGATTGAGCGGAGAGGGTCTCATAGAACAGCGACCGGGGCAGCTGCAGCTCCGCCGAGGCCACGCCGCGTCCCAGATCGATGGACAGCACCCGGCTCAGGGAGATGTTGTCCTGCTCACCCATCTCCTTTACCATCGGCTCCACATCCCGGATGTGGGCCATTTTGCCGCCGCCGTCCCGGACAACCCCGTACACCGCCGCCTGGATGGGGTGGCCCACCGGCAGAGCGTCCACCCAGGCCGGCAGGAAGAAACGCAGCTCCCGCAGGGGGAACTCATACAGAATGGACTTGATGATATAGGTGATGGACTCCTCCGTCAGCTCCAGGCAGTTCACCGGCAGGCACTGTACGGCGAAACGGCTGGCGATGTCCCGGCTGATACTGGCCGCCCGGCTGCCCCGGGGGTCGGTGGAGTTGAGCAGTACCACAAAGGGCTTGCCCAGCGCCTGTAATTCGGTAATGACCCGCTCCTCCGCTTCCAGATAGTCCTCCCGGGGGATGTCGGTGATGGAGCCGTCGGTGGTGATGACAACGCCCACGGTGGAGTGCTCCTGGATGACTTTCCTTGTGCCGATCTCGGCGGCCTCCGCCATGGGAATTTCATGGTCGGCCCAGGGGGTCATGACCATCCTGGGCTCGCCGTCCTCGAACTGACCCATGGCCCCGGGGACCATGTAGCCCACACTGTCGATGAGCCGCACCGCGAAGGTGGCCCCGCCCTCCAGTGCGATGTCCACGGCCTCCTCGGGGACGAACTTGGGCTCGGCGGTCATGATGGTCCGGCCGCTGCCGGACTGGGGCAGTTCGTCGATGGCCCGCTCCCGGCGGTAGACGTTGTCGATGTTGGGGATCACACAGGTCTCCATGAAGCGCTTGATAAAGGTGGATTTTCCCGTCCTGACTGGTCCCAGCACGCCCACGAACAGGGACCCGCCGGTGCGTGTGGCAATGTCCTGATAGAGATCCGAATTTGTCATAGTTACCTCCCACGCGCCGCCGCGCGTTGTTGTAAAACCTCCGTGCATGGGAGGTTTTCGTTCTGCTGATGTAACTGTATGACAGCCTGGCCGGAAATATGCCGCGGGACGCGAAGAGCTCCGGCTTCCGCCGGAGCTCTCCTAAGCTTTATCCAAACGAAGTTAAAGCTTTTTTACGCCGTCTCAACATCATCTAATCAAAAAGCATATTCAAAAACCCGCGTGGTTTCCAGCCCATTGCCGTTTACACGCCAGACAGCATCCGGCAGTTTCCGCCGAGGCCTGCCCTCCATTCTACAGGAGTCAGCCGCCTGCTCCGTTCACCCGTGCCTCGTTGTCCATATCCTCCTGTTCCTTGGGAATTGCGATATTGAGGATGATGGCCAGAACGGCGGCGGGAACGATTCCGGAGCCGCCGAAGATCAGCTGCACCGCCTGGGGCAGCCCTGCCAGCGCGCCGCTGGTGGCCCCCAGGCCGAAACCCAGACCCATGGCGATGGATACGATGGTCACCACTCGATTGGTGATGCCGTATTTGGTCAGCAGCTTAATGCCGGACACGGCGATGGAGGCAAACATCATCACCGCCGCGCCGCCCAGGACGCTCTGGGGCATGATGGAGATTACCGCCGCCAGCTTCGGGGACAACCCCGCCAGCACAAGAAACACCGCTCCGCAGGTCAGCGCCATCCGGTTGACCACCTTGGTCATGGTCACCAGCCCCACGTTTTGGGAGAAGGAGGTGGTGGGCAGGGAGCTGAACAGGGAGGAGATGAAGGAGCCCACGCCGTCGCAGATCACGCCGCCGGAGAGCTCCTTGGCGGTGGCCTCCCGGCCCATGCCGCCCTCGATG
>CAJTYO010000033.1 GCA_910584045.1 uncultured Oscillospiraceae bacterium | reverse complement strand
GGATATCCTCGCCTTTTGGGGTGGGGGCACGCCATAATTGAAGAAGCCCGCTGGAGCAAGAGTGTGCGATTTCTCGCATTCTGTTCCAGCGGGCTTTTTATTGTAACGGCTCTGTTGGGCTTTTTCTTACGAAATGCCTCTATGGTGCATTCAGCTGGCACTATGCTCAGTTGTCCACTCAGTTGGCCTATATCTTTTGCAAATTTTTGTGGCGCAAGCTGCGCAAAAGGAGGTCAACATGAGTCAGTTTAATAAATCTAATGGAGATTGCAACTACAGAATACGGCTGACAATGTACTATTTCCAGCTCTACTCTCATAGAATTGGACAAGTCGGTAAGGAGGAGGTGGCGATGCTGCTGTGAAAAAGCGCAAATTGAATTATCGGTTCCATGACCCCAATTCAGCGGCAGTGACCGCCAACTACATACTAAAAATATTTATCGAGGCTAACACAAAGAAGGTGGAGGCGGCGCTTCAAGAGGTCACTGATACCATTTCAGTCTCTGATGAAAGTTCAAGCTGCCGTGAGGGACACCCTGCATAATGCGGGGTATCCCTCTTTTTTTCTCTTAGATGCCATAGCTTTTTAATATATCCTCGTATCCGACCAGTGTTACGCTACCAAGCTCGCTTGCTCTTTCAGCGCAGCCCTTGGTAAAACCAGCTTTGGAAAATAGATAGTAGTGTACCTTGCTGTATGAGAATAAATGGCTGCGGTGTATCAGCGTTTCCAACACGCCCAAGTCAATTTTTTCGTTTGTCCATTTGCATTCGCCAAAGAGGGCAGTTGTTTTATCCTGCTCCCCCAGAATATCGATTTCCGCCTGTACCTTTTCAATGGGGTCATTCCCCCACCAGCGGCCCAAGGAGGTAAACTCCACCGGAGATTTTCCGTCCAACAGCTGCTGCCAGAGGAACTGCTTGCATATTTCTTCAAACACTTTGCCCATATAGTGGTCAAGCTGCGGCGCAATGCGCTGGTAGACCAGTTCAGCGGCACCACGGGCAATCAGAGAATTGTTCCCCAGTACAAAGCGGTGCCAGAAACGAAACATATTGTCCTCAATGGAATACAGGGACTTGCGGGATGCTTTCTCCCCATAGGGTGTTTCCTTCTGCACAATTCCCAAACTGATGAGGTTCTTGATATAGCTTGTGCAGACATTGGTATCCTCTCCAACCTTGCTTGAGATCTCAGACATCCGGGAAGCGCCTGCTGCAATGGCGGTAATGATCGCCGTATAGATGGCAGGTTCCCGCACTTCCTGTTTCAGGAGGTTCGTCGGCTCCTCATAGAGGAAAGAAATCGGGTCAAGAAAGGTGTGCTTGATATTTTCCTCAATGGTCAGTCGGTCATCGAACTGAAGCAGATACTGTGGTGTCCCGCCAACGATGCCGTAGGCCAGCGCCTTGTCCTCACCTTGGAAGTGTTCAAAATAGCGGCAGGTCTCCTGAAAGTCGAAGGGCAGGAGCTTTATTTGTGCTGTGCGCCTACCATAGAGCGGGGCCTTGTACGCCAGCACCCGATCTTCCATGTAGGACATAGAAGATCCGCAGAGGATCAGCATCAGCTTGGAGGTATCCTTATTTTTGTCAATCAGGAGCTGCAAGGTGGAGGCAAGGCTTTTGGAGGAGCGGGCCACATAGGGGTACTCGTCGATCACAAGAACGACCCGTTCTTTTTCCGCCAGTTTGAAAACATATTCCAATGCCGCCTGAAAGGACATAAAAGAGTTTTCTGCCGTAATGCCGCTTGTATATTCCAGTATGCTTTTGCTGAGGTTTTCAAGATTCTGCTTGGCGTTGCTCTCCACGCCCATAAAATAAATCGCTTGCTTATCTTGGATGAATTGGGTCAGAAGCGCAGTTTTCCCGACACGCCGACGGCCATACAGGACGGCAAATTCAAACTTTTCTGATACGTACAACTGCTCCAGCGCCTTTGATTCACGCTCTCTCCCAATGAACATAGACATACCTCCCTTCATGCATTCAGTATACCACATCAGTTGCAATTTAGTCAATTACGATTTACTAACAATAGTTCCACCGAACTTTGATATTGCTTCTCTGTGTGAGTTGTGGTATAATACAGATATAATGGAACGATTCAATCTTAACGGAGAGGTACATCTATGAAAATCGCCGCTTACTGCCGGGTATCCACCGAAAAAGAAGATCAGCTCAACAGTCTGGAGGCTCAAAAGGAGTTTTTTTCTGAGTATACCAAGCGTACAGGCGATACTCTGGTGCGCCTCTATGCTGATGAAGGGCTATCCGGCACAAAGATCAAGAACCGTAAGGAGTTCTTACAAATGATGGCAGACGCCGAGCACCACTTGTTTGATATGGTGGTGGTCAAGGACATTTCCCGCTTTGCCCGGAATACTGTTGATCTTTTGCAAAACGTCCGTAAGCTGAAAGCCCTTGGTATCGAGACCCAGTTCCTCACCGCAAATATGACCAGCATGGGCAACAGTGAGTTTGTTTTAACCATTTTCGGTGCCTTGGCGCAAGAGGAAAGCGCCAACACCTCTAAGCGGGTGAAGTTCGGCAAGAAGATGAACGCCGAGAAGGGCCGTGTTCCAAACCTTGTGTATGGCTACGATAAGACCATCGGAGACTACTTCAACCTCACCATCAACGAGGAGGAGGCCGCTGTTATTCGACAAATTTATCACTGGTATACCCAAGAGGGCTACGGCTCCGCTAAAATCGCCATCATGCTGAATGAGCGTGGTCTCAAGACCAAGCGCAACTGCCCATGGAACCAAAATGGGGTAGGCCACATTTTGCGAAATGAGTTGTATACAGGCAAGGTTATCAATGGAAAGCAGGAGGTCACGGATTTTCTGACAGGCCAGAGGGCTGACAAAGACGAAACAGACTGGATCGTGGTGGACAAGCCCGAGCTTCGTATCATTGACGATGAGGCCTTTCAGTTGGCTCAGGAGATATTGGCATCCCGCCACAGCTCTTTCAAAATTACCAGGGAGCGGCAGAGCAACAAGCATCTGTTCTCCACTCTTATCAAGTGTAAGGAGTGCGGTTGGTCATTCCGGCGCACCGTCCGCACCTACAAGAACACCTATGTCCGCTGGGTCTGCTCCGGCCATAACGGGCGGGGAGCGGACAGCTGTCCCAACGCCATAACAGTCGATGAAGAAGAGTTGATTGAGGTCTTGCAGGAGTACTTTGCTGGGGTACTGAAAGCAAAGAAGTCCGTCATTAGCTATGTTGTGGGCCAGTTTCAAAAGGTTTACAAGGCCAAGAGCGAAAACCTGAACTATGAAAAGGAGTTGGCCGCCCAGCTCACCAAGCTGCAAAAGACCCGGCAGAAGTATATGGATATGTACGCCGATGACCTGATCTCCCGGGATGAACTAAATGCTAAAATCGGTGGGATGCGCAAGGAGATCGAGCGACTGGAAAACGAGTTGAAGATGGTGTCTTACAACCTAACCAAGGGTGGGCAGCTTGAAAGCGTCCTCAGCAGCACTTTCCAAGAAATCGAGGATATCACAGACGTACACGAGATGACAAACGTTCAACTCAAACGTATTATACAGAAAATCGAGGTGGATAAGGAGGGGAATGTTGACATCTATCTGCGGCTTTTGGGCGATTTAGGGCTGGACAGTACCGTTCTAATTAGTGATAACCGTACATAAGGATATACAAGAGCGCTTGCCCCTCTACAACAGAAGCCTCTATCTACAGGTGAAAGAAGTGCTGGATGAAAACAAGGCGGAGCGGCACATCCGCGGCGGGATCGCCACCCGCCGCAAGTACCGCGGCGAGTCGTGAACGTCCGGCGGCAAACAGAAAGCATCCATCAGGAGGAGTGCCATCATGAAGCCATGTCGAAAACAAGAACAGGACCGGCGGCGCGCCGGTCCTCCGCCCCGCGGCGCCGTCCCCAGCCAGCCGCCGGCGGTACATCGCTATGTACACCCCATCCGCACTGTCCGCCCCGCGTCTAGACCCGCTCTGGAGGAGCTGCTGGGCGAAACGCTGGAGGCGCTCTCGCACCAGTCGAAGCAGCTGGACGAGGTGCTTCGGCGATTGGAGGGAGGCAGGTCCGAGTAAGCGGACAATGAAAATTTATTCTGGCGCTTGTGTTATGCTCCGTTTAATAGTATAATAAGGGATGGTACGGTATACGCGTGCCAATCCATGCGGTAAAACAAGGAGCGTTGACCCATGAGGCGCAGCAAAAGAAAAACCAGCGGGCTGCAGGCTGCCGCCGTGACGGCGGTCTGCATCCTGTTTGTCGTGACGGCCCTCCTCGGCCTGTATAAGTGCTTCTCCAAAGAGCCCACCCCGCGCACGGAGCCGCTGCCAGGCGGTCCGCCCTTGGAGGACACCTCCCTGGAGCCCGGCGCAGCGGCGTACCCAAAAGCCGGCGGCCGCGAACGGAAGGAGCGGTTCCACACCATCCTGCTAGGCGGACTAGACGACGAAAACGGCGGCAGCGATACCAACCTGCTGGTGGCGGTGGACGCGAAAAGCGGGCAGATCAACGTGGTCAGTCTGCCCCGCGACACCCTGCTGGATGTGACGTGGCAGGTAAAAAAGCTGAACAACGCCTACCACCACGGAGGCTTTACCCAGACCATGTCGGAGGTGGAAACTCTGCTGGGAATCCCGGTGGACCACTATGTCACCGTGGACCTACAGGCATTCGTGGAACTGGTAGATGAGATCGACGGCGTGGACTTTGACATCCCCCTGACTATGGACTACGACGATCCCTATCAGGACCTCCACATCCACTTTGATCCCGGTCCCCGGCATCTGACCGGCGAGGAAGCACTGCAGGTGGTCCGCTGGCGGCAAAATAACGACGGCACCGGCTATGCCACCGCCGACATCGGCCGCATCGGCACCCAGCAGGCCTTCCTGAAGGCCGTGGCCAAGCAGACCCTGCAGATCTCCAACTGGGACAAGATCCGCACCTTCGCGGAGATTTTCCAGGAGCGGGTGGAGACGGATCTGGAGCTGTCCAACCTCATCTGGCTGGGGGAGCAGGCCCTGACGGCAGGCAGCGACAAGATCGCCTTCCACACCCTGCCCGGTGACGGAGCAGGGTGGTACAAGGGCGGGTCCTACTACGTGCTGGACCCGGCGGCCACTTTGGAGATGGTCAATACATATTTTAACCCCTACAAGAGTGATCTGACGGCGGATGATATGCATATTCTTGTGCCGTAGACAGAAGAGGAGTACATACATGAGACGGAGTATATGCGCGCTGACCCTGTCACTTGCCCTGCTGCTGGCCGTCCCGCCCGTCCGGGCGCTGGCGGCGGAGGGGGACTTTTCTCCCGTCCGCGCCTACGAGGAGCAGTTCGCCGACGTGTCCCCCCGAGACTGGTTCTATACGCCGGTCAAGGCCCTCTATGAGCTGGGGCTGACCAACGGGCAGGGCCGCGCAGACCGCTTCGACCCCGACGGCGCTCTGACGGTGGCCGAGGCGGTGACCATGGCGGCCCGGCTGCGCAGTCTCTATGAGACCGGCGAGACCGAGACGGGTCCCGCCGCCCACAGCGGGAACAGCGGAACCTGGTATCAGCCCTACGCTGACTATTTGCAGGAGATAGGCAGCCTGGGGGATGAGCTGGACAGTGCCTATGACCGCCCGGCGACCCGGGCGGAGATGGCCCACGTTTTGGCGCTTGCTCTGCCGGGTGAGCTGTTCGAGGACGTAAACCAGGCGGCTGTGGACGCCGCACTGGCCTCCGGCCAGTACATGCAGGACGTGACCGCCGGCACGCCATTCCGGGAGGACATCCTCCGGCTGTACGCATGGGGCGTCACCGGCGGAGCGGACGAGCGGGGTTCCTTCCTGCCGGAGGAGAACGTCTCCCGGTGCGAGGCGGCGGCCATGGCGGCCCGGCTGGTCTACGGAGACCTGCGCCAGCGTCTGGAGTGGGAAATTCTGCCCCCATACAGCCGGAAGGGCACCACCATGGCGGACCTGGTCAAGAGCGACGGCCGGTTCTACGCCGCCCCAGACCCGGACGACATGGAGAAAATCGCAGCGGACGTGCGCTACATGCTCTCCCGGGGCGAGCGGACGGTGTCTCTGCAGTACGAGCCGGGGGTTGTGAATAGCCGCTTTGTGGACCGGCTCCTCACATCCTTTTTGGCAGCAGTGCGGGAGCACGTGGAGCAGACCTATAACAATGTCACCGCCCCCTACTCCCCCCGCAGCGGGACGGTAGTTATCACCTTCTCCAGCAGCCTGTACGACGATTCCCTGACGGAGCGCTACCGGGAGCAGACCATGGAATACGCCCTGGCTGTTCACGACCGGATGTGGGAGGAGGGACTCATCACAGAGGACATGTCTGAGTATGAGAAGGCCCGGGTCTACTTCGCCTGGATCTGCGAGAACTGCCGCTACGACATAAAGGACAACGCCATGAGCCACAGCGGCTACCGGGTGTTTGACGAGGGCATTGCCGTCTGCGACGGCTATACAGCGGCCTACAACCTGCTGCTGAAGCTGGAGGACATCTCCTGCGGCACCTGGTCCACGGCCAACCACATCTGGACCGTGGCGGAGCTGGACGGCCAGGCCTATCACATCGATCCCACCTGGGGCGACCAGGAGTACGGCGTTGAGTACCGCTTCTTCGCGATGACGAAAACGGACGCACTGGCGCGGTTCAAGGAGAGCGCTGCGTAGCGCGGCGATCTCCCAAGTACGGAAAGGAGCTGTTTCTGTTTTGAATATTATCGTTTTGGCCGGCGGCCTGTCTCCGGAGCGGCAGGTGTCTCTGGTATCCGGCCAGGACATCTGCCGTGCTCTGCGCGGACTGGGCCACCGGGCTGTGCTGGTGGATATGTTCCTGGGCCTGGAGGCTTGGTCCGGTGCACCGGCGGATATCTTCGACGCCCCCGACGGCCTGTGCACCCGGGAGAGTATCTCCGTCGACGCACCGGATCTGGAGGCTGTACGCCGCTCCCGCCGGGACCAGTCTCCCCGCCTCTTCGGCCCCGGCGTGCTGGAGGTGTGCATGGCGGCAGACGTGGTGTTTTTGGGGCTCCACGGCGAGTGCGGCGAGGACGGACGGGTCCAGGCGGCCTTCGACCTGCTGGGCGTGCCCTACACCGGCTCGGGCCATCTGGCCTCCGGCATGGCCATGAACAAGGCTGTGGCCAAGCAGGTCATGGAGTACGCCGGCGTACTCACCGCCCCCTGGCGGGAGCTGCACTACGGTGCAAAGGACATCCCTGCGCTGACGGAGGAGCTGCCCCTGCCGGCGGCGGTGAAGTCCATCAACGGCGGCTCCTCCCTGGGCCTGGCCCTGCCGGAGACCCGGGAGGAGCTGGGCGCGGCTCTGGAGGAGCTGCTGCGCTACGGCGGCCATGTGATCGTAGAGCCCAAGATACGAGGCCGGGACATCACTGTGGGCGTACTGGGAGACCAGTATCTCCCAGCGGTGGAGATGATCTCCCAGAACGGCAGCTATTTTGACTATGCCGCCAAATACCAGGCGGGCCAGTGCCTGGAGGTCTGCCCCGCCCCCATCACGCCGGAACAGCAGCGGACTATGGGCGAGGCGGCCCTGCGCCTCCACCGTGCCCTGGGTCTGCGGGCCTATTCCCGGACGGACTTCATTCTGGACGAGGAGGGCCGGGCCTGGTGTCTGGAGACCAACACGCTGCCCGGTATGACCCCCGGCAGCCTCCTGCCCAAGGAGGCCGCGGCAGTGGGCATGGACTACCCCGCCCTGTGCCAGAGGATTCTGGAGCTGTCCCTGAGCGAAAAATAGCCAGACAACAGGCGGACCGCCGTGTGACGGTCCGCCTGTTGTTGCTTATACCAATCTTTAAAAGTAATTATACCCGCCGCCAGGCCGCGCCCTCCCTGGTATCGGTAACCTCGATCCCCTGAGCTTTCAGCTCGTCCCGAATGCGGTCGGCCTCGGCAAAGTTCTTCCCCTTCTTGGCCTCGGCCCGCCGGAGAACCAGCGCGTCGATGGCCGGGTCCCCCTCCCCGGTAATGACGATGCCTCCGGCAGCGCCGGCCGAGACGGCGGCCTTCTCGGCCGCCTCCCGCCTGGCGGCGGCCTTCTCCAGGAGGCTCAGCCCCATAACCTGGTCAAAATCCGCCAGAAGCGCCAGCTTCGTCGCGTCGCCCGCCTGGACCTTCAGCGCGTCGTACAGGGCGGTAACACCCAGGGAGGTGTTCAGGTCGTTACCCATGGCTTTGCGGAATTTCTCCTTCTGCTGGCCGAAAACGGCTTGATCGACTTCCTCATCACCGGGTTTGAGCGCCGCGACGCGGGCAACGAGCTTGTTGTACGCCCCCTGGGCGTTGTCCAAATTCTCCCAGGAGAACACCAGGGACTTGCGGTAGTGGCTCTGGAGGCAGAACAGGCGGTAGGCCAAGGGGTCATAGCCCCTCCCCTCCACCACGGACAGCGTCAGCTTTTCCCCCTTGCTCTTGCTCATTTTCCCGGTGGCGGAGTTCAGATGCAGCACATGCATCCAGAAATTGCACCACTTGTGTCCCAGATACGCCTCGCTCTGGGCGATCTCGTTGGTGTGGTGGGGAAAGGCGTTGTCGATGCCGCCGCAGTGGATGTCCAGGTCCTCCCCCAGGTGCTTCATGGAGATGGCGGAGCACTCGATATGCCAGCCGGGATAGCCCACCCCCCAGGGGGAATCCCATTTCAGGGCCTGGTCCTCGAATTTGGACTGAGTGAACCAGAGGACAAAATCGCTCTTATTGCGCTTGTTCTCGTCCTCCTCCACGCCCTCCCGAACGCCTACCGCCAAATCCTCGGCGTCGTGGTCGTTGAAGACATAGTAGCGCTCCAGCTTGCTGGTGTCAAAGTAGATGTTGCCCCCGGCGGGATAGGCGTAGCCGGTATCCAGCAGCCTGGTGATGAGCTGGATATACTCGCTGATGCATCCGGTGGCGGGCTCCACCACGTCGGGACGCTTGATGTTCAGCTTGGCGCAGTCAGCGAAAAAGGCGTCGGTGTAGAAACGGGCGATGTCCATGATGGACTTGTTCTCCCGCTTAGCCCCCTTCAGCATTTTGTCCTCGCCGGTGTCGGCATCGCTGGCCAGATGGCCCACGTCGGTGATGTTCATGACCCGCTTGACGTTGTAGCCCTCGTAGCGCAGGAATTTCTCCAGCACATCCTCCATGAGGTAGCTGCGCAGGTTGCCGATATGGGCAAAGTCATATACGGTGGGACCACAGGTGTACATCTTCACGACGTCGGGGTTGTTGGGGACAAACTCCTCTTTGCGGCGGGTGGCGGAATTGTACAGATACATATTTCTTTTCTCCTTTAATCAGGATTTTCCTTTTTTGTTTCTTCCAGCTTTTTCTCCAGCTCCTCCACCCTGCGGGTAAGGGCCTCGATCTTTTGCAGGGTGGGGTTAACCACATCGGTCTGGTCCACCTCATCGGCGTAGCGGCGGACCTTTTCGCCGTTGACGCGGACGATCTGGGCGGGGACGCCCACGGCGGTTGCGTTGGCGGGCACCTCCTGCAGCACCACCGCGCCGGCGGCGATGCGGGCGTTATCGTGGATGGTGATGGGGCCCAGCACTCTCGCGCCGGAGCCCACAAGGACGTTGTTGCCCAGGGTGGGATGGCGTTTTCCAATATCCTTCCCCGTGCCGCCCAGAGTAACCCCCTGATAGAGGAGGACGTCGTCGCCGATCTCAGTGGTTTCTCCAATGACGATGCCGGTGCCGTGGTCGATGACCAGTCTTCTGCCGATGGTTGCGCCGGGGTGAATTTCGATTCCGGTCCAGAAGCGGGCCCATTGAGAAATACATCGGGCAAGGAAGCAAAGGCGATGGAGATGGAACCAGTGGGCGATTCTATAGTAGATAATGGCGTGAACGCCGGCATACAGGAGGAAAATTTCCAATTTCCCTCTTGCGGCGGGGTCCCGCTTTTGATAGGCTTCTAAGGTTTCGATTAACATAGGGGTATCCTCTACTGCATCATCTGATCTTCGCGCCCTTTGGGCGCGAGGGAAAAGGGTTCTGCCTGCGGCCCCGGGGCCTCCGCCGCCCCAGGCCCTGCGGTACTTTTTGTGCGAATAAAAACAGGAACATTCTATGAATATTTTAAAATGGTTGCACGTTTGCGTGCAACTTTGGGCCTGTTCCACCCATTTATGTAGGGAGCACTAACCACCGTGGTAACCAGGCCCAAAAGTAAGTGCAGCCAGGCCGAGCGCTAGGCCGCGTGCGGCGGATCAATCAGGAAGACCGCACAGAGCGCACCTTGACAACTGAAGATCGAAAAAATTTAAAACTTTCCACACTATCCGGCCATACCAGCGCCCATGAAGAGCCGTATACGGCGCTTTCAGCATTGAGCCCGGCGCTATTCCATTATATTACCGTCCAATCCTCCCCGTGTCAAGAAAAGAAACCCATCATCTTTCTGTGAAAAAAACGTGAATTTTCGGGAAAACCGCCCTGCCGCCCTTGCGGCGGGACCATTTTTATGATATCATACGATAGTTATCGCACGGCGGATCGAAGAAAATCAAGATAAAAAGCCACGAGGGAAAAAATATGGAAATCACACAGGGCGTCCGCTTCGACAGCCTGGGGCTGTCGGAAGAGATCATGCGGGCGTTAGAAAAAAAGCGCTACGAAATATCCACTCCCATCCAGGCGGGGTGCATCCCCCCTATGCTGGACTGGCAGGACGTCACCGCCAAGGCCCCCACCGGCACAGGTAAGACCTTCGCCTTCGGCATCCCCATCATCGAGCATATCGACCTGGACAGCGACCAGGTCCAGGCCGTCATCCTTGCCCCCACCCGGGAGCTGGCCATGCAGATCACAAGTGAGATGCGGGATCTGGCCCAGTTCAAGCCCGGTGTGCGCATGGTCTGCCTCTACGGCGGCCAGCCCATCGGCAAGCAGATCGACGCACTGAAAAGGCGCCCTCAGATCGTCATCGCCACCCCCGGCCGCCTGGGGGACCACCTCAAGCGCCGCACCGTCCGCATCGACCATGTCCAGACCGCCATCCTCGACGAGGCCGACCGGATGCTGGATATGGGCTTCATCCACGATGTGACCCGACTGCTGGACCAGATGAAGAACCGGAAGAACCTTGGCCTCTTCTCCGCCACCATCAGCCGGGAGGTCATGGACATCGCCTGGGTCTACCAGCGGGACGCTGTGGAGATCACTGTCCGGGCCGACGAGGAGAACAGGCCCGACATCCGCCAGTACAGTCTAGAGACCACCCTGGACGGCAAGCTGGATGCCCTTGCTAAAATTCTGGACCAGGAGCAGTACGACCGGGTCATGATCTTCTGCAACACCAAAGGCAACACCGAGAGGGTCTCCAAGCTTCTCCAGATGCGGGGCGTGGACGCCCAGTGCATCCACGGCGACATTCCCCAGGAAAAGCGGGAGAAGGTCATGGCCCGCTTCCGCCGCGGAGAGCTGCGGGTCTTCGTGGCCACCGACGTGGCCGCCCGGGGCATCGACGTGGACGACGTGGACGCCGTATTCAACTACGACGTGCCCGATGAGAACGAGTACTACGTCCACCGTATCGGCCGCACCGGCCGGGCAAAGCGCCACGGCGTGGCCTACACCTTCATAACCGACTACCCCGGCATGGTCCGCCTGCACAACATCGCCAAGCACACCCGCAGCCAGATTCAGCCCGTGTCCTTCGGCGAGAACGGAAAACTGGTGGAAGTCCAATGAGGCCGCCCATGGGTAAAAAATGGACCCGGCAGCTGTGTGCGCTGCTGGCGCTGCTGCTGTGCGCCTGCGGCGCGGCTCCCGCCGAGGACATCACCCCTCCTCCCCCGGAGGAGCCTGCCCCCCGAGTCCTTACCGTTCGGCTGAGCGCCGCCCAGACCACTCTGGACCCCGCCGCCGTCACCGCACGGGGCGGGGAGACCATTCTGTACCACCTCTTCGAAAACCTCCTGCGATGGGAGGACGACGGCAGCGGCTGGGCCGTCGCCGTCACCGGTCAGGCGGAGCGCTACACCGTTGAGACCGACTACGCCGGAAACGCCACCTACACCTTCACTCTCCGGGAGGACGCCCTCTGGTCCGACGGCGCCGCCGTCACCGCACAGGACTTCGTCGATGCCTGGCAGCGGCTGGCGGACCCGGCCAACGACCTGCCCCACCGGGAACTTTTATCGGCGGTGTCCGGCTATGACCAGGTCCAGGAGACCGGCGACCCCTCCCTGCTGGCGGTATCCGCCTCCGGCAGGCGCACACTGACCGTAAAGCTGACAGGCAGCCCTCCCTGGTTCCTGGAGGAGGTCTGCGCCGGGGCTCACACCATGCCCCTGTACCCCGGCTCCTCCGCCAACAACCGAGGAGCTGTCACTAACGGTCTATACACCGCCGCCTCGCTGACGGCGGAGGAGGTGACGCTGGTACGCAGCGAAACCTACTACGCCCCCTGCCCCGACGGCCCGGAAACCATTCTCTTCCAGACCTCCGCCGGCAGCGAGGCCGACTATGCCGCCTTGCTGGCCGGAGAGGCGGATATGACCGCTGAGCTTCCGGCTGAGCCCCTGGAGGCTTTGCGGGAGAGCGGCCTGTGGACGCCGGAGCCGGTGAGCGAGGCGTGGGGCGTGCTTCTCAACACCCGCTCTGCCCCCTTCGACGACCCGGGCGTGCGCCAGGCCTTCCACCTGTCCATCGACCGTCAGGCTGCGGCGGACGCCCTGGGCAGCCTTACTGCCCGCCCCGCGTCGGGCGTGGTGCCCTACGGCATAGCCGATTACGGTGAGCGCCCCGCCGTGGAGCCGCCCGTCCAGGAGCCCTCCCTCCCCGATCCCAACGCCGATCCGGAGCCGGAGGAGCCGGAACCCACCTGCTGGGATTTCCGCGCCCACAGCCTCCAGGTGGTGACGGCGGACCACGCCCACGACTATGACACGGACTGCCGCTATGCCCAGGCCCTGCTGGCCCAGGCGGGCTATCCCGGCGGCAGCGGCTTCCCGGCAGTGGAATATATCTACGTGGAATCGGATGCCGCCGCAGCCCTCGCCCAAGCTCTCCAGGCCCAGTGGCAGACCCAGTTGGGCGTGACGGTGACGCTCCGCGGCGTGTCCCAGGCCGAGTATGACGCCGCCCTTCTCCCCGCCCCGCCTGAGGAGACAGAGAGCGAAACGGCAGAGGTCCCCGACGAGGGCGAAGCGGCAGAGAACGCCGCCCCCGCTTTCCAGATGGCCGCCTGCCGTCTCTCCGCCCCCCACAGCGATGCGGAGCCCATTCTCTCCCGCTGGTACGGCGGGGACAACCCCTCCGGCTATAACAGCGACGCCTTCAACATCCTGCTGGATGCCGCCCGCACCGCCGTATCCCCCGCCGCCCGGGATGCCTACCTCCACGACGCGGAGGCCATCCTGCTGGCGGATTCGCCGGTGATCCCCGTCCTCAGCCAGGGCGGCAGCTCCCTTCTTGGAGAGGGCTGGACCGGCCTGTACCGCGCGCCGGACGGCGTATACTTCCTGTACGGCCTCCGCCGGGATACCGCCGGAGACTGATCCGACCGATTGTTGCAGTTACAACTGCACAGCTGCCGTATTCACGGTATGCTGCTATTGTCATATGAACCTATACGCACTATGTAGAGGAGGAAAAAAAATCCTATGAACAGCTGTACCGACTGCCTCAGCCGCAATACCTGCCCCAGCGCGGATAAGCCAATGGAGGCTTATATCCGCTCTCTGCCTCTGGAGACTGCCCATCATCGGGTGGAAACCCAGGAGACCAAGTGCGGCTTCGGCCTCCAGGGCGTGTGCTGCCGCCTGTGCGCCAACGGTCCCTGCCGCATCACCCCCGACGCCCCCCGGGGCATCTGCGGGGCCAGCGCCGACACCATTGTGGCCCGCAATTTTCTGCGGGCCGTGGCCGCCGGCTCAGGCTGCTATATCCACGTGGTGGAGAACACCGCCCGGCAGCTGAAAAACACCGGCCTGCACAAGGACAAGATCCGCAGTGAGAAGGCCCTGAACCATCTGGCGGAGCTTTTCGGCGTCACCGGAACCGACAAATACGACCTGTGCGTGAAGGTGGCAGACGCGGTGCTGGCCGACCTGTACCGTCCGGAGTATGAGAGCATGGAGCTGGTGGAAAAGCTGGCCTACGCCCCCCGGGTGAAGAAGTGGAAGGAGCTGGGCATCATGCCCGGCGGCGCCAAGGGGGAGGTATTCAACAACATCGTCAAGACCTCCACCAACCTCAGCTCCGACCCGGTGGAGATGCTGGTAAGCTGCCTGCGCCTGGGCGTCTCTACCGGTCTGTACGGCCTGCAGCTGACCAACCTGCTCAACGACGTGGTTCTGGGCGACCCGGTGATCCGCACCGCCCCCGTGGGCATGAACGTCATCGACCCCGACTACATCAACATCCTCATCACCGGCCACCAGCACTCCCTGTTCACCTATATCCAGGACCGCCTGCGGGACGAGGACGTGGCGGCCAAAGCCAAGGCCGCCGGGGCCAAGGGTTTCAAGCTGGTGGGCTGTACCTGCGTGGGCCAGGACCTGCAGCTGCGCGGGGCTCACTATACCGAAATTTTTGACGGCCACGCGGGGAACAACTATATCTCCGAGGCTGTGCTGTCCTGCGGGGCCATCGACGCGGTGCTCAGCGAGTTCAACTGCACCCTTCCCGGCATTGAGACGATCTGCGAGGAGCTGAAGATCAAGCAGATCTGTCTGGACGTGGTGGCCAAAAAGGCCAACGCGGACTACATCCCCTTCCACTACGAGACCCGCCAGGCCGACGGCGACCGGATCATTGACGAGATCGTCGCGGCATACAGGGCCCGCCGGGGCAGCGTGCCCATGAACCTGTTTGTGGACCACGGCAACAAGAACACCCTCACCGGCGTCAGCGAGGGCAGTCTGAAAGCCTTCCTGGGCGGCAGCTGGAAGCCGCTGATCGACCTGATCGTCTCCGGACAGATCAAGGGCCTGGCCGGGGTGGTGGGCTGCTCCAGCGTGGCCTATGGCCACGACACTCTCACAGCTGAACTGACAAAGGAGCTGATCGCCAAGGACATCCTGGTGCTGACGGCAGGCTGCTCCTCCGGCGGGCTGGAGAACATTGGGCTCATGACCCCCGAGGCCGCCGAGCTGGCGGGCCCCAATCTCAAAGCCGTCTGCAAACAGCTGGGAATTCCCCCGGTGCTGAACTTCGGTCCCTGCCTTGCTATCGGCCGGCTGGAAATCGTGGCCACCGAGATCGCCGAGGAGCTGGGCGTGGACCTGCCCCAGCTGCCCCTGGTCCTCTCCGCCGCCCAGTGGCTGGAGGAGCAGGCCCTGGCGGACGGCGCTTTCGCCCTGGCTCTGGGCCTGCCCCTGCATCTGGGCGTACCCCCCTTCATCACCGGCAGCAAGCTGGTGACCAAGGTGCTAACCGAGGATATGGCGGGCCTTACCGGCGGACGGGTCATCGTGGACGGCGACGGCAAGAGCGCCGCCAGCACTCTGGAGGCCATCATCGAGGAGAAGCGCAAGGCCCTGAATATTTGATGGGAGGCGCGAGGAAATGAAACGTATTTTTATCGATCCCGCCAAGTGCGACGGGTGCAAGAGCTGCATCCTGGCCTGTATGGCCTCCCACCAGGATATGACGCCCCGCAGGGGCTCCCTGACGGAGCTGCGGCAGGCCATATACGCCCTGGACCTTACCGACCCCGGCGTCCAGTCCCGGAACCGGATCGTCTCCGACGGCCGGGGCGGGTACAGCCCTCTCTTCTGCCGCCACTGCGACATCCCCGACTGCGCGGGGGCCTGTATGAGCGGCGCGCTGGAGAAAAATATGGAAACGGGGCTGGTGGAGTATAATGGAGACAAATGCGCGGCATGTTATATGTGCGTAATGAACTGCCGCTACGGCGTTCCGGCCGTCACGCCGGACCGGACGCGGATGGTGAAGTGCGACTTCTGCCAGCACTTGGAGGAGGGCCCCGCCTGTGTGCGGGCCTGCCCCAAGAAGGCTATTGAAGTGAGGGAGGTGTGACCATGGAGCGATTCGTCATCATCGGCGCCGGCGCGGCCGGCATCAGCGCCGCCCAGGTCCTCCGGGAATTCCGCCCCGAGAGCGTCATCACCGTGCTCTCCATCGACGAGCACGTCCACTCCCGCTGCATGCTTCACAAGTATTTAGGGCATGAGCGGACCATTCAGGGCATCAACTTCGTGGGGGAGAACTTCTTCGAGGAGAAAAACATCTTCCACATCCCCTGCCAGACCGTCAGCAAAATCGATGCCGATGCCAAGCTGGTCCATTACGGCGATGGCTACAGCATCCCCTACGACAAGCTGCTCATCGCCACAGGAGCCGGATTCTTCATCCCGCCCATCCCCCATTTTCGGGAGGCCCCCAATGTGTTCGGCTTCCGGGATCTCAGCGACGCGCTGAAGATCGACGAAGCCTTTGCCAAGGGCAAGCGAGTGTTCATCGTAGGCTCCGGCCTGGTTGGTTTGGACGCGGCCTCCGCCCTGTGCCACCGGGGCGCGGAGATCACCATCGCCGAGATGGCCCCCCGTGTGATGCCCTTGCAGACGGACGACTATGCCGCCTCTGTCTACCAGAAGGTCTTCGAGGACCACGGCTGCCGGTTTCTGCTGGGCATCGGGGCCACAGACGCGGTGGTGGACGGCGAGGGGAACATCACCGAGGTGATTCTCTCCACCGGGGAGCACGTACCCTGCGACTTCATCATCATGGCCGCCGGCGTGCGCCCCCGCATCCAACTGGCTCTGGACAGCGGCATCAAGGCCGAGCGTGCCATCCAGGTGGACGACCATCTGCGGACCTCCGTCCCCGACGTCTACGCAGCGGGGGACTGCACAGGACTGTCCGGCGTGTGGCCCGACGCCATGGCCCAGGGCAAGGCCGCTGCGGAGAACATGGCCGGCATCGACACGGCGTATGAGAAGCCCTACCCCTTCAAGAATACCAGCAATTTCTTCGGCGTGACCATGCTGAGCGTGGGCCGCATGGACCTGACTGAGGGCGCGGACGTGATCGTCCACAAGACGCCCAGGGAGTACAAGAAAGCGATTATTACCGGCGGGAAGCTCACCGGCTATCTGTCCCTGGGGGATATCTCCAACCACGGACTGTACCTGCACCTCATCAAGAACGGCATCGACGTCAGCGATAAGAAGGACCGGATTTTCCGGCTGAGCTTCGCGGACTTCTATGGCATCAATGAAAAGAACGGGGAGTACGTCTATACCGTGTAAACGAAAGTTTCAGGGAGGCGCGGCTATGAAGCCGCGCCTCCCCTCTGCTCTTTTAGTAGTGCACCACATTCTCCGCCTGGCGAATTCGCTCAATTACAGGTTCGGCCTCCGGGCCGGTGAAATACTCGTACACCGCCGGCGGCACCAGCTCCCGGATGGCCTCCGCCTTCCCCTGCCGGATGTATTGCCGGACGGTGCTGGCGCTGATGGGCGCGCCGCCGGCCTCCCGGCGGGGGACCACGGTGCAGCCAATCCCCACCCGGGGCAGCGCGCCGGCCATGACCCGGTTATACAGCCCGGTGACCAGACTGGCGGGCTCCTCGCCCACGAAGCGCTCCGTAACGCCCAGCGCCCGCGCAATCCGGACAAAAACCGTCAGGTCCAGCCTGGCGTGGCTCTCGATCACAGCGGCCTCGTCCGGTAGGAAGTAGCTGGGAAAGGTTGCGCGGCTGATGATATAGGGCCCGCTGTCGTGGAGGACGGCGTTGGCCAGATGGGCCGTCCCTGCCTCCGCCAGACGCCGCCGGACGGAGAAGGGTACCAAGCTGGCCTCCTCGCTGACCAGGAAGATGTGGAGCGTGCCGCACCGGGCGGCGGCGGTCTCTGCCAGATACTGGTGGCCCAGGGTGAAGGGATTGGCGTTCATGACCAGAGCCGCCGAGGTCCCCGAACTCCGATACTTCTCCAGCTCGCGCAGCCAGCGCCCAAAGCCGTCCCGGCGGTTCTCCATGAAGACCATGGCCCCCTCCACCCGGGCGATCTCGTAAAAGCCCAGGCCGGTAAAAAACTTCGCCGACGGCTCCTTTGCGCAGAGGAACAGGTGGCAGTTCCCCCTCTCGTACTGCACCTGGATCAGGTGGGTCACCACCTGGGCCAGCAGGCCCTCCCCCCGACGCCCGGAGCTGACGGCCAGACAGCGCAGGGTTGGGCCGAAGCAGCTGCCCGTGGCGGCAATCTGTCCGTCATCTCCGTAGAGGGCGCAGGTGTAGTCCAGATTTCTGTCCCGGCGGAGGCCCTCCCGCTCCAGCAGAGCGTCCACCTCCGCCATGGCACGCCGGTCGCCGGGGTATACGGTGGAGCAAATCATCTCCCCACCGCCTATCGGAAGACGCCGCCCGTCCCGTCCAGAACCTCCAGCCGCCGAATCTGGACAAAATCAGGCCGCAGATGGGGGCGGCGGAGCTCCACCGCCCCCGCCAGCAGGGCCGGATTCAGCCCCGGATTCTGGGCGGACACCACCGCCTCCAGGACCAGAGCCCCCGGCTCCTCCGACAGCGCAAGGCTGTGGAGGAGGGGACGGATGTCGACGTCGGCCATGGCCTTGCGCTTAGTGCGCTTCTGGATGACCACGCTCTCGCCCAGGAGCAGGTCCCGGACCTCCTCCGCCGCCCCCGCCAGTACCCCGCCGTCATAGATAAGCTCCACCCGGCAGCGCAGCGCAGCCAGCTCCCGCACCGGCAGAACCGGAACGCGGCAGTCCAGGGCCCGCACCCCCTCCGGCATGAAGCGGTTGAGCCCCGGGACCAGACCCGCGCCGTCCAGGTCGGCATCCACCTCGAAGTCCAATATCTCGCAGACGCTGGCCTGCCCCACGCTCAGGGGCAGGGCAAAGGAGAGGATGGGGTGGGGATGGAATCCCTGGGAGTGACGCAGGACCAACCCCTGGCGGATGAACACCCGCTGAAAGGTCCGCAGCAGGTCCAGGTGGGAAATATACACTGCCCGGCCCTCCTTGGCAAAAAACAGGCGCAGCTTACCCACGATAGCACTCCCCCCCTTCCACGATGTTGGCCCCGCAGCCGCCGCACCTCGCGCGGCAGTCGGGGGTGGCGGCGGACTGATGGGCCAACTCCCGCTGCCGCCACAGGAAGTCCTCCGACACATAGCAGTCGATCACACTCCAGGGCAGGATTTCCTCTCGTCCCCGCTCCCGGCAGGCATAAAATTCCGGGTCCAGCCCGCACTCTTCAAAGGCCGCCAACCAGCGGCCCAGATCAAAGCAGTCGCTCCACGCGTCCAGCTTTGCCCCCCTTCGATAGGCCGCCTCCAGCACCCGGCCCAGCCGCCGGTCCCCCCGGGCCAGCACCGCCTCCAGGAAGCTGGTGTCCCCGTCGTGCCAGTTGTAGGTCACGGCCTTGGCCGTGATGGCCCCCCGCAGAAGCCTCACCCGGCGCTCATACTCCAAACGGGAGATCTGGGGCTCCCACTGGAAGGCTGTGAAAGGCTTGGGCACGAACCAGGAGGTGGACACCGTGACCCGCAGGCCCCGGTTTTTGTTGCTGGCGTGCTCCCGCCAGGTGTGGACCACGTGGTTGGCCATTTCGGCGATGCCCAGCACGTCCTCGTCCGTCTCCGTGGGCAGACCCAGCATGAAATACAGCTTCACCGCGCTCCAACCGCCGGAGAAAGCAGTCTTCAGACTCTCGGTCAGGTCCTCCTCGGTGACATTCTTGTTGATGGCATCCCGCAGGCGCTGGGTGCCGGCCTCAGGTGCGAAGGTCAGCCCCGCCTTCCGCCCCCGCTGGAGCCGCTGCATCAGCTCCATGGAGAAGTTGTCCGCCCGGAGGGAGGGCAGGGACAAGTTTACATGGTTCTCCCCGCAGAAAACCTCCAGGTCGTCGCACAGGCCCACCAGCTGGGGGTAGTCGCTGGTGGACAGAGAGCTGAGGGTCATTTCCTGATATCCGGAGTCCCGGATGGCGGCCCGGGCGTATTCCGCCAGCTGCTCCCGGCTGCGGCTGCGCACCGGGCGGTAGACATATCCCGCCTGGCAGAAGCGGCAGCCCCGGATGCAGCCCCGGAACACCTCCAGGGTCACCCGGTCGTGGACAATCTCCGTGGAGGGCACGATGGTCTTAACGGGGTAATAGGCCTTGTCCATATCGTGGACCACCCGCTTGACCACCTTCTCCGGCGCGCCGTCCAGGGGGGTAATGGCGGCAATGGTTCCGTCGTCCTTATAGGACACGCCGTACAGGGAGGGGACATACACCCCCTCTATCTCCGCCGCCGAGCGCAGGAACCGGGCCTTGGACCAGCCCTCCCGTTTGGCCCGTCGGAAGAGGGTCACCACCTCCGGCAGCAGCTCCTCCCCCTCTCCGATGAGGGCCATATCGATGAAATCCGCCATTGGCTCGGCGTTGTACATGGCGGTGCCCCCGGCGACCACCAGGGGCGTCAGCTCCGTCCGCTCCTCGCTCCGCAGGGGCAGGCCGGCCAGGTCCAGCATGTTCAGCACGGCGGTGTAGGCCATCTCATAGCCCACGGAAAAGCCGACGACGTCAAACACCTCCACCGGATCTCCGGACTCCAGAGCGTAGAGGGGCAGGTCCTTTTCCCGCATGGCCGCCTCCATGTCCGTCCAGGGAGCGAAGACCCGCTCGCACCATACGCCGGGCATCTCGTTGAGCACCCCGTACAGAATCCGGAAGCCCAGGTTGCTCATGCCGATCTCGTAGGTGTCCGGAAAGCAGAAGGCAAAGCGGAGGTCCACCTCCCCCCTGTCCTTGATCACCTCGTTGTACTCCCCGCCCACATACCGGGCGGGCTTCTGCACCCCCGGCAGGATCCTCTCCAGTCTTTTATCCACTCTCATCTCTCCTTTTTACACGCCAGACTGTCCACAAACTGCCGGGCCGCCCGGGGCGAGCGTGCGCCGCGGGTCAGGGCGAACTGCTCCGCCAGCGCCTCCAGCTCCAGGCACTCAATTCCCCGGTCCGACGCCAGTCGGCGGACGATCTCCAGATAGGTCCCCCTGTCCGGCCGCTGGAAGGTAATATGCAGGCCGAAGCGCTCGGACAGAGATACCAGCTCCTGCATGGTCTCCCCCCGGTGCACGTCGTCCCCCTCCCGCTCGGAGAAGGTCTCCCGCACTATGTGCCGCCGGTTACTGGTGGCGTAGATGGCCACATTCCGGCTCCGGGCGGACACGGACCCCTCCAGGGCCGCCTTGAGGGCGCTGTACCCCTCGTCCCCCTGCCGGAAGGTCAGGTCGTCGATAAACAAAATGAATTTCAGCGGGTTGTCCGACAGCTCGTCCAGTACAGCGGGCAGTGACCGCAGCTGCTCCCGCCGGAGCTCCACGATGCGCAGCCCCTCTGTCCACAGCTTGTTGACCACCGCCTTGACAGTGGAGGACTTTCCCGTCCCCGCGTCGCCGGTGAGCAATACATTGGCCGCCGGCCGGCCCGCCAGCAGGGCCCGGGTGTTCTCCAGCAGCAGCTCCTTCTCCCGCCTGAAGCCCACCAGGTCCTCCAGCCGGACGCCGTCGGGGTGCCGCACCGGGGTGATGCGGCTCTGCTCCAGACAGAACATGGCGTGTCCGGCGTACTCCCCCCAGCCGTACCGCCCGATCTGCTCCGCCCGGCGGCGATATCCGTCCGCCAGGGCCACGGGGCTGGCAGTAAACCCGGGGAGGAACGCCCGGCCCGGCAGGCCCTCCAGCAGGTCCTCCGGCGTGAGCTCCGCCGCCATTTGCAGCGTCCTAAGCTCCTCCGCCGCGCAGCGGACCATGCACGACGGCGGCGTCTCCCCTCTCCCTACGGCGCGGATATAGGGGTTTTCATCTCTCAGGGTCCGGTCCAATATATAGGCCCCCAGATCTCCCCCAGCCTCCTCATAGAGCCGGGAGATAAAGACGGCGTAGCAGGAGACGGCCTCCTCCCCCCTCTCCCGGTCCGCCAGAAAGCGGCACAGCGCCTCCATCGGACCGCCGGAGAGCACATTCCGAAATATACTGACAGCCCGCAGGCGGAGGCATAGCTCCGATAACAGCTCCCGTTCCATATCAGTTCAAGACCGCCCCCGACGCGCCGCTGGACACCTGGGCGGCATAGCGGCGGAGATAGCCGGTGAGCTCCTTCGTTTGAGGAACAAAATTCCGCAGACGCTCCGCCAGCTCCTCCGGAGCGATCAGCAGCTCCAGACGGCTGCCGGGGATGTCGATGGCGATCATATCCCCCTCCCGAACCACGCCGATGGGGCCGCCGGCGGCCGCCTCCGGGGACACGTGGCCGATGCAGGCCCCCCGGGTGGCCCCACTGAACCGGCCGTCGGTGACGAGGGCCACGCTATCCCCCAGACCCATCCCCATGATGGCGGAGGTAGGATTCAGCATCTCCCGCATACCCGGGCCCCCACGGGGGCCCTCATAGCGGATGACCACCACGTCGCCGGGGTGAATCTCTCCGGCGTTGATGGCCGCCTGGGCGTCCTCCTCACACTCGAAGACCCGGGCGGGTCCCCGGTGGACCAGCATCTCCGGGGCCACGGCGGAGCGCTTGACCACGCAGCCCTCCGGGGCCAGATTGCCCCTCAGCACGGCGATGCCGCCAGTGGAACTGTATGGGTCCTCCACAGGGCGGATGACCGCCGGGTCCCGGTTTTCGCACCCGGCGATGTTCTCTCCCACAGTTTTTCCGGTGACGGTGGGGCATGTCAGGTCCAGCAGGCCCTTTTTCGACAACTCGTGCATGACGGCGTACACGCCGCCGGCCTCGTCCAGCTGCTCCATGTAGGTGTGCCCCGCGGGAGCCAGATGGCAGAGGTTGGGGGTCTTTTCACTGATGGCGTTGGCATCGTCCAGGCGGATGTCGACGCCGCACTCGCGGGCGATAGCGGGCAGGTGGAGCATACTGTTGGTGGAACAGCCCAGGGCCATATCCACCGTCAGAGCGTTGCGGAAGGCGGCCTCGGTCATGATGTCCCGGGGCCGGAGGTCCCTCTCCACCAGCTCCATCACCGCCATGCCCGCCCGCTTGGCCAGTTCAATGCGGGCGGAATAGACGGCGGGGATGGTGCCGTTGCCCCGCAGGCCCATACCCAGAGCCTCGGTGAGACAGTTCATGGAGTTGGCGGTATACATGCCGGAGCAGGACCCGCAGGTGGGACATGTCTTGCACTCGTACTCCCGCAGTTTCTCCTCGGTCATCTTGCCGGCATTGAACTTTCCCACAGCCTCGGAGATGGTGGAGAAGCTGGCCCTGCCGCCGTCGATGCGCCCCGCCAGCATAGGCCCGCCGCTGACGAAGATCGTGGGGATATTCAGCCGCGCCGCCGCCATGAGGAGGCCGGGGACGTTCTTGTCGCAGTTAGGGACCATCACCAGGGCGTCGAACCCGTGGGCCAGGGCCATGGCCTCGGTGGAGTCGGCGATGAGGTCCCGGGTAACCAGGGAGTATTTCATGCCCTGGTGGCCCATGGCGATGCCGTCGCAGACGGCGATGGCGGGGAAGACGATGGGAGTGCCGCCGGCCATGGCGACGCCCAGCTTCACCGCGTCCACGATCTTGTCCAGGTTCATATGGCCGGGGACGATTTCGTTGTAGGAGCTGACCACCCCCACCAGGGGCCTCTTGATTTCTTCCTCCGTCAGGCCCAGCGCGTGGTACAACGCCCGGTGGGGGGCGTTCTGGGGACCTAATTTCAGTGCGTCGCTTTTCATTTTATTACCTCTTATCAGTCAATGAAAATATATGCGCTTTGCGAGTTTCGACGGGCATAGATCTCCTCCAGTTCTGCCAGCACATCTTCTTTTTTGCGCACATACGCGCCATCGTGGCTGAGAAGGAAGCTGGGGGCTTTTACCGTGCGCAGGACCTCTATTTCACCGGCCAGAAGATTGGCGTTATAAGCCAGTCTTCCCTGGGTATATTTTGCCGTACAGTATGTGGCATCGCCCAGAAAGGCGTACTTTTCGTCCACTTCCATCCCGATGCAGCCTTTCGTGTGGCTGGAAGGAATTTCAAAGAGTCGGATCAACACGCCATCCTCCAGCGTCAGACTGCCTCGAACAACCTCTCCCACGCCGGTATACCGAAAGGTGTGCGCCCCCTGATAGAGTGTTTCAAACTCCGCCTCCCGCCAGTTTCCAATATGGTCCTGGTGGAAATGGGACAGGACCACCTTTTTCGGCCTGGGAAGGCTCCGAAGGCATGCAGCTGCCTCCGGGCCGTTCCCCACGTCAAATATCCAAGTGTACTTGTCTCCCTCCAGAACGCCGATATCCGCCGACAGCGGTTCCTGTGTGGCCCTCCAGTAGGAGATCCGTTCATCAATGGAAATTCGCTCTGGCAGCATAACCACACCTTCTTGTTCAGTTGTTGATGAGCTTGTCCTCGTCGGACCAGCTATAGAGCTTCCGGATATCCGCGCCCACCACCTCGGCGGGGTGTTCGGACGCTTTCTTCCGCATGGCGTTGAAATGCACCTGAGAACCAGCGTCGGACATGTCAAGCAGGAAGTCCTTGGCAAAAGTGCCGTCCTGAATGTCGGAAAGAATCTTCTTCATGGCCCTCTTGGTATCCTCAGTGATGATCTTAGGGCCGGTGATATAATCGCCGTATTCGGCGGTGTTGGAGATAGAATACCGCATTCCGGCGAAGCCGCTCTGATAAATCAGATCAACGATCAGCTTCATCTCGTGGATGCACTCAAAATAGGCGTTCCGGGGGTCGTACCCCGCCTCCACCAGCGTCTCGAAGCCCGCCTGCATCAGGGCGCACACGCCGCCGCAGAGGACCGCCTGCTCGCCGAAGAGGTCCGTCTCCGTCTCTGTGCGGAAGGTGGTCTCCAGCACCCCCGCTCTCGCCCCGCCGATGCCCAGGGCGTAGGCCAGGCCGATGTCCCAGGCGTCGCCGGTGGCGTCCTGCTCCACGGCGATGAGGCAGGGCACGCCCTTGCCGGCCTGATACTCGCTGCGGACCGTGTGGCCGGGGCCCTTGGGAGCGATCATGATGACGTTGACATTCTTCGGCGGCTTGATGCAGCCGAAGTGGATGTTGAAGCCGTGGGCGAAGGCCAGGGTCTTGCCCTCGGTCAGGTTGGGCTCGATGCTCTCCTTGTAGAGCTTGGCCTGCTTCTCGTCGTTGATAAGGATCATGATGACGTCGGCGGCCTTGGCGGCATCGGCGGCGGTCATGACCATGAGGCCCTGGCTCTCGGCCCTGGCCCAGCTCTTGCTGCCCTCATAGAGGCCGACGATGACCTTCACGCCGCTGTCCTTCAGGTTCAGGGCGTGGGCGTGGCCCTGGGAGCCGTAACCGATGATGGCCACCGTCTTGTTGGCCAGCTTCTGAAGATCGCAGTCCTGCTGATAGAAAATTCTTGCCATGATGTGTTACCTCACTTTTAAAATATGATTTTATTGCTTCAAATGCCGCTTTTCAGCCAAAAGCAGAAATTATTTCTCCGCCTGCATATCGGAAAGGATCATGTGGACCGCCTCGTCCAGAGACACTTCCGCACCGATAGACTTTTCAGGGATCAGGCCGATATGATCGCGGTCCCGCCACCATCGCCGCATTTCTTTTTCTCCAAATGAAAAACGGTTCTTCTTTGTCGCGTGACGCCGCAGGGTTTCTTCAAAAGGCAAATCATAGTAATACGCATAAATTTCTTTTCCGAACAAGGCAGCCGCAGCCTCAAACAGCGGCCGGTACCAATCCGCATACAATATCCCTTCCAGGATCACCACTGCATGATGCTCGTGACCGTAGCGCAGCAGATAGATCAAAAGCGGGATCGCCGGCGTGTCCTCGCCGTCACGCGCCCACAGCATCTCCCGGCGGACCGTATCCTGGGCTATAATGAGCGTATTCCGGCCAAGCTCTCGTTGAAGGGCTTTGGCCACGCTGCTTTTGCCGCTTCCCGAATTGCCCCTTAAAATGATGAGTTTGCTCACAGATTCGTCACTTTCCGGATGGTATCCGCGCCCCGCTCCAGGGAAACTACCCCGGTACGGCAGATCTCCAGAATTTCGTAGTCCCGCATCAGGTCGATGAAATCGTCGATCCGCCTGCTGTCGGCGGTGACCCGCAGGACGATGGACTCGCGGGTGTAATCCACCGTCTTGGCCTCGAAGGCGTCCGCTGCCGCCCGGATGTCCCCCCGGCTGGCGGGGTCGTTTTTCAGCTTGATGAGCAGCAGCTCGAAGCTGACGGAGTTTTCGTTGTCCAGCTCCCGGATGGAGCACACGTCCGGCAGCTTATAGAGCTGGTCCACCAGCTGCTGCTTGGTCACCCGTTCCCCGGCGAACTGGACGGTGATCCGGGAGTAATCCGGGGACTCCGTCTCGCTGACGGTCAGGTTGTCGATGTTGAACTGCCGCCGCCGGAACATGCTGGTGACCCGGTTCAATACGCCGAACTGGTTGCGCACCAGCACGGCCACAGTATAGCGTTTCTCCATGTCAGTCACCCACCTTTGTAATCATATCGTCCATGCTCCCGCCGGGGGGCAGCATGGGCAGGACGAACTCGTCCTCTCCAATGAGGCAGTCGATGAGGTATGGCCCCTTGTACCCGAAAGCCCTCCCCAGGGCCTCGTCCAGCCCATCCAGCGTGTCCACCCGCTCGGCCTTCGCACCGAAGGCCTCCGCCAGCTTCACAAAGTCCGTCCGCCGCTCCAGAATGGTGTTGGAGTAGTGCTTGTCGAAAAACAGCGTCTGCCACTGCCGCACCATGCCCAGCACACCGTTGTTGAGCAGCAGGATCACCAGCGGAACCCTGTATGTTACAGCGGTAGCCAGCTCGTTGAGGTTCATGCCGAAACTGCCGTCCCCGGTGACCAGCACGGCGTGCTCCCCGGTGGCCATCTGGGCCCCCATGGCCGCGCCCATGCCGAAGCCCATGGTGCCCAGTCCGCCGCTGGAAATGAACCGCCGGGGCTTCCGGAAGGACAGAGTCTGGGCCGCCCACATCTGGTGCTGGCCCACGTCGGTGGCAACCGGAGTCGATTCCGTCAGGCGCTTGTCCAGGGTCAGCAGGGCGTTCCGGGGGGTGAGGCCCGTCCGGGCGTCCCGGCTCTCGGCCTCCGCGCTTTGGAAGGCCTTTACAGTGCCCCGCCACTCCGGATGCTCCGCCGGAGAAACCAGCTCCGCCAGCCTTTGCAGTGTCAGCTTTACATCCCCCCGCATTCCGCACACTGCCGCCACGTTCTTACTGAGCTCCGAGCCGTCCACATCGATCTGCACCAGCTTGGCTCCCTTGGCGAACTTGGTCCTGTCGCCGGTGACCCGGTCGTTGAATCGGGTCCCCAGAGCGATGATACAGTCAGAGCGGTGCATGGCGGTGGAGCAGGCGTAGTGCCCGTGCATCCCCTGCATTCCCAGAAACCGGGGGTGATCCGTGGGAATGCCGGACACGCCCATGAGGGAGCAGCCGATGGGGGCGTCAATCTTCTCCGCCAGCGCCAGCAGCTCCTCCTGAGCCCCGCTGGCGATAAGCCCGCCGCCGAAATAGAGAAAGGGCCGGTGGGCGGCGTCGATGCACGCCGCCGCCTCCCGGATGCGCGCCTCCTTGGCCGCATGAGGCGGGTCGGGGAGCACAGGGGGCTGCGACTCGTAGTCATAGGAGGCGATCTGGATGTCCTTGGGCACATCCACCAGCACAGGGCCCGGCCGGCCGGACACGGCCAGGCGGAAGGCCTCCCGGATGGTGTCCGCCAGATTTTCGATCTCACCCACGAAATAGTTGTGTTTGGTGATAGGCAGGGTGATGCCGGTGATGTCGATCTCCTGGAAGGAGTCGGTGCCGATCTGGTTATTGGGGACGTTGCCGGTGATCGCCACCATGGGGATGGAATCCAGAAAGGCGGTGGCGATGCCGGTGACCAGGTTGGTGGCCCCGGGGCCGGAGGTGGCGATGACCACGCCGGGCTTTCCGGTGGACCGCGCCCAGCCGTCGGCGGCGTGGGCGGCCCCCTGCTCATGGGCCGTGAGAACATGGGTCAACTGATCCCTGTACTTGTAGAGGGCGTCATAGATGTGGATCACCTGTCCGCCAGGATAGCCGAAGACGGTGGTGATTCCCTGCTCCAGCAGGGTTTTGACAATGATGTCAGCGCCGGTCAGTTTCATGCCTGTCATCCTTTCTTGGGGTAAAAAATAAGATCCCATCTCTTTTAATCAAAGAGACAGGATCATCGGATACAATGATCTTGCGGTACCACTCTTCTTGCCGCCAGGGACGGCCGCTCCGCGTGACTAACATCACTTCCCGGTGTAACGGCCGGGCGCCGTCCGTCCTATTGAGGGCGCACACCCTGTTCAGACCGGCCGCTCCGGGGCGACTGATACGAAGCGTCCCTCCGCCGGCTCGCACCCAACGCCGGCTCTCTGAGGCGGGAACTGCTTCGCTTTTTCCCCATCGCTGCGTTTACTTGTAATTGCGTGTTATTATACCATAAATTCAGGAATTGTCAAGGTGGGAAATTGAAGAAAATTATGATATCCGGTCGGTCTTTTGATCGGTTCAGAGGTCATTCCCCCATTTCCCGGCGAATCTCTCCCATCAAAAATCCAACCATGTACCAGATCGTCTCATAGAAGACATACCGCGTCAAATTCCTGTCGCAAAACACCGTCAGACTGGCGGGAAAGTCCTCGTCGGCCCTCCAGAAGCTGAGCAGCAGGCTCACATCCCCGAACACCGGAATGCGGTAGGACACGTCCCCCCTCCCCTGCCGCACGCCCCCCAGCGCCTCGCAGGCGGCGGCGAGGGCCTCCTCCCGTCCGGCGAAGCTCTGCTCGAGCTGACGGAAGGAGCCCTCCCCCGCATAGGAGACGGCGTTATGCACAGCAGACAAGCTCTCCATAGGGACGAATTCCCCCGACATACACACCGGCTCCTCAGTGTGACACAGCAGGTCATACAGGGTCATGGCCTCGTTGAAACCCGCCTCGTTGAAGCCCTCTCCGCTTCCCCGCTCGCACAGACCCGTGGACAGACGCACGCGGTAGGGCCGGGACAGAAAGTCCATGTACAGATACGTCCCATCGGAGCGCAGGGCAAAGCGGTCTATCATCCTCCTTGGATCATAGGTCAAAAAGCGCTCCGCGCCGTTTTTCTTCATGATCTCATAGTTTGACATACCGCTTTCTCCTCATATATACTATACGGAAATCCGGGGCCTTTACCGGTGCAGCAGGGGGGACAGGGGCTTGTAGATCAAAAAGCACAGCACCGTGTCCAGCAGTCCCTTGAGCAGAGTAAAGGGCGCGTTAAAGATCACCAGGCAGCTGAGCAGACCGTTGACGGAAGGGAACGCAAAGGGGGCATTTACACGGGCCAGCAGGCTGTTGAAAGACACAAGGATTTCCTGATACATGCCGATAATGGCGTCAATGGGCAGGAACTTGGTATAGACGGGGTAGGAGATGAAGTAATTCACCGGTATGCTGCATACCGCCATCACCAAGGCCCCGATCAGCGCGCCGGCCAGCGCCCCCATCCGGGTTTTCTTGTACCGGTAAATCGCGCCCGCCGGAATCACGAAACAGACGCCCAGCAGGAAGTTGCACATCTCCCCCACGCCGCCGGTGCCGGAAAAGAGCAGGCCCTTGATCAAGTTTTTCACCAGGCAGACGACCATGCCGCTGACAGGCCCCAGGCTGAACGCCGCCAGCAGCGCGGGCAGCTCGGAAAAATCCAGCTCGACAAAGGACGGAATCAGAAACGGGATCGGGAACTCCAGGAACATCAGGACGGCTGCCACCGCCGAGAGCATGGCGGTGACGGCGATTTTGTGGGTACGGGACCTCTGGGCTGCGGCGGCGGAAGCTGTAGTTGACATAAAAAATGCTCCTTTACAAAAATATCCGAAGACGCTGCATCTCCGGAGTATTGCCGCAAAGGAGCGCATAAAAACGCGCCAAAATGCGTACACCTTCTTCCATCCAGACTATCACTGTCGGTACTGGAATCACACCAGTTCAACGCTTGCGCGCTCGCGGACTGAGGCCCGCAGGCCATTACCGCCGGTGGGGACTTACACCCCGCCCTGAAGATGCGTGTTCGGTTGTCATAGTCTATTATACACAGCCGCCGCGAAAATGCAAGAGGTTTTTTTGCGGCGGTCTGTATATTGGAAAATAAACTTTTGACCGTCGCAATGGACAGTACGCATAAAGAACATTTTATGAATAGAATAGGCAACCGCATGATG
>CAJTYO010000032.1 GCA_910584045.1 uncultured Oscillospiraceae bacterium | reverse complement strand
GCTCGCAGACGCCCTCCACCACCTCCTCGTTGGCCAGCACGCACTTGCAGGAGGTACACCAGTTGACAGGCATGGTGGCCTTGTAGGCCAGACCTTTTTTATACAGCTGGAGGAATATCCATTGAGTCCATTTGTAGTAGGAAGGGTCGGTAGTATCCACCACCCGGTCCCAGTCGAAGCCGAAGCCCAGGCGCTTGAGCTGTGTGGTAAAGCGGGCAATGTTCTGCTTGGTAACAACGGCGGGGTGGATGTGATTTTTGATGGCGTAGTTCTCCGTGGGCAGGCCGAATGCGTCGAAGCCCATAGGGAACAGCACGTTGTACCCGTCCATCCGCTTTTTCCGGGTCACGATGTCCATAGCGGTATAAGGCCGGGGATGGCCCACGTGGAGGCCCTGGCCAGAGGGATAGGGGAACTCGATCAGACCGTAAAACTTGGGCTTTTCGCTCCTGTCGGCGGCGGCAAAGACCTTGCCCTCCTCCCAGCGCTTCTGCCATTTGGGCTCAATGGCGGCAAAATCGTATTTCAAAATCATCACACTCTCTTTATATTGTCCGGGCACAACCCGGCAAAAATTTCGTACAGAAAATATTATAGCGAATTTTCCGCGGGATTGCAAGGGTTTTTGCGATCTTTTCCCTCCCTTGAACCCAAACGGCATATTTCCGCCGCCCCTCATTGCATGACACTGCAGCGTTCCATACGGGCCGAACGTTGCATTTCCCTTTTAAAAGGGCGCAAAGTACTTTTTCGACGCACAGAAGAGACCATCATAAAACTAACAAATCTGATGACGATTTGATGCAAAATGGATACAATCTTTCCGCAAAATAGGAGATAATAGGGAACCATTTGCCTTTTTCTTACGTCTGATTAAGCAAAGGGGCAGTCCGGCTCCATAAACAGAAAAGGCGGGGCGGAGATGAGCGATAAAATTCTAATTGTGGACGACGACCGGGAGATCCGGGATGTGTTGCGCATTCTGCTGACCGGCGAGGGTCTGGAGGTAGCCGAGGCCTCCGGCGGCCTGGAGGCGCTGCAATACCTGGAGGACCACCTGGGCGGTGTGGACCTGGTGATTTTGGATGTGATGATGGAGGGCCTCTCCGGCTATCACGTCTGCCTCCAGCTGCGGGAGAAGTGGAACGTGCCCGTTCTCTTCCTCACCGCCAAGAGCCGGGACTCCGACCTGACCATGGGCTACTCCAGCGGCGGGGACGACTACCTGGTCAAGCCCTTCTCCTACCCGGAGCTGCTGGCCCGGGTGAAGGGCCTCCTCCGCCGCTACCAGGTCTACCGCGGTAAGCCGGAGGCCGCCGCGGAGGAGGCGGAGTGGTGCGGCCTCCGGGTGGGCCTCTCCAGCAATATGGTCTGGCGCAGCGACCGGGAGATCGACCTGACGGACACGGAGTGGCGCATTCTCCGTCTGCTGGTCCAGCACCACGGAAAAATTTTCTCCATGGAGAACCTGTACGAGAGCGTCTGGCAGGAGCCCTACTTCCCCTCCTCCGCCAACACCGTTATGGTCCATATCCGCCGTCTGCGGGAGAAGGTGGAGAGCGACCCGAGGCATCCGGAGTACATCAAAACTATATGGGGAAAGGGGTATCGAATTGGGTAAGAGGCGCCGTTTTTCCCGCCTGGGCGGCAAGCTGGCGGGCATCTCTGTGCTGGGTCTGGCCCTGGCCTTTGCCGTTTTCTATCTGGTGGACAACGTTGCCGTGCCTTGGCTGCTCTTCAGTGACCGCTTCAACTCCTTCTGGGAGTCCCGCAGCACCGCCGCCATTACTGCCTATCAGGATTACGTCACCGCGCACGATCTTACCGTTCTGGAGGCCCTGGAATACGTGGAGCGATCCTCCCAAACCCCCTTTTCCGGTGTTGTCTCCCTATATGTCGCGTCCTACGACAGCGATTTTTTTACGATATACGATCTGTCAGAGGGTGTACAGCAAGAATTTACTATTTCAAATACCTCGGGGACGGTTTCCTCCATATACACACAGACCAGCTCCATCATCGAGCTGCATCAGCTCCAGTGCGCCGACGGTCTTCTGCTCATCTCCACGCCCTCCAGCGCCGTCCAAATCCAAAGCTTTGGCCGTCTGGCTGGGTTTCTGCTGGCCCTTTTGGTCTTCTGCGCAGTGATGATTCCCTGTATCGTCTGGCTGGTGCGCCGCGTGAGCGAGCTGTCCCGGGAGACGGGCGTCCTGATGGCGGGGGAACTGGACCACGCCGTCCACATAAAGGGCCGGGATGAGATCAGCGGCCTTGGGGAGAATATCGAGCGTCTTCGCCGCTCGGTGCTGGCGCGCATTGAGGGGGAGCGGGAGGCCGTGGGGGCCAACGGCCGGCTCATTACCACCCTGTCCCACGACCTGCGCACCCCTTTGACCAAGCTGACGGGCTATCTGGACATCCTGTCCTACGGGAAGTACCGGAGCCAGACAGAGCACGATGAGTTCCTTCGCCTGGCCTCCGAAAAGGCCGCCCAGATCAAGGCCCTCACCGACCAGCTCTTTGCCAGCGCCCAGGTGACCGTCCCCGAACCCGGCCTGGAGCGCCCGCCGGAGGCGGTGGACGGCGCGGCCCTGCTGGGCCAGCTCCTGACGGAGCAGTGCGACGACCTTCGCCGGGAGGGCTTTGACGTCCAGCCGCCCCTGTTCCGTCAGGATTTTACCCTCTATCTGCGCACCGAGGACGCGGTGCGGGTGTTTGACAATTTGTTCTCCAATCTCCGCAAGTATGCCGACCCGACCCATCCGGTGACCATCCGGGCGGAGGATGGCCCCGAGGCGGCGACGGTGGAGGTAACGAACCGCCTCCTCCCCGCTCCGGACCGGGCCGACAGCCACGGCTTAGGCGTGCCCACCATGCAGGAGCTGATGGCCCGCTCCGGCGGCACACTGGCAGTCTCTGCAAAGGACGGGGTTTATAGAAGCGTACTGGCCTTCCCCAAGTACCGAAGGGGAGGGAGTGCGGAATGAAGAAATGGGTGCTGCTGATCCTGACCGTACTGCTGTGCGCCGGCTGCGGCGGGAGAGGCATGTCTGCGGAGGTGTGGATCGAAGACCATATCCCGCAGGATGGAACTGAAACGCTGAACCTGCCGGCTTTCCCCGGCGTAACCTTCACCTATACATCTGCAACCGGAAAAGTGTCCGCTGAAAGAGGAGAAGAGACAAAGGATTTGTTTACGGCGGGGCCCTTTGGTGCGCTGTCCGTCTGCAACGTCTATCTATGCGACCTGACCGGCGACGGCAAGCCTGAGCTCTGCGCTACCGTCAGCTTGGGGTCCGGGATCGCCCATAGGTTTGTCATTGTAGAGGATTACGCCTCCTGCGCATCCTACAAACTGGCAAACAGAGATTTTTTTCACGACTATGTTCTGGAAATGCGGGACGGGGCTCTGCAGGTGGTCGAATCGAAAAATAAGGGCATATTGTGGACTGATTCCCCAAATCCGGAGGTCTCCTGTTGGCCGCTGGCGCTGATACAGGACAGAGACGGCATACTTCGGCTGACGCTGGAAAAGTGAGGTCGAACTTTTTGTAAGAATTCGTAAGAAATATATAGTCCGGAATGTAAGATTTATCCGCTATCCTTCTTGCCATACCCTGTAAAACAAGGAGGATAACCATGAAACAGAAAACCTTACTGGCCGCCCTGCTGGCCCTGTGCCTGCTGGCGGCCGCCTGCGGCAAAAAGCCGGAGGCCGCCCCGGCCCCTCTGGCCGGGGCCAAGGCATATACCGCAGACACAAAGCCCTGCCAGCTTCCACTGGACAGCCTCTCCGCCGCCTGCGTCAGCGGCGAGGCCATGTTTCTGGCGGGGACTGTATACCAGGTTCCGTCCGCCGGAGCAGAGGGAGGCGAGACGGATGGGGAGGTCTCAAGCGGAACGACCTACTCTTTCAGCAGCGGCGACAGCAGCTTCTCATTCGCTTTCGGTGATGCCATCCGGGCGGCCCTTTGCCGCCTGGACCCAGCCGCCGGCAAGGCGGAGCTGTTGGAGGGATATGTCCCGGAACCCGGCGTGTCCGTCATGGCGGTGGCCCCCGGCGCGGACGGCACCATCTGGGTGATGGAGCAGAACATGGGCCGCGAGGAGACCCTGGATGGCCTTTCGGACACCGCGTCCATTCTTCAGGCGGCTGCCTCCACCCAGGTCTGGCGGCAGCTCAGCGCCGACGGCGCCCAGGAACTGGCCCGGATTGACGCCGCCCAGGTAATGGAGGGCCAGCCTGTATCCGCCTCCCTGGTGGACGGGGCGGGACGGCTCTATCTGGCCTCCGGCTCCTCGGTGACGGCGGTGGACGGCGGCGGCAATCCCCTCTTCACCTGCAAGGGGCAGGAGGACATTGTCCGACTGGTCCCCCTGGCGGACGGCGCGGTGGGTGCGCTGACCATGAGTGTGGAGGGCGGGCGCACCGTCACCCCTATCGACCCGGATGCCAAGAGCTGGGGTGCGCCCCGTCCTCTGACCGGGAGCGCCGCGAGTATTTACCCCGGCGGCGATACATATGAGTTCCTCTACACCAGCGGCGACAGCCTCTACGGCTGGCCCAAGGGCGCAGACGCGCCGCAAAAGCTCCTCAGCTGGAGCTCCTCGGGGATCGATTGCGGACAGGTCTTCACCATGACCTTCCTGCCAGACGGACGGGGCGCGGCACTGCTGTGGGATGATTCCGATATCTCCGCCGCCGGGAGCGTTGCCCTTCTCTTCCCCGCCGACGAGGACGCTATGGCGGGCCGGACGGTTCTGACCCTGGCCACCATGGGTCTGGACAGCGAAACCCGCGCCATGGTGATGGACTTCAACCGCACCAGCAGGGACTACCGCATTGAGATTCAGGACTACTCCGAGTACAACACCCCCGACGACGCCTCGGCGGGCCTGACCAAGCTGAATACGGAGATCCTGACCGGCAAAATGCCGGACCTGCTGGATGTGTCCGACGCGCTGCCCCTGCGCCAGTACGCCCAAAGGGGCTATCTGGAGGACCTGTGGCCCTATATCGACTCAGATGCCGAGCTGGGCCGGGCCGGCGTGATGGAGCGGGCTCTCCAGTCCGCCGAGATCGGAGGAAAGCTCTACCAGGTCTTCTCCTCCTTTACCCTGGACACCCTGGCGGGAGCATCCCAGGCCGTGGGGGACAAGGAGGGCTGGTCACTGACGGAGCTGCGGGCGGCCATGGAAAAGATGGGGCCGGAGTGCTGTATCCTGGAGCAAAATGAGACCCGGGACTCCATTTTCAGCTCCCTCTTCTCCCGCAGCCTGGACCGTTTTGTGGACTGGGACGCCGGGACCGCCCGGTTTGATTCCCCGGAGTTCCAGGAGATATTGGATTTCTGCGCCTCCTTCCCGGCCCAGCCGGGGACGGCGGACGACGGCCTGGACGCCATGACCCGGGCTGTGGAGGGGCGGCAGCTCCTGCTGCGGGGCGGCGTACTCAGTCTCACCAACGTCAAGGTCAATCGGGAGCTCTTCGGCGGCAACGTGACCTTTGTAGGTTACCCGGACGGCCAGGGAATCGCGGCGCGGTTCCAGACGGAGGGCAGCCTGGCTATGTCCGCTGCCTGCCCGGACAAGGAGGGGGCGTGGAGCTTCCTGCGCCGGACGCTGCTACCCACCGGCCAGACCTTCTTCCCCAGCGGCTTTCCCATTAACCGGGCGGACTTCGACGGTGCCGCCGAGGAGAGCATGAAGGTGGAATATGTCACCGACGAAAACGGGGAGACCGTCACCGACGAGGACGGTCAGCCGGTCGTGGCCAACCAGAGCCGCGGGCTCCTGGGGGGACTCTGGATTCCCCTGACCCCCATCACCCAGGACGACTATGACCAGGTCATGGACCTCTACAGCACCGCAGGCAGCCTGGTGCGCCAGGATGAGAACATCCGCTCCATCGCCCTGGAGTGCGCCGGAGGCTTCTTCGCCGGGGACTGGACCGCCCAGGAGGCCGCCGCGGCCATCCAGAACCGGGTGGAGCTGTACCTGAACGAACAGAAGTAGCGGCACAAAGGAATATTTTCCCGCCCGCCCGCTTTCGACAGGAAGCGCCCGGCGGTAGAATTTATAATGGCTGCAGGCAGCTGGTAAAAACTGCTTGCAGTCATTTATGTGTGCGAAGGAGACAAGCCATGGAAATGAAGTACAAAGCCGAGAACCGGCAGCTGACTATCTCCCTCTCCGGCGAGCTGGACCACCACGCCGCCCGGGAGCTGATGGAATCCATCGACCGCTGCATGGAGCAGAATCTGCCCGCCAAGACCCTGCTGGATCTGGGAGGGCTCACGTTTATGGACAGCTCCGGCATCGCGGTGGTCCTGCGGGCCAAGCGGCGCATGGAGGCCCTGGCCGGTTCTCTGCTGGTGGTAAATATCCCGCGGCAGGCGTCCAGGGTCCTGGAGACGGCGGGGCTGGGGCGGTACGTGGATCTGGTATGACCGAATGCGGAAGATGTCTTGATGGGAACGCCTGGACGCCGCAGTCTTTGAAAAATCTGGAGAAGCTTTGATTTTGGTCGTAAACAAGATCCTGATTCCTGCGAACAAACACTTTTATACAACAAGAACCGCCCCGCCGGCACGCTGACCGGGGGGCGCAAAAGGAGGCGCGTTATGAAGGCCAAATGCACCAACTACATAACTCTGGAGTTCCTCAGCCGCAGCGCCAACGAAGCGTTCGCCCGCGGCGCGGCGGCCTGCTTCGCCGCCCAGCTGGACCCCACCCTGGAGGAGCTGGGCGACATTAAAACCGCCGTCAGCGAGGCGGTGACCAACGCCATCGTCCACGCCTACCCCGACCAACTGGGTAAGATCGTTCTCAAGGCCCGCATTCTGGAGGGAAATGTGCTGGAGATCTCCGTGCGGGACTGGGGCCGGGGCATCCCCGATGTGGATAAGGCCCGCCAGCCTCTCTATACCACCGGCGGCGAGGAGCGCAGCGGCATGGGCTTCACCATCATGGAGAGCTTCATGGACTCCCTGGCCGTCCGGTCCCAGGAGGGGAAGGGCACCCGGGTAACCATGCGCCGGCGCATCCAGCCCCGCCGGCCGGTCCAATGACCACCGAGGCCCTGGACCTGCTGGCCCTGGCCAAGGCGGGGGACGAGACCGCCGCCCGACGTGTACTGGAGGAAAACAGCGGCCTGATCTGGGCTGTGGTCCGCCGCTACTTCGGCAAAGGGGTGGAGCCCGACGATCTGTATCAGCTGGGGTGTCTGGGCTTTCTCAAGGCGGTTCGGGGCTTCGACACAGCCTACGGCACCCAGTTTTCCACCTACGCCGTACCCAAGATCGCGGGGGAGATCCGCCGCTACCTCCGGGACAACGGCCTCATCAAGGTGGGACGGAATCTGCGGGAGCAGAGCATTGCCATCTACACCGCCCGGGAACAGCTGCGCGCCCGACTGGGCCGGGAGCCCGCACTGTCGGAGCTCAGCGAGGCCACCGGCCTCACGCCGGAGGAGATCGCGGTGGCGGAGCTGGCCGCCGCACCCCCGGACAGCCTCCAGCAGGAGAACGCCGACGGGCTGACCCTGGAGTCCACCCTGGCCTCCCCGGCCACGGAGGAAAACCTGCTGGAGCGCATCGCTCTGCGCTGCGCCATCGACGCGCTGCCCGAGAGGGAGAAGGAGACCATCCTTCTGCGCTTTTACAAGGGCCTGACCCAACAGCAGTGCGCCAGAATTCTGGGCGTCAGCCAGGTACAGGTCTCCCGACTGGAGAAAAGGGCCATCGAACGGCTGCGGCAGGAGATGGGGTAGCGCCGCTACAGCAATTCTGCGTATAGCTCCAGCGCCTCCAGCCCCTTCCGGCTCACCCGGTAGAGATAACGCTTGCCCGCCGCCTCCCTGTCGAACCAGCCCATGGGGTTCCGGCCCAGGATCGCCCCGGTATTGGCCGGGCCGCCCAGGGCGCGGACCTCGTCCGCCCGCAGGGGGCCCCGCTCCCGCAGCAGCCTGGCCACCAGCAGGGCCTGTTCCTTATAGGCGGTTAAGATTTTCCGGCCTGTGACGCCGCCGGTGTTGGCGCTGCCCGTGCGGCCCTCCAGCTCCCGGATCACCGCCAGCCGCCTCTTTTTATTCCGGCGCAGGTCGGCGGCTTCCTTGGGATGGACGGCCACGTCCACCTGGCCCGCGCCCCCGGTGGTGAAGCCCACGAAGATGAGCCCCAGCTCCAGCCGGCGGCACAGGGCCCGCATGTCCCCCATACGGGGGTCCATGTACCCCCGCCGGGGCAGAGGCACAGCCACGTACACCCCGTCCGCCGCCCGCTGTCGGTCCATGGCCTGGTAGATGAGCTCTAGGGTGAAGCCCCGCTTGAGCTCCACCACGATCAGCTCCCCATCCCGCCAGGCGGCTACGTCGCAGTCCTTCACCTCTCCCTTCACCGTGTAGCCCAGGCCCTCCAGATAGTCCCGAACCGGGGCGTAGAGGTCGCTTTCCAGCAGCTTTTCCATCGCTTCAATACCCCCGCCGCCGGTCCACCAGATGGGCCGGCGGTTTTCCTGCGGCGTAGCGCTCCAGATCTCGGCAGAACATCTCCACGTCCAGCTCGCAGGTCAGCGCCAGAGACATATTCCCGGACACGTGGGGCGTAAGGATCACGTTGGGACAATCCCACAGGGGGTGATCCGCCGGCAGGGGCTCCGGAACCATCACATCCAGAGCCGCCCCGGCCAGCCGCCGCGCCCGCAGGGCCTCCACCAGCGCCCCCTGGTCGATGGCGCTGCCGCGGCCCACGTTGACCACATAGGCCCGCTCCGGCAGCAGGGCCAGCCGCTCCCTGGACAATATTCCTTCCGTCTCCGCCGTGGCGGGCAGGGCCAGCACCAGGACATCCGCCCCGGGCAGAAGGGCCTCCAGGGCCCCAACGGGCTCCACCCGGTCGAAGGCGGACTCGTTGGACCGGCCGCTGCGGCACACGCCGGTGACCCGGGCTCCCAGGGCCTTCAGCCGCCGGGCGGCGTTGGACCCGATGTCCCCGGTCCCCAGCAGAACGATCCGGCTGCCCATGATGGAGCGGACGGGGGCGAAATAGGGCCACTCCCGCCGCGCCAGGGCCGCCTGGTACTCCGGCATCCGGCGCATCAGCATCAGCAGCACCATGACGATGTGCTCGGAGATGGCGGGCCCGTAGGCCCCCGAGGCGTTGGACAGCAGACAGTCCGGCGCGGGCCACACCCCGTCGGGCAGGTACTTCTCCACCCCCGCGAAATCGCTGCACAGCCAGCGCAGATGCACTGCCCGCACCAGCAGCGCGGGGTCCGGATGGCCGAAAACCACCTCGAACTCGCCGATCCGCGCCGCAAGCTCCTCCTCACTTCCCAGAAAGTCCACCGAGAACCCCCGGGCCGCGGCCTCGATCCGGCGGCGGAAGCTCTCGTTTATAAATCCAACGCAAACGCCAATTTTTCGCATAGCTGTCCCCCAATGAAAGTCTTGTTTTAATTGTGTTCCTGAACCAATACCCTCTCCGCGCAGCGCAGTCCGTCCGCAGCGGCGGACATAATACCGCCCGCGTAACCCGCGCCCTCGCCGCAGGGCCACAGCCCTCGGACCGAAGACTGCCCGTCCTCCCCCCGCAGAATCCGCAGGGGACAGGAGGATCGGGTCTCCACCGCCGTCAGCACCGCGTCCGGGCAGGCATAGCCCCGAACCTTCCCGTCCAGCAGCGGCAGGGCCCGAACCAGAGCCTCACAGATAAATGCCGGCAGAACCTCCCACAAGCTGCACCAGCGCACGCCGGGGCGGTAGGTGGGACGCACCCTCCCCGGTCCAGAGGAGGCCCGGCGCAGCAGAAAGTCCTCCACCCGTTGGGCCGGGGCGACAAATCCACCGCCTCCGGCCCGGAAGGCCCGCTCCTCCAGCGCTCGCTGAAAAGCGATACCCGCCAGGGGACCCTCCCCTGGAAAATCCTCCGGCAAAACGCCCACCAGCAGTCCGCCGTTGCAATTTTCCCCGTCTCGGGCGTAGAGGCTCATACCGTTAGTGACGGTCCGGCCCTGCTCGCTGGCGGCGGCCACCACCTGGCCGCCGGGACAGACGCAGAAGCTGAACACCCCCCGGCCATCCTCCAGGTGACAGCTGAGTTTATAGCTGGCCGCCGGGAGGCGGGGGTGGCCTGCCTGGGCCTTGTACTGAGCCAGATCGATGTCCGCCTGACAGTGCTCAATGCGCACGCCCACCGCCAGGGGCTTGGCCTCCATGGGCACCCCGGCGGCGTGGAGCATCGCGAAAGTATCCCTGGCCCCGTTGCCCAGAGCCAGGACCACTTTTTCCGCTGGCAGGCGGTAGGACCCCTCCGGTCCGGACACACCCAGGGCCTCCAGCCGGTTTCCCCGCAGCTCCAGGCTCTCCAGGCGGCTGCCGAAGCGGACGTCGCAGCCCAGACCCGCCAGCTCCCGCCGCATACTGGACAGAATGCGGTGGAGGTAATCTGTTCCCACGTGGGGCTTTGCGTCGTATAAAATGTCTTCCGGCGCGCCGTGCTGGACAAGGGTCTCCAGAATAAAGCGGTGACGGGGGTCCCGGGTGCCGGTGTTCAGCTTGCCGTCGGAGAAGGTCCCCGCGCCGCCCTCACCGAACTGGACATTGGACGACTCGTCCAGCTGCCCGGCGGCCCAGAAGCGCTCCACGTCCTCTCTCCGCCGCTCCACATTCCAGCCCCGCTCCAGCAAGATGGGCGACGCGCCGCAGCGGGCCAGCGCCAGGGCGCAGAACAGCCCCGCAGGGCCGGCCCCCACCACCACCGGCCGGACAGCCGGCGCGGGGACGGCCGGCGGCAGGCGGTAGCGCGTCTCACAGACAGGGGCCACATGCCGGCTCCTGCACCGCCGCAGCACACTCCTCTCATCCCGCACTGCGGCGCGCAGGGTGTAGACAAACCGCACGCCCTCCCGGGCGTCCAGGGCGCGGCGCAAGATACGGACCTCCCGGAGCTCCTCCGGTCCTATCCGAAGAATCGCCGCCGCCTTCACGGGCAGCAGCGCCTCATCCTCGTTCAATTCCAGTTTGATGTTCTCGATTTGCAGCATCCCGTTATTCCTTTCCGGTCAACGCCGCCAGCCGCCCGGAGCGGCAGGCGATCAGCTGGGCTGCTGCGCTCACCGCCACCTCCGCCGGCGTCTTCCCGCCGATGGGCAGGCCGATGGGGGCGTTGACCCGCCCGATTTCCGCCTCCGTGAACCCGTCCGCCAGCAGGCGTTCCCGGGTGAGGGCGGTTTTCCGGCGGCTGCCGATGCAGCCGATATACTTCGCCGGAGTTCTCAGTGCCTGGGCCAGCACCTCGTAGTCCGCCTGGTGCCCGGGGGTCATGATGACTACATAGTCCTCCGCCGTCAAGGGCCCCAGCCGCTCCAGAGCCCCCCGGAAGGGTCCCCGGCAGCGCCGGGCGGCCTCCGGGAAGAGGTCCTGCCAGTCCTCCTCGGGCCGCTCGTCCCACACCGCTACCCGGAAATCCGTCATGGCCAGAATATGGGCCAGCTCCCGGGCCACGTGGCCCGCACCGAAGAGATATACCGTCCCCGGCCGGACCAGGGGCTCTACAAATAAAACCGGTTCCCCCTGGTCCAGAATCCCTTCGCCGCCCAGCAACCCCTCCAGCCGCTGCGGCGGTACATCCAGACCCAGCAGTCCGTGTTCCGGATCACAGGTCCCCATGCGCCAGTCCGTGTCCGTCATGGCAGTGACCAGCCAAGAGGGGCCGGGGGCATCCAGCAGCGCCAGAACACGGTCCAGGGTCTCCCGCGCCGCCCGGTCCGCCGGATCAAAGCACTGGAAGTACACCTGCACGTCCCCGCCGCAGATCATGCCCACGCCGGCGGACTCTCCGGCGGACAGGCGGTAGCTCTCAAACCGGGAGCACCCATCCCGCAGCAGCTGGCGGGCCATCTGTCCGGCACGGTACTCCACCGTACCGCCGCCGATGGTGCCCAGCGCGCCGCCGTCCTCCCAGACCAGCATCTTCGCCCCCGCTCCCCGGGGGGTGGAGCCATGGCTGGCCACCACGCCGCACAGCACCCCGGCGCGGCCTGCGGCCAGTCCGCCGGACAGGGCGGAAAACAGCTTTTTCATAGCCCCCTCCTATTCCAGCGCCCGGATGGTCACGGCGACGGGGTCGCCGGGGCCCTTCCCGATCTTCGCCTGTATGTCCTTGCGCACGCCGATGATATAGCATATCGAGCCGTCGGCGTTCTTCACACCCATGTTGACCAAGCTGCCCTCGTAGGGCTGGCCGTCAAAGGTGGCCCGGACCCTCGCACGGCCCCGTCCGAACTCCTTCCGGATGTCGTAGGGAAAACGGACAAAAGCGCCGTGCTTGTCCGGGACAGGCTCGATGGCGGCGGTAAATTCGTATACTCTGGGCTCCATATCCACGCATTGCTCCTTCTGTTGTTTCTTCCCTTATATTGCGCCATATTTCCCATAAAATCAAGAATAAAAAAGACGTGCAGAGGAAAAATTTCCCCATGCACGTCTTTTGTGCTAGTCCTCCCGTTCCACGTAGGCCAATCCCAGCGCTCCGGGACCTACGTGAGTCCCGATGGTGGGCCCCACCGCGCAGTAGTGCAGCCGCTGGGGCAGCCGTCCCAGCTCCCGCAGCCTGGGCAGCAGCAGCTCCTCCCGGCTCTTGTCGTCCGTATACAGGAAGTAGGAGGGATAATCGTCATCCACCGGGTGGGCCTCCAGCAGTTTGAGCAGCTGCTTCACCGCCGCTGCCGTGCCGAAGGATTTGCCCACGATGCTCACCCCGCCGTCCTGGACCGAGACGGTGGGCTTCAGCTTTGTCACCGTTCCCAGGCCCGCCTGAAGAGCAGTTACGCGGCCGCCCCGGCGGAGGTACTCCAGGGTGTCGATCACCGCGAACACCCGCACCTTCTCTTTCATCCGCTCCAGCTCCTCGGCGATGGCCCCAGCGGGCAGGCCGCTGTCCCGCAGCTTGCAGGCGTAGTTCACCAGAATCTGAATTCCCGCCGTGGCGCTGCGGCTGTCCACCAGGTGGATATCCTCGTATTCGCACATCTCCTTGGCGATCACCGCGCTCTGCAGCGTGCCGCTCAGCGAAGCGCTCAGCAGAATGGCCACCACCTGGTCCCCCGCCGCCTTGGCCTCCTCGAACAGCCGGTGAAAGGCCGCAGGGGCGGGCTGGGAGGTGGAGGGGTTCTCCTTTCCCTCCTGGAGCAGGCGGTAAAACACCTCGTTGGTCAGCATCTTGCCCGCCACAAAGGACGCGCCGCCAAACTGCACCGTCATGGGGACCACGGCGACCCGCCGCCGCTTTGCCACAGCCAGATCAAAATCCGCCGCCGAATCAGTAATAATACGCACGCCCATATCAGGCAACCTCCATCGCATCAAAAATATCCGCCGCCTGCCGGAGCAGGGGAAGCAGGACCGCGACCCGCTCCTCACCCATCTCCGCCACCAGGCGGTCCACCAGCTCCCGGATACGCCGGTGGGTCTCCCGATAATGGGCCAGGCCCGCCGGCCGCAGCCGCAGCTCCACCCGCCGCCGGTCGGTCCCCGAGCCCCGGCGCTCAATCAACCCCTGCCGCTCCAAGGAGCGGAGAATAGCGTTCATCTGGGATTTCAGAATGCGGGTCCGGCGGCACAGGTCCGTAGCCGTCAGACAACCGCCCTCCTCCCCTGCCCGGGCCAGCAGGGAACAGACCACCGCCTCATTGAAGGACAGCGGCTTCTCCCCCGCCGCGGCCCCGTGGGCGGCGGTCAGTCTCTGGTTGTCGATCACAGTGGTCAGCCGCAGCCACGCCGCCAGCAGGTCTTCGGTCAGCATCCGGCATCCTCCTCTTAGATGGTTCATAATATGAACTATATGCCATAGCAGAGAATTTGTCAAGGGGCAGGAGAAATTTTTTCGATTATGGATACGGGAACGCGCGGAAAAGGACCGCCGGCACGATGCCGGCGGTCCTCAAAAACAGAACACTCTATCAGGACAGCACACCCGAGGGCGAGCAGGTCAGGCGAACAGAGGCGGAGACGGGGGATATTGCCAATGTAAAGCTTCCCGTGGCAATAGCGGACGCGCCGGAACAGTAGGCACTGCCTTGGTCAAATCTCCAGGCAGAATCATAGATGTCATAGGAGTAATCCGCATTTGTATTGACAAATTACACAAAACGATATATTATAGTTGTGTCACAAAATTTGCTTATCAAACTTTTTGCTTCGACATCTTTTTTGGTTGGTTTAACAGATGTCATGGCTGTAACTCTGACCGATCCATATGGTAATTTCGTAATAAATCAGACCTTAGGTAGGGATGGAATTACTACATATGCTGTAACAGACACAAGTCAAGTTGGATTCTATCGTGCAACATTTGCTGTTACTAAACATCAGAAATGGAATTCGTCAGCAGGTATAGTTGATTATAATGCTCCATCGTACTATACGTCTGAGCCAGATAATATTATTGTTGATGCAAAAGGAAATAAGTATTATTATATTCCAACTGAACTTGACGCATCAAGTCAGTGTACACAGAGATTTTCCCGAAATAATTTAGATGTTGACGAGCTTTATGAACAGTTCTGGGATAATGGATTGAATGACTATGTATACAACCTACCCTCGTTCAGCATTGGAGATGATTTGATTATTACAGACACAGTTCAAAACATGACATATGAACCTGACGCAGACCGTACAATTTTGGAATTCAATACTAGACGCGGCACTGCATATTGGCCTTTTGATGGAAATCTCATGAACCAAATTTTTGTTGGAGATCAAATTTCCTTTTCTTTCAATGTTGTGGAACAGTATACCTCAGGGGAACATGTCTTTGAAAGCCTTAACTATTTCCAGAATGCACAAGCAAAGCTTTTTGATTCGTCTGTTAAGTTAGATATCAATAATTATCTCGTAAAATGAGTCAAAAAAAGAAGCTGTTTCATCTCCTGTGCATCCTTTTAGCTGCCGCCGCGCTGTTCATCGGATACCGGTACAGCGTCTACCGGGGCGTTTCCGTTCTGCCTCTGCGCACGGACGAGGCGGACCAATTTGAAGAGACATGCCGGGAGCGGTTTGAGCTCACGGAAATCTCCGTGGGGTATTGGGCCTTTCAGAACCTGGAAATCCGCTGCCGCGGCTCCAGCTGGCGGGAGGATGACAAGGAGAGCCTTTTATCGGACGCGCTGGCCCTGCTGAACGACCCGGCCTTCCAGGTCTCCTACGCCCGGGCCCATGACCGCCGCTATGGCACGGACCAGGCCCGGCCCCAGGCCGCCATGCTGTATATTTACGGCGAGGCCGATTCGCCCGGCGTATGTCGTCAGTACGCCGCCCAAGCCCCCTTCCAGGCGTGGAGGCAGGTTTCCTGACGGAGCATAAAAGCCTCCCGGCGTCCTTCCCCGCAGGGGGACGCCGGGAGGCTTTTCATCGCTTCTCTCCGGGCCGGAAAACCAGCGCGGCCATGAAACTGAACAGCACCGCCGCGGCGATGCCCCCCGCCGTGGCCGTCAGGCCGCCGGTCATCACGCCCAGCCAGCCCTTTTCGCCCACCGCCTTGGCCACGCCCTTGGCCAGATTAGACCCAAAGCCCGTCAGCGGCACCGTAGCGCCCGCTCCGCCCCATTGGACAATGGGCTCGTACACACCGATGGCCTCCAAAAATACGCCGGTTACCACATACCCCGTCAGAATACGGGCAGGGGTCAGCTGGGTTTTGTCGATGAAAATCTGTCCGATGGCACATAGGATGCCGCCGCACAGGAACGCGTTGAGATACTGCATACATGGGACCTCCTCCTTTTGTTGTGCCGCTCACGCCCGGCTCTCTATGGTCAGCGCGTGGCAGACGGACGGGATGCTCTCCCCCTGGAAGCTGGATGTGGGGGACAGCAGCGCCCCGGTGGGGGCAAACAGAATCTTCCTCAGCCGCCCCTCCTCCATCTCCCGCAGCAGATACCCGCACAGTACGCTGGCCGAGCAGCCGCAGCCGCTGGCCCCGGCGTGCATATCCTGACGCTGGATGTCGTAGAGGAGCATCCCGCAGTCTTGATAGTTCTTGTGCATATCCACGCCGTCCTGCTCAAAGAACTCCGTGACGATCTGATGCCCCAGCACCCCCAGGTCGCCGGTGAGGATCAGGTCGTAGTCCGAGGGCTTCGTCCCCGTGGCCTTGAGGTGGGCGGAGAGGGTGTCGTATGCTGCCGGCGCCATGGCCGCCCCCATGTTGTTCACGTCGCAGATGCCCTTGTCCACGATCTTTCCGCAGGTGACGGCGGTGATCCGGGGCCCCGCCCCCTCCGCGCCCAGGATGGCGCAGCCGGAGGCCGTGGCGGTCCATTGGGCCGTGGGGGTACGCTGGTTGCCATAGGGCACGGGCATACGGTACTGCCGTTCGGCGGTGCAGAAGTGACTGGAGGTCATGGCCCCCGCCCTCTGCGCAAAGCCGCCGGCGATGACCAGCGACGCCAGGGCCAGGGACTCTCCCATGGTGGAGCAGGCCCCATACAGCCCGTAGAAGGGAATACCGAAATCCCGCAGACCGAAGGAGGTGCCGATACACTGGTTAAGCAGATCCCCCGCAAAGATATAGTCCAGATCCTCCGGGGACAGCGCGGCCTTCTCCAGAGCCTTGCTGAGCGCCAGTTTCTGCATGGCGCTCTCCGCCTTCTCCCAGGTTTTTTCGCCGAAAAAGCTGTCCTCGCACAGGTGGTCGAAACAGCCGGACAGCGGCCCCTCGCCCTCCTGCTTGCCGCCCACGGCGGCGTGGGAGAGGATGACCGGCGGGTGCTCCAGGGCAACGGTCTGCCGCCCCAATCGTTTCTGCATAGTTTCGCCTCCGAGCCTATAGTTGCCGGGCACGGCCCGGCCTGTGGGATTAGTCTGTGCGGTTTTATCTGAAATATGACCGTCCTTCAAAAATTTCCGCGCAAAAAAGGACGCGGCGCACCTTGCCGGCGCCGCGTCCTTGCTTTGGGACAATTTTTATTTGCACGTGGGGAGAGACGAGTCCTCCCCCACCACCGCCGCATCCTCCTCCGCCCCGGTTATCAGGGACAGGAAGCGCAGCCGCCGGTCCCTGATACGGAGCATAAGGGCGAAGGCCGCCAGCAGCGGCGGACAGCACAGCAGAATGGTCCGCTCCCGCCAGTACTGGGAGAGTACGCCGCCGGTGGCCGCGCCGATGAGGAAGAACACGATGACGATGAGGTACACCGACGCCTTGTGCCGGCGAACGTCGTCCCTTGTCTTCCGCCAGTAGTAGAGGTTTTCCATGGCGCTGCGCAGGTTGCCGATACACATGGTGGTGGCGTAGGAGCTGCCCTCCAGCTCCCGGAATGCCTCCACCTGCATGGCGCAGACGAAGCTGACCAGCATGTTGGCCGGCAGATTCAGGCTCTGAGGCATCCACCCCACCGCGAACAGCAGCCCCACCTCCACCAGCAGCACCGCATGCCGCCAGTGCATGGCGATCCCTCTGGTGTGGAAGTGGGTGTGGATGACCTCGGCCATATACACCCCTCCGGCGAAGGCGAGCAGCGGCAGCAAATACCGCAGCGCGTCCTCCCAGCGGCCCAGCATCAGGTTCTGTCCCAGCAGGACGATATTCCCGGTCTGAGCGTTGGCAAACACCTCGTCCCGGATGTTGTAGGTATACGCGTCCTGCAAGCCGCCGGAGGCGCTGAGGAGCGCCCCCACCAGCAGAGAGTCGGATGCCTGCTTCGCGCGGTATTTCTTTTCCATAGAAAACCTCCGGAAAAGCTCATGGAATGGCAGTCTTTAAAAGTCGCGCCCCATGGAGTTGTAGGTGGGCAGCAGCTTGGGCGACGCACCGCCTCCGCCGATCCCCGCCTCCTCCAGCCCCCGGTGGAAGCGCTCCACATGGTCCAGGCTGAGGGCTCCATGCCGTGCGCTCCGGCTCTTCTCCGCCGCGCTGCGCCCGGCGATGCGGCCGAAGACGATGATGTCCAGCAGACTGTTGCCCATCAGGCGGTTGCGCCCGTGAATGCCGCCCACCACCTCGCCGGCGGCAAAGAGGTCCTCCACGTCCGTCTGTCCATCCGGCGTGATATGCAGACCGCCGTTCTGGTAGTGCAGGGTGGGGTAGACCAGGATGGGCTCCCGCCGGATGTCGATATCGTACTTGCCGAACATGCGCAGCATGGCGGGGATGCGCCGCTCGATGGCCCCCTGGCCGTGCTTCAGCTCGATCATTGGGGTGTCCAGCCAGACGGCGCAGCCGCCCGGGGTCTTCACCCCCCGTCCCCGCTCAGAGCACTCCCGGATAATGCCGGCGGCGGCCACATCCCGGGTCTCCAGGGGATTGATGAAGGCCTCGCCCTCGGCGTTGATCAGCATAGCGCCCACAGACCGGACCTTCTCCGTCACCAGCGCGCCGAAAATCTGGGCAGGGAAGGCCGCGCCGGTGGGGTGGTACTGGAGGGTGTCCGCGTACAGCAGTCTAGCCCCCGCCCGATAGCCCAGCACCAGTCCGTCGGCAGTGGCTCCGTAGTGGTTGGAGGTGGGGAAGCCCTGGTAGTGGAGCCGCCCCGCGCCGCCGGTGGCCAGGATCACCGTCCCGGCCCGGGCCAGCAGCAGTTCCCGGGTCTCCATGTTCATCAGCACCGCCCCCGCGCACCGGCCGTCCTCGTCCAAAACCAGCTCCACCGCGGCGGTGAAGTCCACCACGGGAATCTGCCGGTTGAGCGCCTCATCCCGCAGGGTGCGCATGATCTCCGCACCGGAGTAGTCCTTGGCCGCATGCATCCGCTTGCGGGAGGTGCCGCCGCCGTGGGTGGTCAGCATGGTCCCGTCGGGAGCCTTGTCGAACTCCACACCCAGCTCACTGAGCCACCGGATGGCCTCCGGAGCCTCGGTGACCAGGCGGACCAGCAGATCCTTCTGGGCGGCAAAATGACCGCCGCCGTAGGCGTCCAGGAAGTGGCGGGCGGGGGAGTCGTTGGGCTTGTCGGCGGCTTGGATGCCGCCCTCGGCCATCATGGTGTTGGCGTCGCCCATGCGCAGCTTGGTGACTACCATTACCTTCGCCCCCGCCTGGTGGGCCTCGATAGCAGCCGCCGTCCCCGCGCCGCCGCCGCCGATGATCAGCACGTCCACGTCGTAGTCCGGCTTCGTCAGATCGATCTCCGCCGGGTCGATGCGGGAGCGGCCCTGCAGCAGGGCCGCCAGCTCATGGGGCGCCTTCTCCCCCCGGTTGAGGCCGGCCTTTATAACTGCAAACTGGTCCTCCCGATAGTCCGGGTGGAAGTCCCTCAGCAGCCGCTCCTTCTCCTCCGCCGTCAGGCGGCGGGGGTCCAGCTTTATGTTTTCCGCCCGGGCGGCGGCTACCTTCTCCGCCGACGAGCGGATGACAGGATCAAGATACATATCCGCAGCCCTCCCTATTTCTCAATATCCCGGTTGTTGTACAGCTCCCGCAGTTCCTCCAGGGGTCTGCCCATCAGCTCCTCGATGAGGGGGATGAACTTGCCCTCCCGGATCTCCTCGATCCGTTCGTCCAGGTGATCGCAGCGGGGGGCCAGATATTTGCCGTTCAGCCGCCGGGCCAGCATGGCCACCTGAGGGTGGGAGATGCCCGCCGGGCACCGGGCGGAGCACACGCCGCACATCACGCAGTCGAAGGATGCCTCGGCGCACTTTTCATATTCGCCCCGCTGGGCGTAGGCGATATACTGCATCACGTCCAGCCCCTGGGTGCAGGCCTTGGTGCAGGCGCTGCAGCCCACACATGCGTAAATTTCCGGATAGAGCTGCATCATGATCTGCTCGGTGGGCTTCACCTTTTCGATGTCATAGACCTCCTTCACCAGGGGGAAGAAGGGCAGGGTGGCCACATACATGTTGTCTTCCACCTTGGTAGAGCAGGCCAGACAGCCCTTCAGCTCCCGGTCTCCGGCGATGCGGTAGATGGTGGCGCAGGCCCCGCAGAACCCGTTGCGGCAGCCGCAGCCCCGCACCATCTGATAGCCCGCGTACTCCATGGCCTCCATGATGGTCAGGCTCTCAGGCACCTGATAGCGCTTCCCGAAGAGGTAAACAGTTACCATTTGTTCCATATCATCCATCCAGCTCCTTAATATTCATCCGGCAGCCGGTCCAGCTGGTCCAGCCGGAACACGGGCCCGTCCTTGCAGACGTATTTGTCGCCGATATTGCACCGGCCGCAGCGGCCCAGGCCGCACTTCATCCGCAGCTCCAGGGTGGTGTAGATCCGCTCCTTCGGAAAGCCCTGCTCCATGAGCCCGGCCAGGGTGAACTTGATCATGATGGGCGGCCCGCACATGACCACCGTTTTCCCGGTGTCAAAGCCCAGCTCCTTGACGAAGTTGGGCACAAAGCCCACGTGACCGTCCCAGTCCGGCTGGGGGTTGTCGATGGTCAGGTGGACATTGATGCCGTCCTCCCGGCACCACTCGTCCAGAATCTCCTGGTAGTCCACCAGGTCCGCCTTGCTGCGGGAGCCGTAGACGATGTCCACGCTGCCGTACCGGTCCCGGTAGTGCCGGACATAGTTGATGACGGAGCGCAGGGGAGCCAGACCGATGCCTCCGGCCACGAAGAGCAGGTCCTTCCCGGCAAAGTCCGTGTCTACGGGGAAGCCGTTGCCGTAGGGACCCCGGAGAGTCACCTGCTGGCCAGACTCGATGGCATGAAGCCAGTCGGTGACGCAGCCGCACTTCTTGATGGAGAACTCCAGGTCCTCCTCGCGGGTGGGTGAGGAGGTGATGGAGAACAGCGCCTCACCCACGCCGGGCATGGACAGCATGGCGCACTGGCCGGGGATGTGGAGGAAGGGTTTCTTCCCGTCCGTACCCACCACCCGGAAGGTCTTCACGTCCGGCGTGTCCCGCCGCACGTCCGTCACCACGGCCAGCATGGGGATCAACGGATCGCTCTTCATGGCTTCGCCTCCTCTCCCAAGGCCCGGGCGACCTTGACAATGTTCATGGAAATGGGGCACTTCTGCAGACACCGCCCGCAGCCCACGCAGCCGAACTCCCCTTCGTGGTTGGAGGGATAGTAGACCAGCTTGTGCATGAACCGCTGACGGAACCGCTCCAGCTGGGTAGGCCGGGGCTGTCCGGCGGACATAAGGGTAAAGTCGGAGTACATACAGCTGTCCCAGCAGCGGAAGCGCCTCACCCCGTCGTTGGTTTTGAAATCCTTGACGTCATAGCACTGGCAGGTGGGGCACACGAAGGTGCAGGTTCCACAGCCCAGGCAGCTCTCCGCCAGGCTCTCCCACGCCGGGGAGGAGAAGAGCTCCATCATCTTCTCTCCGCCGAAGGCGCTCCAGTCCAGTTCCTTCAGAGGCAGACGGCCGAAGACGGACCGGTCTGTCTCCGGTTTCTCCCCCTCCACAAACAGGGGCAGTCCGGCCAGCAGGGACTCCCCCTTCTCCGTGTTGGCCCGGAGGTATAGGTCCTCCCCCTCCGTCCAGCCCGTCACGTCCCCGGCGGGGTCCGCCGGGTCGACGCCCAGGGCGGTGCAGAAGCAGGTCTCCTCCGGTTCCTTACACGCCAGGGTCACCACCACGCCATTCTCCCGGCGGGACTGGTAGTAGGTGTCCGCCGGGTCGCACAAAAACACCTTGTCTAATATGTCGAAGCTCCGGCAGTCGCAGGCGCGCACGCCGAAGACCACAAAGCTCTCGCCGGGGTCCCGGCTCTCCACGATCTCGATCTCCCTGCCGCTGACCTTGAAGTCCACCAGGTTCTCCACCTGGGGGAAGAACAGGTCCTTGGCGCTGCGGCTGGTATTGAGGGCCTTCGTCATCTCCAGTCCCTCCCGCCAGAGGGTGAAGGCCGCGGTCTTGGCATCCCCGGCGGGGATGTACAGCTTCCGCTCAGCCGCGATGGCGGCGAAGAGCTCGTTCAGCCGGGCAACAGGCAGCTTTCTCATCCCTTCCGCCCCCTTTCATGGACCACGGACGGCTCCGGGTCGTCCAGGCGGAAATCTACCAACGGGGGCCGGGTCTCCGGGTCCTCGCCGGCCTGATAGCCGCCGTAGAGCTCGTTTATATCTTTGATGAATTTCCGGTTGAGCAGGTGCAGAGGGATGTGCTGGGGGCACACCCGGGAGCACTCGCCGCAGTCCGTACACCGCCCCGCCACGTGGAAGGCGCGGATGATATGGAACAGGTTCTCCTCGAAGCTATCCGCCGCCGCCTTGTTCTCCGCGCCGGAGGCGGGGTTGTCAAACACGCACTTCTCGCAGGAGCAGGCGGGGCACACATTCCGGCAGGCGTTGCACCGGATACACCGGCTCAGCTCCCCCCGCCAGAAGGCGAAGCGCTCCTCCGCCGTCATGGCCTCCAGCCGCGCCACCCCGTCGAACCGGGCGGAGGACAGCTCCTCCCCCTGCCCGCCGATGCGCTCGTCGCAGTCCAGCAGCTTTTTGCTCTTGCACACCTGGCAGCGCTCCGCCAGGGCGGCGCGGCGCTCCATGGTCCTCTCGCCGTACAGGGTGCGGACCACCAGGTCCTCCCCCCGCTCCTCCGCGCCCACTACGCCCTTCATCCCGGCGGCTTTCACCGCCTCGATGTCGCACATGCCTATGCACTGCACGCCCACGGCGTACACGTTCTCCCGCAGCACGCGGTGCTCCTTCTGGAGCTGCCGGAAGGAGTAGGTGTCGCAGGGCTTCAGAAAGGCCCCCACCTTCCCGCCCTTCCGGCTCTCGGCAATCAGGTACTTGGACAGGTTTGCCCCGCAGAAGGGGCCGAAGACAAAGTCCCGCTCGACCTCCTCACGACTGGTGAACACCGCCGGGGTCACATCGTAAAAGAACTCCCCCGCCTTCCATCCCAGGACCCGGGTGCATGCTCCGCTCTCCAGCAGCTCAATGGCCTTGGCCTTTACTCGCTCTTGCATCGCAGGTCCTCCAATCTCTTGTTCTCGCCCAGCCGCGCCACCGTCTCCACGAAGCTGTTCATGGTCTCGGCAAACTTCGCCCCTTCGGCGGCGGATACCCACTCCACCCGGGTGCGCTCCCGCTCGATGCCCAGGTAGTCCAGCATGGAGAACAGCAGCGTCATCCGCCGGCGGGCGTAATAGTTGCCGGTGGTGTAGTGGCAGTCGCCGGGGTGGCAGCCGCACAGGATCACCCCGTCCGCTCCCCGCTGAAAGGCCCGCAGAATGAACAGCGGGTTGAGCCGGCAGGAACAGGGAATGCGGATGATCTTCACATCCGCCGGGTACTGCAACCGGTTGGTGCCCGCCAGGTCCGCCCCGGCATAGGAGCACCAGTTGCAGCAGAAGGCCACAATGGTGGGCCTGAAGCTCTCGTTCACTTGCATATGGCGTCCACCTCCGACAGGATCTGGGCGTTGGAGAAGCCCTTGAGGTCCATGGCCCCCGACGGGCAGGCCACGGTGCACGCGCCGCAGCCCTGGCACACCGCCGGGTTCACCTGGGCCACCCGGCGAACCAGCGTGGTCCGGTTGGGTCCCCGGAACTCCTTGTCAATATACGTGATGGCCCCGTAGGGGCAGACCTTCTCACAGGCGGAGCAGCCGTTGCACATCAGCTCGCTGCTCTCCGCCACGCAGGGATTGCAGGTCAGATAGTCCCTGGCCAGCAGGCCGATAACCTTGGCCGCCGCCGCCCCCGCCTGGGCCACGGTCTCCGGGATGTCCTTGGGACCCTGGCAGACCCCGGAGAGGAACACTCCCGCTGTGGGGCTCTCCACCGGGCGCAGCTTGGGGTGGGCCTCGGTGAAGAAGTCGTTGGTGTCCATGGAGGCGGTCAGCATGGTGGCCAGGGGGCGTGCGCTCCTGTCCGGCTCGATGGCAGCGGCCAGGATCACCATATCCGCCTCGATATGCATCTGCCGCCCGCCCAGCAGGTCGGAGGCCTGGACCTTCAGCTTCCCGTTCTCCGGTGACACTTTGCCCACCATGCCCTTGACGTAGTGGACCCCGTAGTCCTCCACCGCCCGGCGGTAGAACTCGTCAAAGTTCTTGCCGGGGGTGCGCACGTCTATGTAGAACACGTACACCTCAGTGTCCGGGTACTTCTCCCGGGTGAGCATGGCGTGTTTGGCGGTATACATGCAGCAGATTTTCGAACAGTATGGCTTACCCTTCTCCCCGCCGTCGCACCGGGAGCCCACGCACTGGACGAAGACCAGGGTGTGGGGATGTTTTCCGTCGGAGGGGCGCAGCAGAGTGCCCCCAGTGGGGCCGGCTGCGTTCATCAGCCGCTCGAACTCCAGGGACGTCACCACGTCCGGGCTCTGGGCGTAGGCAAACTCGCCGAACTTCTCCATGGAGATGGGCTCAAAGCCCGTGGCGGCCACAATGGCCCCGTACTCCCGCTCGATGATCTCGTCCTGCTGCTTATAATCGATAGCCCCGGCGGTGCAGACCTTGGAACACACGCCGCACTTGCCGGTCTTCAGCATGGTGCAGTAATCGGGGTCGATGGCTGCCACCTTGGGCACCGCCTGGGCAAAGGGTATGTAGATGGCCCGCCGCTGGTCCAGCCCCAGGTTGAACTCGTTGGGAACCTTCTTCTGGGGGCATTTCTCGGTGCACAGGCCGCAGCCGGTGCACTTGGCCTCATCCACAAACCGAGCTTTCTTGCGAATTTTCACAGAGAAATTGCCCACAAAGCCCTTGACCTCCTCCACCTCGGCGTAGGAGATGATGTTGATGTTTTCGTGCTGGGCCGCGTCCACCATCTTTGGGGTGAGGATGCAGGCCGCGCAGTCCAGGGTGGGGAAAGTCTTGTCCAGCTGGGTCATCTTGCCGCCGATGGTGGGCTTTTTCTCCACGATGTCCACCGGGAAGCCCGCCTCAGCGATGTCCAGGGCCGTCTGGATGCCCGCGATACCCCCGCCGATAACCAGAGCCCGCTTGGTGACGGGGCTCTGACCGGCGGTGAGGGGGGCGTTGAGATGCACCTTGGCGACGGCGGCACGACCCAGGATAACGGCCTTCTCCGTGCCGGTTGCCTTATCCTTGTGAATCCAGGAGCACTGCTCCCGGATGTTGGCGATCTCCACCATATAGGGGTTGAGCCCCGCCTTCTCGCAGGCCCTGCGGAAGGTGGCCTCGTGCATCCGGGGGGAGCAGGAGCAGATCACCACGCCGGTGAGCCCGTGCTCCCGGATGGCGCTCTGGATCATCTCCTGCCCGGCCTGGGAGCACATGTACTGGTAGTTGGTGGAGAACACCACCCCCGGCTCACGGGCCAGAGCGTCGGAAACAGCCTGCACATCCACCGTGGCGGCAATGTTGCTGCCGCACCAGCACACAAATACGCCGATTTTCTGCATGTTCTCTCACCTACTTTCTGTATTTCCGGAAGGCGCTGGTGATGGCCTGCTGGGGCAGGTCCAGGTCCAGCAGGGGGGGAATCTGCTCCGGTTTCAGATGGTTTTTATCCTGCTGCCGGATCACCGCCAGACGCACCGCCTCAATCAGCTTCGCCGGCTCCACGCTCCGGGGACAGCGCTCCAGACAGGCGAAGCAGCTCAGACACATGTAAATGCCCTTCGATTCCATCAGCTCGCCGAGCCGTCCGGTCTCCACCATATCCACAAACTGGTGGGGGTGGTACTCCATCTGATCATAGGCGGGGCAGGCGGCGGTACACTTGCCGCACTTCATGCACTTCCGGGGGTTCACGCCGGAAATGCGCTTGACGATTTCCACCATATCGCTCATGCCGTCCCCTCCTTCACGCCCAGAGCCTCCGCCAGAAGCTCCGTAAAGTACCGCACCGGCAGCCGCCCTCCGCCGTTGGTCTGCAAATTATACAGGCACAGGGGGCAGGCGGTGATCAGCTCCTCCGCGCCGCAGGCCGCGGCGTTGTCCAGCACCTTCCCGGCCTGACCGGCGGCAAAGGCGCGGTTCTCCAGCGTGGTGTAGCCGCCGCAGCACTCGTTGCGCATGGCGTAGACCACCGGCTCGGCCCCGATGGCCCGGAGGAAATCCTCCAGAATGGAGGGATTTTCCGGATCGTCGAAGCCCATCTCCCCGCTGGGCCGCAGCAGCAGACAGCCGTAGTATCCACCGATCCTCCGGCCCGTCAGGGGCTTGACCACCCTCTTTTGCAGCTCGTCAAAGCCCAGGCGATCCCGCAGGACCTCCAGGTAGTGGAGGACGGTTGTCTCTCCGGCGTAGGGTCTATCCAGCTTCAGATAGTTGTTGGCCCGGCTGCGGGTGTACTCGTCGCCCCGCATATCGCCGTTCACACGCTTGATGACGTGGTGGCAGGCGGAGCACAGGGTCACCAGCTCCCGGTCCAGATCCCTGGCCGCCGCCAGGGCCCGGACGGAGGAGAGCTTTGTGGCGATCTCATCCCGCGCCTGGGGATACACCGCGCCGCAGCACTGCCACTGGGGCAGCTCCTCCAGGGTGATCCCCAGGGCCTCCATGGACCTCCGACCCCATATGTCCAGGTCCCTTCCCTTTGTTTTCAGGGTGCAGCCCGGGAAATAGGAATATGTCATACGCTCCTCCTGCTCAAACCATCTGTTCGGGGTGGAACACCTCGTCGAAGCGCTCCCCGGTTAAAAAGCCCAGGGCCACGCAGGCCTCCCGCAGGGAGATGTTCTCCTTGAAGGCCTTTTTCGCCGTTTTGGCCGCGTTTTCATAGCCGATGTAGGGGTTCAGCGCCGTCACCAGCATCAGGGAGTTGTGGAGGTTGTGCTCCATCTTCTCCCGGTTGGCTCGGATGCCTGCGGCGCAGTTGTTGTTGAAGGAAATCATGGCCTCCGCCAGGAGCCGGGCGGACTGGAGAAAGTTGTAGATGCACACGGGCATGAAGACGTTCAGCTCGAAGTTTCCCTGACTGGCGGCCATGCCCACGGCCACATCGTTGCCCATGACCTGGACCGCCACCATGGTCAGCGCCTCGCACTGGGTGGGGTTCACCTTGCCTGGCATGATGGAGGAGCCGGGCTCGTTCTCCGGGATGAAGATTTCCCCCAGCCCGTCCCGGGGCCCGGAGGCCAGCCAGCGCACGTCGTTGGCAATCTTCATCAGATCCGCCGCCAGCGCCTTCAGAGCGCCGTGGGCGAAAACCAGCTCATCCTTGCTGGTCAGGGCGTGGAATTTGTTTCCTGCGGTGCGGAACTCCTTGCCCGTCAGCCGGGACACGGCCCCGGCCACCTTCTCGTCGAAGCCCTTGGGTGCGTTGAGCCCGGTGCCCACGGCTGTGCCGCCCAGGGCCAGCTCCCGCAGGGGGGGCAGACTCAGCTCCAGCAGCTCCCGGTCCCGCTCCAAACTGGCGCGCCAGCCGGAGATCTCCTGGGAGAAGGTGATGGGCGTGGCGTCCTGGAGGTGGGTGCGACCGGACTTGACTACGCCCTCGTTCTCCGCCTCCAGGCGGCGAAAGGTGGCGCTCAGCGTATCGACGGCCGGCAGAACCCGATCCTCGATGGCCGTCACGGCGGCGATGTGCATGGCCGTGGGGAAGGTGTCGTTGGAGGACTGGGACATATTCACGTCGTCGTTTGGGTGGAGCAGCTTCTCCCCGGCCAGCTCGTTGCCCCTGTTGGCGACGACCTCGTTGGCGTTCATGTTGGACTGGGTGCCGGAGCCGGTCTGCCACACCACCAGGGGGAAGTGGTCGTTGAGCGCGCCGCTGACGACCTCGTCGCAGGCCCGGGATATGGCCTCCAGCTTCTTGTCCGTCATCTTCTCCGGCCGCAGTTCGTGGTTGGCCATGGCCGCCGCCTTCTTCAGAATGCCGAAGGCGCGGGTAATCTCCCGGGGCATGGTCTCGACCCCCACGCCAATGGGGAAGTTTTCATGGGATCGCTGGGTCTGGGCGGCCCAGTATTTGCCGGCGGGGACCTTCACCTCGCCCATGGAGTCGTGTTCGATGCGATATTCCATGCTGGTTCCTCCTCAGAATTTGATGGCGGCTATGGTTTCTTTCAGCTTGTTGGCGCTGTTTTGCAGCCGCTTGAGCTCCTCGTCGGTCAAATCGTTCTTGATCTTGCCCCGGACGCCGTCGCTGTCCACGATATTCAGCACGCTCAGACATACGTCCTCAATGCCGTACTCGCCGTTCATCATGGTGGACACAGTCAGGGCCGTGCCCGCGCCGTTGAAAATGCAGCGGACAATGTGGCACACAGCCATGGCGATAGCGTAGTTCGTGACGCCCTTGGCCTTGATGACCACCGCGCCGGAGGTGCGCACCGTATCCTCAAACTCCCCATACTCGCCGTTGAAGTCGATCTCCTCGCCGAGGGGGGCGTGGGCCTTGTACTTGCTGATGTGGTTGTTGGAGATGGTGGCCAGGGACCAGGGAACAAAGGAGGAGTCGCCGTGTTCGCCATAGACGTGGGCGTGGACGTTCTTGGGGCTGATGTGGAACTCCTTGGCCAGCTCCGCCTGGAGCCGGGCGGTGTCCAGCACAGTGCCCGAGCCGATGATGTGATTGGCAGGCACGCCGGAGATCTTGTGGAACACGTAGGTCATCACATCCACGGGGTTGGATACGATGATGTAGATGGCGTCGGGGGCGTGGGGGACCACCTTGGAGGCGATGTCCTTGAGGATGTCCACATTGGTCTGGGCCAGCTCCAGCCGGGTCTGCCCGTTCTTCCGGGGCAGACCGGAGGTGATGACCACGATGGAGGAGTCCGCCGCGTCGGTGTAGTCGCCGGCGCGCACGATGGCCGGCGCGCCGAAGGAGGTGCCCTGGTAGATGTCCATGGCCTCGCCGAAGGCCTTCCGCTCGTCAATGTCTACGAGCACGATGTCCGTGGCGATGTTCATGACCACCATATCGTTGGCAATGGTGGCGCCGACGCTGCCCGCGCCGATGATCGTGACTTTGTTTCCCATTGTAGTACCTCTCCTTAATTAAAATTAAAATAGCAGATTATATTTCCCGGCGTCCCCGCCGCTCTGATTGTTAAAATAATAACACTTCTTTCTGAGACTGTCAACCGGGCTTTTGATAATTTTTTAACAAAATCATTCGAAAGTCCGGGCTGAATCTTGGAAGCGAGAAAGCGCCGGCAGAACGCCGGCGTTTTCTGATGATTTACTGATAGTCCTGCAAGAGAAACATCGGCTTGATGCAGACCACCTCGTCATACTCCTCCTGCTCCACCTGGACGGAGGCGTTGAGGGCCCGCAGGTCGGATTTCAGGACCTCCAGCGCCTGGCCGGCGGTCTGGGCCCGGCCCTCCCGGACAATTCGGATCATCCGCTCCAGAACCACCGGATGGGCGTACCGGCAGGGGACCGGGAATTTCTTCTCCCCGGACAGGAATTCCTCCATGGCCGCCTTTGCCTCCTCCCACTCCCGGGTCACGGCCCGACGGTTGTTCCTTGCCGTGGGCAATACGTTGGCCCCGGAGAAGAAAAACACCGCCGCCAGCCCGAACAGCAAAAAGTAGACCCCCGTACTGTCCCTGCGCAGCCAGCTCCACAGCCCGTAGATCAGGGCCGCCGCCCCCAGGACCACAACCGTCAAAGCCACCCATTTATAGGCGGGATTGGACCGGTCGCTGTTGCGCTTGGTCCTCGCCGCCCGTGCCAGACGGCTGGCGCGGGCGGGGTCCTCCGCCAGTTTTCCTTTGGCCTTCTCCAGCTCGTCCCAGGTCCTGCGGGCCTGAGGGGACAGCTCCTTTAAATAGCGCGCCGCCTCCCGGGCGGCCTTTTCCGCCATGCGGCGCTCCCCCTCCTCGCTGAGCCGCGGAATCTCCGGACAGATCCGGGCAAAGTACTCAAGCAGGCGGTCCACGTCGTCCTCCCGCTTGAAGTTGCACTGCTTCTGCTTCCCACCGTCGTACTCCACCACCAGATAGGGGATGGAGGCAAACATGCCCTTGCCGGTGAAGCCGCCCTTGCTCATGGCCACCCGCTTGAAAACCCGGCGGACGGAGGACAGTGTGACATAAAAGCACCGGTCGATGTAGAAGCTGTTGAGGTACAGGGCCCTCTCGCCCACGCCGCAGGGGCCGAAGCGCCTGCAGCGTTTTTTGTCCGCCGCCAGAGCTTCCGGGTCCAGCTCCTCCCGGCTGAGCTTCCTTGGTTTGAAAATCATGGACGCCTCCTGGATACAGCGCGGCGGAGGGGCGCGTTCCGGCCCTCCGCCGCAGTATAAGTTCGAGAATGGATGTTACTTTTTCAGGGTATCATATCGAGGGCTGACATTCCGCTTCTTGATGGAGAAGAGGAAGATGCCCAGGAACAGGGCGGCCACGGCGATGCCGATGGGATAGGCCACCAAGGTGTTGTAGGAGACCAGCTTGCCGTCGGCGTAGGTGTTCACCAGCTTGCCCAGGCACTCGGGGGCCAGAATAAAGTATGTAGCGGACACGGCGCTCATGAAGGTGGCGGGCACGGCGGTGATCCAGTAGTTCTTCTTATCGTAGAAGAGATACATGGACGCGGCCCACAGCACGATCATGGCCAGGGTCTGGTTGGTCCAGCTGAAATAGCGCCAGATAACGGTGTAGTCGATGAACTTCAGGCAGTTGCCGATGCCCAGGAACGCGCCCACGCCCAGCACAGGGATGCAGAGGATCAGGCGGTTCCTATAGCTGCCCTGGTCCAGCTTCAGCCAGTCGGCCAGCACCAGACGGGCGGAGCGGAAGGCGGTGTCGCCGGAGGTGATGGGGCAGGCAATAACGCCCAGCATGGCCAGAGCAATGCCGATGCCGCCCATAGTCTTGGCGCACACGTCGTAGATGGCGGCGGACTGGCCGTTGGCCAAAATCGCCTGCAGCCCGGTGTTGAGCCCGCCGGTGACCTCATACAGGGAGCAGCCGGCCGCAGCCCAGATCAGGGCGATGACACCCTCGCAGACCATGGCGCCGTAGAACACAAAGCGACCCTGACGCTCGCTCTTCATACAGCGGGCCATCAGCGGAGACTGGGTGGCGTGGAAGCCGGAGATGGCGCCGCAGGCCACAGTGATGAACATGA
>CAJTYO010000031.1 GCA_910584045.1 uncultured Oscillospiraceae bacterium | reverse complement strand
TAGATTTATGCGGCTTTTAGAATGCCTTGCCGTCACAGCCCAGAACGTCGATGAGCTTGTGCTTAACCACCTCCTTGATGGCGGCGCGGGCGGGCTTGAGGTACTCGCGGGGATCAAACTTGTCGGGATGCTCACAGAAGAACTGCCGGATAGTGCCTGTCATAGCCAGACGCAGGTCGGAGTCGATGTTGATCTTGCATACGGCGCTGCGGGCAGCCTGGCGCAGCTGCTCCTCGGGGATGCCGACGGCATCAGGCATCTTACCGCCGTTGGCGTTGACCATCTTCACAAACTCCTGGGGTACGGAGGAGGAGCCATGGAGCACAATGGGGAAGCCAGGCAGACGCTTGACAACCTCATCCAGAATATCGAAGCGCAGGGGCGGGGGAACCAGCTCGCCCTTCTCGTTGCGGGTGCACTGAGCGGCGGTAAACTTATAGGCGCCGTGGCTGGTTCCAATGGCGATGGCCAGAGAGTCGCAGCCGGTCTTATGCACAAACTCCTCTACTTCCTCGGGACGGGTGTAGGAGGAATCCTCGGCGGATACCTGAACCTCGTCCTCCACGCCGGCCAGACTGCCCAGCTCAGCCTCGACGACGACGCCGTGGTCGTGGGCATACTCAACAACCTTCTTAGTGATCTCGATGTTCTCGGTGAAGGGCTTGCTGGAGGCATCGATCATGACAGAGGTAAAGCCTCCGTCAATGCAGCTCTTGCAGGTCTCAAAACTGTCGCCGTGGTCCAGATGCAGGCAGATGGGCAGGCCGGTCTCAATGATGGCTGCCTCTACCAGCTTGACAAGATAGGTGTGGTTCGCATAGGCGCGCGCGCCCTTGGAAACCTGGAGAATCAGGGGAGCGTTGACCTCCTTGGCAGCCTCGGTGATGCCCTGGACGATCTCCATGTTGTTGACGTTGAAAGCGCCGACGGCATAACCGCCGTTATAGGCTTTCTTGAACATTTCGGTAGTAGTTACGAGGGGCATGATGGTAGTCCTCCTTATAGTGAAGTTAGGTTTATTTTACCACATTTCTGACGGATTGCAACTCATAAATAGAAAAAAAGTAGGCTGAACAGTGGGGCTGCCTTTGTATAATCTGCCGCCGACCGCCTTTCAGCACCGCAAAAATTTGTTAGCCTCCACACCCATTATTTACAAAATAAATAGAGTTCCGTGCAATAATCCAGTTTACAACACCGGAAAACCTTGCTATAATAGTGAAAAAGCAAAGCAGAGCTTTGCACAAAAAATCTTTTGATACTTTTTCCCTGGAGAAAAAGTATGTACACCGAAAAATTGGAGGACTTTATCTATGCTAAAAGGTTCATGTATTATTGGCCAATCAGGCGGCCCTACTTCCGTTATCAACGCCAGCGCCTATGGAGTTATCCGTACCGCTCTGGACAGCGAAGCTATCACGAAGGTCTATGGCGCAGAGCACGGCATCAAGGGAGTACTGAGTGACCGTCTCTTCGATATGTCCCAGGAGGAGGCCTCTGAGCTGGAGAACCTGCTCTACACGCCCTCCTCTGCCTTGGGCTCCTGCCGCTATAAGATCGCGGACCCCGATGTGGACGACACGGACTATAAACGCATCTTGGAAATCTTTAAAAAGTACGATGTACGCTATTTCTTTTACAACGGTGGCAACGATTCCATGGACACCTGCAACAAGATCAGCAAATACATGCAGAAGGTTGGTTATGAATGCCGCGTGATGGGTGTACCTAAGACCATCGATAACGACCTGTTTGGTACGGACCACTGCCCCGGCTTTGCCTCCGCCGCCAAATATATTGCCACCAGCTGCATGGAGGTTTACCACGACGCCCGGGTCTACGACACCGGCATGATCTGCGTTATTGAGATTATGGGCCGCCATGCTGGCTGGCTCACCGCCGCGGCAGGGCTGGCCTCTGCCATGGGGGCAGGCCCCGACCTCATCTACCTCCCCGAGACTGACTTTGATATGGACAAGTTCATTGCTGAGGTGAAGAAAATTTACAACGAAAAGGGCAACTGCATGGTGGCCGTGTCTGAGGGGATCCATTATGCCGATGGCTCTTTCGTTTCTGAGGCCAAGACCTCTGCCACTGACGGCTTCGGCCACGCCCAGCTGGGTGGTTTGGCCGCCATGCTGGCAGAGATCGTCAAGAAGGAGACCGGCGCGAAGGTTCGCGGCATTGAGCTGAGTCTGCTCCAACGCTGCGGTGCGCATCTGGCCAGCCAGACTGACATTGACGAGTCCTTTATGGCTGGCAAGGCTGCCGTGGAGAACGCCGTGGCGGGCCTCACAGACAAGATGGTGGGCTTCGAGCGCAGCTATGAGGGTGGCAAGTATGTATGCCGGACCAAGCTTTACGATCTGACCGATGTGGCCAACACCGAAAAAAAGGTGCCCATCGAGTGGATCAACGCTGAGCACAACGGTGTTACCCAGGCCTTTGTCGATTATGCTCTCCCTCTCATCCAAGGTGAAACCAAGATGAAGAAGGAGAACGGACTGCCCCGATTTGCCAGACTGAAGAAAGTTATTGCGAAATAAAAACACGGCTAGGTCAACATCCGGTCCCCTACGCTGGGGACCGGATGTACTTGCACCTCACATTAAACAAAAATTAGCCTTTGTTCAAATTTGTGGTATAACTTGAATCATCTATTGTCTGCCGCAGGTACTGTGCATCATAAAAGGCTGAAAATGTGCCGTTCTGCGTATCCAGAATCATCAGGACTGTATCACGCTCTTCACCATACGAAAACAAATGCAGCGTGGAACTATCCTTCAGAGGAACTAGTATTTTGTAACGGCTCTCTTCTTCCACCCCATGACCATTAAAGGCAGCGACATAGCTGTCCCAGCTATAGAAACAGCTCTCCCTCCTCGCCATTCGCAGATCCTCCACAAACTGCCGATCCATGCCCATGACGTCCTGTTTTGTCACGTTCAACAGCAGGTCAGCCAACGGAGACCATGTTTCATCCGGATTATCCAATGCATAGGAGGCATAGCCGGTCAGAGCATCCCGCAGCCCTTCTTCCGTACTGTACTCCGTGTTGAGAGCGCCCAGTGTGATCAGTATATTATCGCGCTTCATGTATCCGGTAAGCTCCTCCAGATTCAGTGAACCAAGGCTGGTCCCTGCAATTCCTTCGCCTGCCATGATATAACTGTTGACTTCCCACATAAAAGCAGCAATTTTAGATGGGTCAAAGCGATGGTTTGGCCTGTCAAAATTGATGTCAAAAGAGACCTGATTTGTACGGTCTGTGACCTCTCTTCCCTCCTCTATGTGGAATAGGCGGTAGGAATATTCGCAGAAACCATCCTTGATTTTAGGACTGTACTCCAGTAAATAATCAAGCCCATCTTTTGCTCGACATCGGAAATAGGCTCCCCAGCTGTCACTGGCGTGATCCAGCTCCACAGACCAGATCACCTCTCCGTCTTCTGTACTGCCTTGGGTGATTTCTACCAGTTCGCCAGCTCCCTTGTTGTAGTGTCGAATCCCTTCCCGCACCCCATCTCGATTCACGTCATAGGGCTTGATATACGCATTGACAGGAGTCTCTTCTTCCAGCGGGACATTTTGTAGAAATTCCACCAGCTGGGTGGCTTCGAAAGTAATGCGGTTGGTGGTCAGATCATCTGTAACGAGCAGCCAGTCATCTGTCCAGTACAGTGTTTCCAGCGGTGCCAGTGCCAGATATTCATCGATCTTCTCAGTGGGCACAGATTTATATTTGACATTCAGCAGCCAGTTTCGCACCCGCTCTTTGTAGCCCTCCGGCAGCATCTCATGACCTGCCGTCCAGTACATGTGGTGATTTTCCATATCGAGCTGGGGAGCCGGCAGATTCGGCATCTTCATGAGGAATGCATAATTCATATCTGTCTTTCCTGCCTCACCCTCGCCATACTGTTTAAGCAGCTTTATCTTGACCGCCGCCATATCAGTTTCCTCCGGAAGAATTACAACTACATTCTCCAATCCATAGTCGCTTGCTGACCCCTCATAGCGAATAAAACCAAAACCAACAGTCGCCTTACAGTCAAAGAAAAAAATGTCCTGGACCTGTAGCATCCACTTATCCGGGTCGTTTAAATTCAAAGGTTCGGACTGTTCATTCACAAGTATCTGCGCTTCCGTGATGTCCAGCTTTTTAATCACTGTATCAATGCTGTCATTCCAGGAGAGGCCGGGCGGTTGGAGTGACGGACTGATCCCGACTTTCTCCGCCTGTCCAAAAGCTGTCAGAGATGCCAAGGTGAGCACAACAACTGCCGCCGCCGCCACGACAGCCAGCTGTCTTGGCTGGTGGGCAATGTGCTGGATGCGCTTCTTCAAGCCCCGCTTTCCGCCGGTCATGGTTGTGGAGAAATGCAGTAGGTCGATAGGCCTCGTTTTTGTGGTGACAAGCGCCAGAAGCGTCTCCCCGTAGGCAGTCCGCTCTCCCTCACCCAGTCGCTTGAGAGCCCCCTCGTCACAAGCCAATTCCCCGTCCCGGCGGCTGCATATCACAGCCAGCCATACCAGAGGGTTCCACCAGTGAATCGTCAATGCCGTGCCCCGCAGGATGCTCCACAGATGGTCTAGATGCCTGTAGTGGGTTAACTCATGGGCCAGCACGTGCCGCAGCATAGTCGGAACCGCCGCTGTCTCCTCCGTCACATATATGGCGGGCCGGAACAGTCCTGCTAAGCATGGAGATGGTAATGCGGAGGCCGCATATACCGGTATGGGGGCTTCTATCCCCTCCAGAGAACGACGCATCCGTCTCAGCCGAAGAGAGAAACGAATGTTCGCCGACATCAATACAGCGCCCATCACCACCGCACCGGCGGTCCATATCCAGCCCAGCATATCCAGAGGCGTGATCCTGTCCGCATAGCGGGTGATGGTCTTCCCTTTATCCTCCAATTTTGCGTAGCCGAACGAATTTCCATCCACCAAGATTCCATCATCCATCACGGAGACAGCGTTGTCCTCCTCCCCAGCGGAGTAAGAGTGCATGGGCAAAATATAAAGACTCTCTTCCCGCATAGCCTCTGGCGGTATCCACGCAGGCATCTGCGGCACAGCATTGGACAGGGAGAGGAGCGATATTGGAAGCAGCAGCCTGATCAGTACCACCGCCCATAGGCCGTACCGCAGTCCAGCGGTGATCCTCCCCCCTGCCAGCCAACGCAGGAGTAGGACCACCGCAGTTAAAACGCTGGCAGATACAACCCATGTTATAAAATTAAGCATTATTTTTTCCCCTCCTTTTCCGCCTGAGCCAGGATTTCTCGCAGCTCGGCAATCTCGCCACTGCTCAACTCCTGTCGCTGCGCCATAGTGCTGACCATCAGTCCTACACTGCCACGATAAACCCGGTCGAGGAAGCTCCTGGTCTCAGATATCTCGGCTTTTTCCTTTTCTACAGCTGGTGTATAGGATTTTCCCTTGCCATAACTTTCGCAGTGGACCAGCCCCTTTTCTTCCATTCTGCGCAGTGTGGTGATGGTGGTACTCTTGGCCCAGCCCACAGATTTGCCCAGATTGGCCACCAGCTGCATCACTGTCTGCGGGCTTTCCCTCCACAGACAGTCTAATACACTCCACTCACTTCCAGTCAGCTTGATTTGTCCCACCTTGGTCCCCTCCACTAGTTTATATTGTAGACCTATCATATCACCTTTGGTCTACATTGTCAACCAACTTTTTAGGCAAACAGCCCCGCCCGGGAATTCCTCCGAACGGGGCTGCCTTTATACAGATTTATTTTGTTAGCTTACGCCTCCTCCAAAGCCTCCTGCACCCAGGCGGACAGCTCTTGAAAGGCCTCCATAAGAAGACTGCGCTGCCGTTCCAGCACGGCAGGCTCCCTGGAAGAAGAAAACAACAGGTCAACGCCATCAGGATGGAGAGCCTTCGGACAGCGCGGCAGTTTTGCCAACACAGCCTCCAGCTTTTTGTCGCCAGTGAAGTAGACATGGTTCAACGCAAATAAGACCTGGACCATATCCATCACAGTATGCAAAACAATGGGGGCTGTAAAAAGGATGTCCCCACGGCGGACGGCGCTGTCATAGTGAAAATTTCCCATCCACGTTCCCGCACGCCCTAAGAAATCGACCATAACAGCCCGCCGCAGCGGGGCTGGATAGACAGCGGCCTTCTCCTTCCAGGCGGCCAGAACGCCATCTGGGTCCCAAACAGGCTTAAGAAAGTTGAGCTCGCACAAGTAAATAAATGTATAGTAACCATTTGAGGTCCACGTGGCGGGAATGATCTCGTATCTGCCGGCGAGGCAGTCGTCTATCATCCGATCCGTATGGGCGATAGTCCTGCCAACCACCTCCACCGGTGTTCCCCGGTATAAGAAGTCCATACCGCCACCCCAGGGGGCAGCATCAAAGTTCTGGTCAACCCAGGGAACTGTTCCAGGGTCAGCAGCAGCAGTAATCAAGGCGCTGCGCTCCTTCCAGGGCCGAGCCTGTTCAGCGAAGATATACAGGTCAATGTCAGAGGCGGCGTCCTCAGTACCCTTTGCGTGAGCTCCAGCCAGTGCAATAGCGCATTTCCCCTCAACGGTTCGCTTCAGAAGATCTGTCAGCTCCGCAATTTTCTCCTCCATATAGTTCTCCTCACCTAAGCAGAGGTGTGCTTTCTTCACTTTCCAAGCAGTTTCTCCAGCGCAGCCAGACGCAGGCACACACAGAATACGTCGATGGCGGCCTCAAGCTCCGCCACCGGCGGAAGACTGGGGGCAATGCGGATATTGCGGTCCCGGGGATCGTTTCCGTTTGGGAAGGTGGCCCCGGCGCTGGTCATGACCACCCCTGCCTCCCTACAGAGCGCCAAGGTGCGTTTGGCCAATCCATCCGCTGTATCCACGCTCACAAAGTATCCGCCGGTGGGCCGCTTCCAAGAGGCGATGCCCAGCGGCGCGATCTCGCTGTCCAAAGCATCCAACACCGCCTTAAATTTGGGTCCCAGGATGGCAGCGTGCTTCTTCATCAGCTCCAGCGTGTGGGTCTTATCCTTGAGGTAGCGGACATGGCGGAGCTGGTTGACCTTGTCGTAGCTGATGCTCTGATAGGTCATCAGGCTGACCATATACTTGATGTTGTCCACACTGGAGGCCATAACGGAGACACCTGCTCCCGGGAAGGTTACCTTGGAGGTGGAGGCAAACTCAAAGACCATATCTGGGTTTCCCGCCTCCCGGCAGATGGAGAGGATGTCCGGGAAGGGCACATAGTCTCCCTCAAACTCGTGAATGCAGTAGGCATTGTCCCACATGACCACAAAGTCAGGAGCCGCCGGCTTCAAATGAGCAATCCGATCGATGGTGGCGGCGCTGTAGATAATCCCATCGGGGTTGGAATACTTAGGCACACACCAGATGCCCTTAACAGCGGGGTCCTTGATGGCCTCCTCCACCTCGTCCATATCGGGGCCATCTCCAGTCATGGGTATGGTGATAAGCTCCATGCCGAAGGACTTGGTCACGTTGAAATGCCGATCATAGCCCGGGGACGGGCACAGGAACTTCACCGTATCCAGCTTGCTCCAGGGCATCTCGCTATGAAGCAGGCCATGGGTGAACGCTTTAGAGATGGTGTCATACATGAGGGTCAAGCTGGCGTTGCCTCCGATGAAGCACTCTTCCGGCTTGCAGCCCAGGATCTCGGCGAAGTACCGCTTGGCGCAGGGCAGGCCAGTGAGCTCGCCGTAGTTGCGGACATCGAAGCCTTCCTCTACACAGTCCTCTGGCCTGGACAGCACAGTCAGCATATCACTGACCAGGTCCAGTTGTTCCCTACCCGGCTTTCCCCGGGACATATCCAGCTTCAGTCCCTTTCCTTTCAGCTCCTGAAACCGCTTCGATACAGCCTCGTGCTCTGCCTCAAGCTGGGCGGGGGTCATTTTGGCGTATTCCATGATCCATCTTCTCCTTTTATCTCCCGCAGTGCGGGTTTATATTATAGTTTAGTTGTCAGCGGCCTTGGGATTGCAGTCCCAGCAGCGCAGCGCCGATAATACCTGCGTCGTTACCCAGTTTGGCTTTCACCAGCCGGGTATGGCGATCGGCCTCCCGGCCAAAGCAATCCTCTAGCACGATACTTTGCAGGGGCAGAAGCAGGTCCTCATCTCGTGCCTGACTGACGCCGCCACCCAAGGCAATGACCTCCGGCTGGAAAATGTTAATAAAGTTGGACAGGCCGTCCCCAAGGTAGAGAAGATATTGATCAATAACCGCTCTGGCGGCGGCGTCGCCCTGGTGCATGGCCTCAAAGGCGGTGCGACCGTCCACCCGACTCAGATCGCCGCCCACCATGCCCCACATGATGGAATTCTTGCTCTGGTCCATGGCGGCTATGGTCTGGCGGATGAGAGCGTTGGCAGAGGCGTAGCGCTCCCAGCAGCCCTTTCGGCCGCAGGTGCACTGCTCGCCGCCGTGGACCAGCACAATGTGTCCACCCTCTCCAGCACAGCCGTTGATGCCGGTGTGAATTTTGCCATTCAGGATGATACCGGTACCAATGCCGGTACCCAGCGTGACCAGAATCAGACTTTCGATGTTCTTGTCCTCGTAATGGTAGTATTCCCCCAGGGCTGCGCAATCCGCATCGTTTCCCAGATGGACGGGGATGCCGTCCCACTGGCGGTGAAACATCTCCGCCACCGGCATGAAACGGATGGGAATGTTTACCGTCTTAATGACCACGCCCATCCTGTCGTCTACAGGGCCGGGGAAGCCCATGCCCACAGAGGCCACCTGGTCTCGAGACACATGGTTTTCCTCCACCAAATCGATTGCCATTTTTGCCAGAGTCTCCCCCATCTGTTCCATGGAGGTAAATTGGAGGGGCTGTTTTTTTGTAGCAGTAATGCAATAAGTTTCGTCTACCAACCCCGCCTTCAGATTGGTTCCGCCAATGTCAATGCCGATGTAATACATAACACTTTTCCTCCGTCGTATCATATGATCTGGCTTATTTAGCAGTACGGGCACACTGGCCGTATCCTCTACCCCTGGGCGTGACGCTCCAGCTCATCGGCCAGCTCCTGTGCGGCGTTGAATCCGAATTTCTTGTGCCGGTTGTTCATGACGGCCACCTCCACAATGGTCGCCAGGTTCCGCCCCGGCTGGACGGGAATGGTAATGATGGGTATCTCAATGCCCAGGATGTTCACCCGCTCCTCGTCCAGACCAAAGCGGTCATAGAACTTGTCCTCCCTCCAGCGTTCCAGATGTACAACCAAGTCCACCTGGGACTCCACCTTCACTGCGCTCATTCCCAGCAATTGCTGCACGTTCACCACGCCAATGCCCCGCAGCTCAATATAGTGGCGGATCAGCTCCGGCGCGCGGCCCAACAGTTGGTCAGCTACCCGCCGGATGTCCACCGCGTCGTCGGCCACCAGGCGGTGGCCCCGCTTGATGAGTTCAATTGCGGTCTCGCTTTTGCCCACGCCGCTGTCGCCGGTAATCAGGACGCCCTCACCATAAATGTCCAACAGGCCGCCGTGCCGGGTGATGGTAGGGGCCAGCGCCTGGGACAGATATTCGATGACCTTGGTGGTGAAGGCCACCGTGGTATCCGTGGTATGCAGCAAGGTGCGCTTGTACTTCCTTGCCATGGACAGACATTCGGGATAGATGTCCAGGTCACGAGATACCACAAGGGCTGGAATGTCGTATTCAAACAGCCGGGAAAAGCTCTTGGCTCGCCGCTCTGGGTCGATGCTGGAGAGCATCTGGGTCTCTGCCATGCCAATAACCTGAAGCCGCCGGGGATCAAAATAGTCGAAAAAACCCACCAGCTGTAGACCTGGGCGGTTCACATCTTTGATACCCACTAGCGCCGTGTCATAATCCGCTCCCCGATTCACAACCACCATACCTAAGTGTTCCACCAGTTCGCCGATCTTGACACCGCCCCTCATTTCATCCTGTTGTATCATTCGCTTCGCCTCCGTTTCACCGGGCCCGGTCACAGGCCGGGCCTGCAGTTTATCGTTCATATACAAAATTGATTATAGTATAAAAGGGGCCTCTTGACAAGGGCAAGAAAAAGTTTTGAAAAAATCAAAAATTTTACTTGCATTTTGTGTCAAACTCTGCTAGTATATCAAAAGGCGCATTTGTGCCGCAATGATTTTGAACAGCAAGGAGGTGCAACGGATGGCAAAGTGTCAATTCTGTGACAAGGGTGTTACCTTTGGGATTAAGGTTTCCCACTCCCACAGGCGCTCCAACCGCACGTGGAAGCCCAATGTCAAACGCGTGAAGGCGATCGTCGATGGAACTCCCCGCCATGTATATGTTTGTACCCGGTGTCTGCGTTCCGGCAAAGTCACCCGTGCTGTCTGATATAGACATGCAGAAAAGGCGCTGCCCTATGGGTGGCGTCTTTTTCCTTTCAAAACAACTCGCTATATCCGTTATTTTGTGGTATGATAGGTGCAGGCCCGCCGTCCACTGCACGGCGGACAAAGCATAAAGGAGCGAATGGAATGTCTTCGGAGAAAAATAATAATCTGATGCCCGAGGGGCAGGATACGGTCATGGTATATTTTAACCCGGAGTTGCTCCAGAGCATAGCGGATCTCTCCGCCGAAAAGCGGCAGAACCTGCGGGAGCTGGAAAGCGCGGCGGAGGATGGAGACCTGGATGCGGCCTACCAACTGGGCCAGCATTGTTGCCGCGGCAGCGGCGGTGCCCCAAGGGATGAGGATCGCGGCTTCTACTGGTTCTCCAAGGCCGCAGAGGGCGACCATATCGCCGCACAGTACAGTCTTGGTATGTGCTGGCTTCGCGGCGTAGGTACAGAGAAGAACCCAGAGAAGGGCGCCCGCCTGCTTTCCGGTGCGGCAGAACAGGGGTACCCCCCCGCCATCTGTGAGCTGGGGCTGTGCTATGAGCTGGGCAGCGGCGTGGAGATGGACAAGCTGCGGGCGGCGGAACTGTACCGGGAGGCGGCTGACCAGGATTTTGCGCCCGCCCAGTGCAACTTGGGATTTTTCTATTACCGAGGTATTGGTGTTGAGGAAGACGACGAGCAGGCCGCCATGTGGTTCGCCAAGGCCGCCCAGCAGGGCTATGCCCGGGCCCAGATGCTGATGGGTGAGTGCTTCGAGAACGGCTATGGTGTGGAGGTGGACCTGGAGAAGGCGGTTGCCCTCTATCGTGCCTCCCATGAGCAGGGCTATGAGCCGGGCACCTGTGCGCTGGGTGTCTGCTACGACCGGGGCGCAGGTGTGGAAAAGGACGTAGAGCGGGCCGCCCAACTGTACATAGAGGCTGCTGAGCAGGAATATCCGCGGGCGCAGTACCTGCTTGGACAGTGCTATGAGTATGGTCACGGTGTGGAGAAGGATGAGACCAAGGCTATGGAATACTACCGCCTTGCCCATGAAAGCGGTTTCATCCCCGGCACCTGCGCCCTGGGACTGTGCTATGAAATTGGTATGGGGGTTGAGGAGGACGCGGCGGCGGCGGTGGAGCTCTACCGGCAGGCGGCCGAGGCGGGCCATGCTCCCTCCCAGTGCAACCTTGGCTTTTGCTATTACCATGGCATCGGTCTAGAGGAGGACAACGACGAGGCAGCCAAATGGTTCGCCCAGTCCGCGGAACAGAGCTATCCCCGAGCATTGAACCTGTTGGGAGAGTGCTATGACTTCGGATACGGCGTGGAAAAAGACGAAGCCAAGGCTGCGCAGCTCTACGCCGCTGCCAGCGAGCGCGGCTACGCCCCCGCCTCCACGGCATTGGGTCTGTGTTATGAGCTTGGCCGGGGCGTAGAGCGGGATCTGGAGAAGGCAGTGGCATTCTATCGAAAGGCCGCCGAGGAAGGCGATGTTCGTGGACAGTGCAATCTGGGCTACTGCTGCTATCAGGGTATTGGCACGGAGATGGATGATACCCAGGCTGTCAAATGGTTTAAGGCTGCCGCAGAGAAGGGCTATCCCCGAGCCCAGTTCCTGTTGGGACAGTGCCGGGAATTGGGTTACGGCACAGAGAAGGACCTGGATGGGGCGTTTTCTCTCTATCAGGATGCCTGGGAGGGCGGCCACGTCCCTGCCGCCGCATCTCTGGGCCTGTGCTATGAGCTTGGCAAGGGTGTGGAGATGGACAAGGCCAAGGCGGTAGCGTTTTATACGCTGGGTGCTGAGGCAGGGGACGCTCGGGCCCAATGCAATCTTGGCTTCTGCTTCTACCAGGGTATTGGTACGGAAATGGACGACGCCCAGGCCGTGCGGTGGTTCGAGGAAGCCGCCCAGCAGGGGTTCGGCCGGGCTCAGCAGCTTCTGGGTGAGTGCTATGAGAACGGCTATGGCGTGGAGGTGGATGAGGCAAAAGCATTCCTGTTCTACAAGCAGTCTCATGATAATGGGCATCTCCCTGGCACCTGTGCGTTGGGATTGTGTTATGAATACGGCACCGGCGTAGAGGCAGACCCGTCCAGAGCGGCGGAGCTCTACCGACAGGCAGCAGAGGGCGGTTATACCAGAGCTCAATGCAATCTGGGCTTCTGCTATTACCGGGGCATTGGTGTGGAGGAGGACAACGATGAGGCGTTCCTCTGGTTTTCCAAGGCAGCTGAGAGCGGTTATCCCCGCGCTAAACATATGCTGGCAGAATGCTATGAAAACGGCTACGGCACACCGGCAGACGAAGTCCGGGCGTTCCAGCTCTACCAGGCCGCCCATGAGCAGGGCTATGCTCCCTCCACCTGTTCTTTGGGCGTGTGCTATGAGTTCGGCGACGGAGTGGAGCCCGACAAAGCGCGCGCCGCCGCTCTCTACCTCCAGGCCGCCGAGGCGGGCAACGTTCGAGCCCAATGCAACTACGGCTACTGCTGTTATCAGGGTATCGGAGTGGTAGAGAACAATAGCGAGGCTGTCAAGTGGTTTACCAAGGCTGCGGAGGGCGGCAGTGGTCGGGCTCAAATGCTGTTGGGCGAGTGCTATGAGAATGGCTACGGCGTGGAAAAGGACTTACAGCGGGCGTTCCAGCTTTACCAGCAGTCCCACGATCGTGGACATCTTCCCGGCACCTGCTCTCTGGGGCTGTGCTACGAACTGGGTACAGGTGTGGAGGAAGACAAGGACAGGGCAGCCCAGCTGTACCGCCAAGCTGCCGAAGCGGGCAACGCTCGAGCACAGTGTAATTTAGCTTTCTTCTACTACCACGGCATCTCAGTGGAGGAGGACAATGACCAGGCCTTCCAGTGGTTTTCCGCAGCGGCAAGCCAGGGGTATCACCGGGCAGAATTCTTTCTGGGCGAATGCTATGAACACGGCTACGGTACATCTAAGGACCTATCAAAGGCTGTTACCTACTACAAAAAAGCCCAAGAAGGCGGACGGGCGGACGGTAGCTTTGCTCTGGCCTCCTGCTATGAACACGGCGTTGGCGTACAGGAAAACCTGAAAAAAGCGCTGGAGCTCTACAAGGAGGCTGCCCAGCGGGGTGAAAAGAAGGCTGAGGAGGCCATCAATCGCCTGACTGGGAAAAAACGTGTAAAGTGGCCTTGGAGTAAGAAATAGATACAGAGGCGGCCCTGTGGTTCATTCCGCAGGGCCGCCTCCGTATTTCTCGTAACACAGATTCCTTTATTGTCTATAAATCAGATGGCGAAGTCCTCCTCCGTCAGCTTGGAGGTCTCCAGCTTTAACGGACGGGGCGGAATCCGCTTAAAGGGGTCGTATTGAAATCGGTGGCAGTGGTACTCCATAGCTACCACCCCCTTGCGGGAACATATAACCTCCCGTTCGTTGATGACGCTCCCCTTTGTACAGTAAACGCAGCGGGGCTCTATATCCTTACGGAACAGATTCATGGGTGGCGCTCCTTCCTCTCTTCATCTATGAGGCCCTCCAGGTCACAACCCGTGGATAACAACTTTCTCCTCCTCAGCAGTGACGGAGAGCTGTGTGACCGGGTTGTCAAAGCTATTGATAATGGTTAGTGCCAACTGATCCTCCACCTCCCGCTGGATCGTACGGCGCAGATTGCGCGCTCCATAGGCGGCGGAGTAGGATTTTTTGACCAAGTACTTTACCAATGCGTCATCATAAGAGAGAGTCAGTCCCTTCTCCCGCATACTGTCCTTCAGCTCATCCAGCATCAGGCGGGCAATAGGCAGGAAATCCTCCTCTGTCAGTTTGTTGAAGCAAACGATTTCATCCACACGGTTGATAAACTCCGGGCGGAGGAACTGCTGGAGAGCCTTCATAGCGCGGTCCTTATCCAGCTCACCCACGGTCTTGTTGAAGCCCACTGTCCCCTCTTTTCGATCGCTGCCCGCATTGGAGGTCATGACGATGACCGTGTTTTCGAAATTAACCTTCCGCCCATGGGCATCGGTAATCTGTCCGTCATCCAGAATCTGCAACAGGACATTCAGCACGTCGGGGTGGGCTTTCTCAATCTCATCGAAAAGTACCACCGAGTAAGGCTTGCGGCGGATTTTCTCCGTCAGCTGTCCCGCCTCGTCATAACCTACATAGCCTGGGGGCGAGCCAATGATCCGAGAAACGGAGTGCTTCTCCATAAATTCCGACATATCCAGCCGGATCAGACTCTCCGGCGCATTGAATAAATCCTCCGCCAGCTGTTTGACCAGCTCCGTCTTACCCACACCAGTGCTGCCGACAAAGATGAAGCTCACCGGCTTGTGCTTGGGAGAGATGCCCACCCGGTTGCGGCGGATGGCTGCGGACACGACGTCGATAGCCTGATCCTGTCCTACCACCTTCTGCTTGAGACGCTGATCCAGCTCGCTCAAACGTTTGAACTCCTCCTCACGGATCTTGCTGGCAGGAATTTTAGTCCACAGCTCGATAACCCGGGCCAGATTGTCCATAGTCAACTGTGGCTCCCCTTGGACGGACAAGCTGTTCAGCTCTGTCTGCAGCTGCATCTCCCTACTCTTAATCTCGGCCAGGCGCTCAAAGTTGGGCTCCTCTACGGCCTCCAGCAGTTCCCTCTCTTTGCCATAGTCAGACAGTTCCCGACTGATCTCCTGACGGCGGTTGATGCCAGCGTCCTTGAGGTTCATATCGGAACAGGCCTCGTCAATAAGATCAATAGCCTTGTCGGGCAGGAAGCGATCGGTGATGTACCGCTCGGAGAGCAGCACCGCCTGACGCAGAATTCCCTCGGGGATCTTGACGCCATGGAAGCTCTCATAGTAGTGAGCAATGCCATGGAGGATCTGCATCGTCTCCTCCAGGTTGGGTTCATTTACCGTCACCGGCTGAAACCGACGCTCCAGAGCAGTGTCTTTTTCGATGTGCTTACGGTACTCTGTGAAGGTGGTAGCGCCGATGACCTGAATCTCCCCTCGGGAGAGAGCGGGCTTGAGGATGTTGGCGGCATTCATGCTGCCCTCGGCATCTCCCGCTCCAACAATATTATGAACCTCGTCGATGACTAGAATGATGTTGCCGCATTTGCGGATCTCCTCAATAAGGCCTTTCATCCGGCTCTCAAACTGGCCGCGGAACTGGGTACCCGCCACAAGGGCGGTCAGGTCCAGCAGATAAACCTCCTTGTCCCGCAGTTTGAAGGGGACCTCCCTGTTGGCGATGCGCTGGGCCAGGCCCTCGGCGATGGCGGTCTTGCCGACACCGGGTTCGCCGATGAGACATGGATTATTCTTCTGGCGGCGGTTCAATATCTGGATGACACGCTCGATCTCCTGCTCACGGCCCACCAGATGGTCCAGTTTGCCGGAACGGGCACGTTCGGTCAAGTTGATGCAGTAGCTGTCCAAGTATTTCCGCTTGGGTGCTTTATCCGACTTGCGCTCTTTGGCATCGTGGGACCTACCGCCGTCCCCGGAGGGACCAGCCGCTTCAGAGGGGGCGCTGCTCCCGTTAAAGAGACGATTAAGGAAGGGGAAGGTGGCAGTCTTGCCGTCCTCACTCTCATCCTCCTCGTCATCCTTGGGAATGAGACCTTCCATCGATTCAGCGCCGCCGAAGGCACTCATCATCTCGTCATTGATCATGTCAAGATCTTCATCGGTAATGCCCATGCGCCGCATCATCTCGCCCACTTGGGGCAAGCCGATCTCCTTGGCGCATTTCAAGCACAGTCCTTCGTTGACCGGTTCGCCTTTTTCAATCTTGGAAATGAAGACCACGGCTACCCGCTTCTTGCATCTTGTACACAGGGTCGGTTGCATAATTTCTACCTCCATAGCCACTCCTGAAAGAGGGCATACGTGTTGTATTATATCCTTTATATCAAATTGTCCCGCCGTTAGGATGAACAATTTGAAAATTTTCGAAACTTGGGAATATTTTCAGCGGATTAGCCCGCCGCTCCATCGGGATGCAAGGTCGAACAGTACGGAGCCCGCCGTCATTTCACTGGTAAGAACACTCGTATGCCGAAGGACCCACAGGGCCAGACCCACCACTATCAGGCCCTTCCCCAGGCCCACCAGTGCACCGCCCAATTCATTCAGCTGCCTGACCCCCGGCAGCTTTTCAACAATACGCAGCGCTCTAACGACTATACGCAGCAAAAATGTTAAAATTAGAAAACACACTGTGCACAGAGCGGACTGAACCACATCCTGAACCACTCCGTCCAGCGCCATATCCACCGCCTGCCGGCTCAGCTCCAGAACCGCGGTCTTGGTATAACTATACGATAGGACAATATGCTCCTCCTCCAGAAGACGCAGAGCCTGTTCTCGAACAAACGAACTCGGAATGGCCTCAACCAGCCGGCCCGCCTCCTCCTGAATGGCTTCAAAAGATGCGTTGCCTATATCTAACTCTTCAATCCGCGCCTCAAGCGCCTCATAGGCCACAGGCCGCAGAATGGTATCCACGACCCTCGGTGCGGCAGATCTGGCAAACTGGGCGGAGAGCACAAGGGCCAGCACGACCACCAGCAGCTCCGCCAACGTACGAATCAGGCCTCTCCGCCATCCCAGTACAACGAACAGCAACAATACCCCAATGGCCGTAAGGTCAATCATAACAGATATACTCAAAAAAGGCTATCCCCTTTCTATTGGAAAATACCAGCCACTCACGGCAGAAAACGCCAGGCGGAGGAACCGGAGATCAACAACACCGAGCCGTCCGCCTCCACAAGGAGCTGGCCAGCATAGTCCGTGTCCTCCAGACAGGCAAATTCGGTCAGGTCCCGCCGGTAAACCACCAGCCTCTCTCCATAGAGCACCGCCAGGTAGTCTCCTCTAGCGGATATATCCAGAATCTCCTCTGTCAGGTGCAGAGAGGAGATCTCCTCCCCACCCAGGTCGTAGGTAGTCAACGTACAGATATTCCCCGCCTGATACCGGCCCAGCAGCAGGGCGGCAAAACCGTTGCCGGTCAGCGCATAGTCGTGTAGATATAGATTGCCGTAAGAGCGGTCCAACAATGTTTCTCCCTCAAGGTCTGTAATGGTAAAACGCTTGTCGCAAAGAGAGAGCACCTTATTGCCACTGCAATGAAAATCCTTCACTAGTCCGTCCCGAATAGAGGCACTGCTGCGCACCTCATCGCTGTTGAGATCGTAAACCAACAGTCTGCTGGCAAAAATTCCCTCCTGTGACTCCAAGCTGACAATTATGACGCTTCGTCCGTCCTCCGTAACCTTCGCGTCGCTCAGGTAGTTGTCGTAGGAGTCGAAGGTAAAGACCAGCTCCCCCTCTGGATCATATACCGCAACTGATGCCTTATAACCCGTCTTTTGTGATGTAACCGCAAGATAGTCTCCGCCGTTCAAGTTGGCAGAGAAATAACACAGTCCGCTCTCCGTTCGCATGGTGCGCCGTATGCCGTCCTGATCCAGAATCTGCAATACCCCCCCCCTACATCGCATACCGCGGCCAGCTTGCCGCCGACGGACAGCTGGGGCTGGGACATCCGCAATGGCACATCATACAGCACGACCCCCTCATCGGAAATCAGCTGGGCCGTGTTCGGCTCGACCACCAGCAGGTTGGAACCAAGTTTGCCGTAGCGGTTTGCCGGATCGGCGGCGTAGGCATATATGTCCTTAATGCCGCTGCTCTCGCCGTACATCAGCCAGCGGCGCAAAGAGGCAAAGTGCCGTCCGTCCTCCATTGTAGTCAGCACAACAGCCGCCAGTACCACACAGAGAACCAACACCAGCGTAAGTACACGGTTAAGAAACTGCTTCTCCTTCTGGTGCGACTCCCGGGCGGCAGGCGCACCCTCATTCTTATTCGTCATTGAGCCGTTCATCTTCATACCACAATTTGGTCAGATACAGTCCCCCCGGCGGAACTGTCGGACCCGCAAGGGTGCGGTTTCCGCTGGCTAGGATCACAGGAATATCCTCTGGTCTCAACTTCCCCTCGGCGGCATACAGCACTGTGCCTGTGATGGCTCGTACCATATTATACAGGAAACCATCGGCGCATACCTTCAATTCCAGCAACTGCCCATTCCGCAATACCCGGCAGTAGTGTATGGTCCGCACGGTGGTCCGGGTCTCAGTTCCAACGCTACGCACAGCGCGAAAGTCGTGGGTACCTTCGAAGGAGCGCGCCGCCCGATCCATTACGGCTTCATCCAGTCGTTTAGGGTAAAAGTAGGCGCGGTGTACATAGAAAGGATTCCTGATCCTAGAGTTATAAATTCTGTAGGTATACTCTTTCTTCAAACAGGCGCTGATGGCATTGAAGCCGTCGTCTACATCGAAAGCTTTGCAGACCACGATGTCCTCCGGTAGCCTGACGTTGACCGCCAGTGGGAACCGGTCACAGGGAATGGTGGAATGGGTGCGGAAGTTGGCTACATAGCGCTCGGCGTGTACGCCGGCATCCGTTCGGCCGCAGCCGGTTACCTTAATCCTCTCCTTACAGAGGGCGGACAGAGCGTTTTCCAGTGTTTCCGCCACCGTCGTTTCGGTTTTCTGCACCTGCCAGCCGTGATAGTTTGTTCCGTTGTACATAAGGCGAAATGCGACGTTTCGCACGAACAATTCCTCCTCTCTGTGGAGAGCTGTCTTCGTCACAGTCCGAACCTCGCCAGCACCAGTACCCCTGCCAGCAGGACCGTATATGTGAGAAGAACCAGATAATCCCTGGGCTGATAGTGCAGGACGTGCAGCTTGGTTCTCCCTTCTCCCCCTCGGTAACAGCGGCATTCCATGGCCACCGCCAGTTCATCCGCGCGGCGGAAGGCTGAGATAAACAGGGGGATCAGGATGGGAACCAGCGCCCTTGCCCGCTGGAAAAGGCTTCCGCTCTCAAAATCAGCACCGCGCGCCTTCTGGGCGGACATAATTTTGTCTGTCTCTTCAATCAACGTTGGAATCATACGCAGAGCGATGGACATAATCATCGCCAGCTCATGGACGGGAACCTTAATTCGTTTCAGAGGTCCCAGCAGGGACTCCAGACCGTCTGTCAGGGAGATGGGGCTGGTAGTATAGGTCAGCAAAAATGTCCCCATAATCAGCATCGTAATGCGCAGCACCATGAAAAAGGCGGTGACGATTCCCTCCTTTGTTACCTTGAAAATCCAGAAGGAGGCGATGATCTCACCTGGGGTGTAGAAGAGATTCAAAACCGCCGTAAAGCAGATGATGAATACAATAGGTTTCAAACCTCGCACCAGCGCCTTAGGAGCAACGCCGGACACCTTGATACCTATGAGCAGAAGCAGAATCACCAGGCTATATGACACAAACCATCTGGCGCAGAACAAAATTACAATATAAAGAACCGTCAGGAGGATCTTAGTTCGAGGGTCCAGGCGGTGGGCCAGGGAATTGCCGGGGAAATACTGGCCCAGAGTGATGTCCTTGAGCATCAGCCCCTCCCCCCTTTCAACGTGGATAGAGCGGCGCGCAGATCGTCTACCGTATACACGGCGGGGTCAATCCCGAGACCCCGGCGCTTCAATTCCATAGCCACCTGGGTTACCTGGGGCACATTCAGACCCACGTCAATGAGCTCCTGGGCCCGGCTGAAGACCTCGTGGGGCGCACCGGACATAACTACGCCGGCATTGGCCATCACCACAATACGGTCCACATTCTCTGCCACCTCGTCCATGCTGTGGCTGACCATGACCACGGCTGTGCCCCTTTCCTGGTGATAATTCCGGATATTTTCCAGCATACTGCGCCGTCCCGCAGGGTCCAGCCCCGCCGATGGCTCGTCCAGGATCAACACCTCCGGCTCCATGGCAATGACGCCGGCGATGGCCACCCGCCGCTTCTGCCCGCCGGAGAGGTCAAAGGGGGATTTGTCCAGCAGGTCCTCCTTCAGCCCGGAAAAGGCCAGAGCTGCCCGGACCCGGCGGTCGACCTCCCCCTCGTCCAGTCCCATATTTCTCGGGCCAAAGGCAATGTCCTTATAGACTGTCTCCTCAAACAGCTGGTACTCCGGATATTGGAACACAAGTCCCACATGGAAGCGCACATTCCTGATCTTTTTTGGCTCGGCCCAGATGTCCCGGCCCTCCAGCAGGATGCGTCCAGCAGTGGGTTTGAGCAAACCATTGAGATGCTGGATCAGGGTAGATTTCCCGGAACCGGTGTGCCCGATAATGCCCAGGAACTCCCCCTCTAGGATCTCCATATTCACGTCCTTTACCGCGCTGCGGCAAAAAGGCGTGCCCACGCCGTAGGTGTGGGTCAAATTTTCTACGCGAATGATAGGTTTCAATGCTGCGTCCTCGCTTTTACTTATTCAGGCTGGTCATGATGACGTCGGCGCAGGTCCTGATATCCAGCGCGTCCAGAGGCACGTCAAAACCGTCCTGCCGCAGGCCATAAAGCAGCTCCACCGTGTGAGGGGCGGCCAGGCCGATTTTCCGCAGCTCCTCTACACGGACCAGAACTTCGCCTGGGGCACCATCCATGACAATCCGGCCATCGTCCATCACCACCACCCGGTCTGCCGTAGCGGCCTCCTCCATGTGATGGGTAATGAGAAGAATCGTGATACCCTTCTCACGGTTGAGATGCCGCACCGTATCCAGCACATCCCGGCGGCCCAGAGGGTCCAGCATGGCGGTGGATTCATCCAGTACAATGCAGGCCGGCTCCATAGCGATGACGCCGGCAATAGCAATGCGCTGCTTCTGTCCGCCAGACAGGTGGTGGGGCGCATGGAGCGTAAACTCCTCCATCCCCACCGCCTTCAGGGCGACAGCCACCCGGCGCTGGATCTCCTCGGTGGGTACGCCCAGATTTTCCGGGCCAAAAGCCACGTCCTCCTCCACTACATTGGCGACAATCTGGTTGTCCGGGTTCTGGAACACCATACCCACCTGACGTCGAACCTCAACAAGGAGATTTTCATCCGTTGTGTCCATCCCGGACACCCAGACCTTCCCGCCTCCCGGCAGCAGCACCGCATTCATATGCTTGGCTAGCGTGGATTTCCCAGAACCATTGTGGCCCAGGACCACTACGAAACTGCCCTGCTCAACGGACAAGTCGATCTCCTTCAATGCAGGGATGGGCTCCTTGCCTTCATCGGGGGGATAGGAAAAGGTTAGACTTTTGGTTTTAATAATTTCCGTCATGAGTGTTCCTCGACATTTATAATGTAATCCAATACCGGCAAATCCAGCCGGAGTTTCCAAGGCCAGGCGTATCCTCCACCTTGTTTTCCAGCACGCCGCCGTTGGCGAGGATGGTTTTCTCCGAGCCAGGGTTTCCCTGATGGTCGCAGGTCAAAAGAACTTTTTTCTCTCCCGCTTCACGACATTTTTCCAGGGTCAGACGCAGTTGCTCCTTGGCGTACCCCTTCCGCCGCTCTAACGGGCGTATGCTGTAGCCGATGTGTCCGCCGTACTGGAACACGAATTCCGGCAGAGGGCTGGGGCGGTAATTAACGATGCCTACCACCCGGCCGTCGGATTGCCGGACAGTCAGATAGGTGTAGGAAAAGGTCCAGCCCTTGCGCTTCTCACGGCCCCGGAAGTCCAGCCACTCCTCGTAAGTGTCTACCTTGCCGAGGCCCATACAGCCTTCGAAGTCGCTGCCGTACTCCAGCATCTCTGACTTGAAATCCATGACCTGGTTCTTATATTCCATAGTTGGTTCGACTAATTCCAAAATATCCATAACATGAAATCTCCTCATAAATCGAGGCGCAAGCCTTCTCAATCCCCGCCACAGCAGATAACCGCAGAATACGCCCAGGGTGTTCAGTATGATGTCATCAATATCGAAGGCGCGGCCCACGCACAGCTGCCAGCGCTCAATAAAGGCGGTAATACCGAGGCCAGTGGAAAACACACGCTTCCAGGTGTATCCCCGCCACAGGAGGGCGGAAAAAAAGCCGAAGGGCACAAACATGATGATGTTCCCCAGCAGCATGTAGCTCTGCCACGGACCGCCCTCGAAGCAGCGTCCCGGCGCCAGGTTACAGCTTCCCAGTGTGAAAAAGGGCGCGTGGTCCGGCACCAGTCCCTGGAACAACGGCAGCCAGTTAAACCATCCCGGCGTCAGGGTCAGCACCGCCATACCGCCGCAAAATATCCAGAACAGGAGCAGCACCGCCTCCCGCAGGCGGGAACTGGAGAGCCCCTTCCCCGCCAGACGCCGAATACGCCGAGAACGAGAGGCCAGGAACATCAGCGTGGCCAAGAGGAAGCCCGGAAACATGCGAATGATGTAGCGCAAAGTGTCCGCTACAAATATAGAATAAAGGACGTGCATGCTACCTGTCCCCCGTCCACCGTCCCGTGGCCCCGCAGGGCAGGACCAGGCCGGATTCGGTCACCAGCAGGCCAATTTCATCGCTGACGGTGCGGCCTCCGAACTTCCGGGAAATGACGGTTTCCAGAATATAGGTCAACACGCTGGGCGCCAGACCTGTGGTGTAGGAATTGATGATCACGAACAGGGGTTCGTCCGACAGCGCCCCGGCGCACAGCTCCACGAAGGGGTACAGGTTGTCCTCCAGCTTCCACACCTCACCAGTGGGTCCCCTTCCGTAGCTAGGCGGGTCCATGATAATGGCATCGTACCGCCGCCCCCGCCGGATCTCCCGCTCCACAAATTTGGCGCAGTCGTCCACGATCCAGCGGATGGGGGCCTCCTCCAATCCGGATGCCCTCGCGTTCTCCCGGGCCCATTGAACCATACCCTTGGCTGCGTCCACATGGCAGACCTTGGCTCCGGCGGCGGCGCAGGCCACGCTGGCAGCCCCTGTGTAGGCGAAAAGATTCAGCACATTTACCTCCCGTCCGGCGGCGCGGATACATTCCTGAGCAAAATTCCAGTTGACTGCCTGCTCGGGAAAGAGGCCCGTATGCTTGAAATTCATAGGCTTAATCTGAAAGGTCAGGTTTTTATAGCGGATCTGCCACTGGCCAGGAAGCCGTCCTTTTTCCCAGCTGCCGCCGCCTGTGCTGGAGCGGAGATACCTTCCGTCGGGCCGCCGCCAGCCGCTGTGGGTCCGTGGGGTATTCCAGATGGCTTGGGGGTCTGGGCGTACCAGAAGCTTGTCCCCCCAGCGCTCCAGCTTCTCCCCTCCGCCGCAGTCCAACAGCTCATAGTCCCTCCAGCCGTCTGCGATCCACATGGTCTGTCCCTCCCTATCTCGATACAAAAAGTCACTATATTATATACCAGCTATTGGCAACCGTCAACAAAAGAAGCGTGAAAATTTTGGACGATTTTACAAGAAGAATATGCACCGGCTTTGTCAAGGCAGTGAACAGCGGAGCGAAAAAAGTTTTTTTCATTCCCCCTTGACTTTTGAGGGAAAGTGGGGTATGATGGGCAAGTATGTAAAGCTACAGAGCTTTACACAAAGGAGGGAGCGCCGTGAAAAATCAGACCTACCGCATGACAATGCTGTTCGATTTTTACGGTGAACTCCTGACGGAGAGGCAGAGAGAATTCTTTGATCTATATTACAACGAAGATCTCAGCCTCTCCGAGATAGCAGAAAACAGCGGCATCAGCCGGCAGGGCGTCCGGGATGTGATTGTCCGGGCCGAGGGCGCTATGCAGGAGGTAGAGGATAAAACCGGGCTCATACGCCGCTTCCTCCAGATGCAGGATCATATCTCGGCCATTCAGGAGTCCGTCGAGGAGCTGCGGAAACTCAACTACCGGCAGTACGAGGACCCCAGGATCGACGAGCTGACCGATGCCATTACCCGGGCCGCCCGGGCATTGAAGGAATAAGGAGTGACAAGCCCATGGCATTTGAAGGTCTTTCCGAAAAATTGAACGCGGCGTTCCGGCGTTTGCGGGGCAAGGGACGGGTCACCGAGGCCGACGTGAGGGAGGCTATGAAGGAGGTCCGCCTAGCCCTTCTGGATGCCGACGTAAGCTACGGTGTTGTCAAGGACTTTGTAGCCAAGGTCACCGATCGAGCTGTGGGCGCGGAGGTACTGGAAAGTCTGACTCCCGCCCAGCAGATCATCAAAATTGTTAATGAGGAGCTGACCGCCCTGATGGGCGGCGGCAGTGAAAAAATTTCTATGGCGTCCAAGTCGCCCACAGTCATTATGATGGTGGGTCTGCAGGGTGCCGGTAAGACCACTAATGGCGCCAAGCTGGCGGGCTACTTGAAGCAGAATATGGGCAAGCGCCCCCTGCTGGTGGCCTGTGACGTGTACCGCCCTGCCGCTATCACCCAGCTACAGGTAGTCGGCGAGCAGCTGGATATCCCTGTGTTTGCCCTTGGACAGGTCAACCCGGTGCAGATCGCACAGCACGCGGTCCGCCACGCCCGGGATAATGGGTTTGATACCGTATTGCTTGATACCGCTGGACGGCTACACATTGATGAACAGCTCATGGAGGAGCTGAAGAAGATCAAGAGCGCTGTGGAGCCCAACGAGATTCTGCTGGTGGTAGACGCAATGACCGGTCAGGATGCCGTCAGCGCCGCCACAGCTTTCAATGATGCCCTGGGCATCGACGGTGTGTTGCTGACCAAGATGGACGGCGATGCCAGAGGCGGCGCAGCCCTCTCTATCCGGGCAGCTACCGGTAAGCCCATCAAGTTTGTTGGTACCGGCGAAAAGCTGGATATGATTGAGCTGTTCCACCCGGACCGCATGGCCTCCCGCATTTTGGGTATGGGCGATATGCTCTCCCTGATCGAGAAGGCGGAGCAGAACCTGGACGAAAAAAAAGCTGCGGAGTTGGAAGAGAAGCTTCGGAAAAACCGCTTCACTCTTACCGATTACATGGAGCAGATGCGTCAGCTGCGAAAAATGGGCGACTTAAGTCAGATGGCCGCCATGTTCCCCGGACAGCTGGGAAAGCAGATGGCTGGCGCACAGATCGACGACAAAATGCTCAACCGTCAGGAGGCCGTCATCCTCTCCATGACCCCTAAGGAACGCAACAACCCCTCTCTTCTGGATGCCAGCCGTAAGCGCCGCATCGCTGCAGGCTGCGGTCAGGAAGTGGCCGATGTCAACCGTTTGCTCAAGCAGTATGAAATGATGTTGCAGCTGACCAAATCTCTGTCCAAAGGGAAAATGCCGCTGGGTCTTGGCAGAATGCCCAATCTGGGCAAAGTCACGGGCACCAGCAAAATGCACGGCTTTGGTCGGAAAAAGCGACTGAAGTAACCGCTTCCTTTTTGTCGTAAATGCCCCGGCATTTATTATACAAGTACAAATATAATCTACTAATTGGAGGAAACACATCATGGTCAAAATCAGACTGCGCCGTATGGGCGCAAAAAAGGCTCCCTTCTACCGCGTCGTCGTCGCTGATAGCCGCTATCCCCGCGATGGCCGCTTTATAGAGGAGATCGGTACCTACAATCCCTGCGTCTCCCCTGCCGAGATCAAGATTGACGCAGACCGCGCCAAGGAGTGGATCAAGACTGGCGCACAGCCTACTGACACGGTCCGTGCTCTGCTCAAGAAAGTTGATGTGCTCTAATGGAAGCGGCCCACAGCTTGAAGGAGCTGCTGCTCTATATCGCCAGAAACTTGGTGGAAAACCCTGACGCCGTATCTGTAACCGAGGTGGAAGGCGATCAGGAGATGACATTAGAGCTGCGCGTCGCCCCCGACGATATGGGCAAGGTGATTGGCCGTCAGGGTCGTATTGCCAAAGAGATCCGTACATTAGTACGCGCCTGTGCCCAACGCGCAGGTCAGAAGGTCTCCGTTGATATTGTTGACTGAAAAAGAGCCTCTGCGGTTGTTATCCGCAGAGGCTCTTTTCTATGCCTGCACGTTCATTCTACTTCAAACGCATTTTAGCACATAAAAACAGCCGCTGAGGAGAAATCCCTTGCCATCCTCCTTATATCTGTTAAAATGATCCCGAAAGGAGGGAACGCCATGAAAATCACCATGAACCAGGATCCAGCTTTTCCAGAAACGGAGGTCATCATCAACTGTCCCCATACGGATGAGGATATCCTGCGGCTGGTGGCCATGCTGCGCATCCATCAGAGAAAACTGGTGGGCATCCTCAATGGGGAGCAGCATCTGCTGGATGTAAGAGATATTCTCTATATTGACACAGCGGACAAGAGGACCTTTCTCTATACTGGGAACGCAGTCTATGAATCAGCTTTGCGTCTGTATGAGCTGGAGGACGGACTACGCGAGCTGGACTTTCTCCGGGTGGGGCGGTCTGCCATCGTCAACTTCCGGAAGATCAAATCCATTTGTCCTGAACTGGGTGGCAGGCTGCTGGTGACCATGGACAACGGTGAGCAGGTGTACGTGTCCCGCCAGTATGCCGGCGAGATGAAGGAGAAGCTACGGGAGCTGGAAAGGAGTTTTTTGAAATGAGAAGGTTCTTACATGGTGTTATGGAGTGGAAGGCATCAACGTGCTTCTTATACACCGGTACGATGTTCATCTACCTGTTTTTTTCCACGGTATTCGATAATCAGCAAATCTCCCTTCTGATGTTGTGGACCCTGTTTGCTGTAAGTGTTGCGGGCACCCTGATCCAGGGGATATGTTTTTCCGACTGGATATTCAAAAAGCTGCGATATACCTGGCGGAGCCTGCTCTTTATTACACTGTTTCTACCCATGCTGATGCTGGCAGCCTGGAAAGCGGAGTGGTTCCCTATGGAGAGGGCGGGTGCGTGGGCCATGTTCATCGGGATGTTTTTCCTGATTTTCATTGCAATGACCATCGGCTTCGACATCTATTTCCGCATCACCGGAAGGAAGTATGACGGCATGATTGGACAGTATCGGAAAGAGAAGGAAGAAACGGACAAATAATGAGGGAGGGCCGCCCGGCTCTCCTTTTCCTCTTGCTTCTCCCCCGCCGCCGTATTATAATAGAAATTGGAATTTGGAAATATACGCCAAGGAGGAGCGGCATATGGAGATGTTATACTGGTTCGAATCCATTCGTCACCCGGTTCTGGACGCTTTTATGTCCCTGGTGACTCACCTGGGGGAAGAAACCTTTTTCATGGTGGGCGCGCTGTTTGTGTTCTGGTGCGTAGATAAGCGGAGGGGCTACTATTTGCTGAGCGTGGGCTTTGTTGGAACCCTTATTAATCAGTGGCTGAAGATCGTCTGTCGGGTGCCCCGTCCTTGGGTGAGGGACCCCAATTTCACCATTGTATCGGCCGCCAAGGCGGAGGCTACGGGCTACAGTTTCCCCAGCGGCCACACACAGACTGCCGTCGGTTTTTTCGGTGGTATGGCGCGGCTTACCGGGCGGCTGTGGCTGCGGATCGCCTGTATCGTGGTCCTGCTGCTAGTATCCATATCCAGGCTGTATCTGGGGGTACATACACCGGCGGATGTGGGTGTGTCCTTCCTGCTGGCTGCTCTGCTGGTGTTCATTCTGTATCCGCTCATTGAAAGTACATTGTGGTTCCCTGAGCGTCTTTACGCTATCCTGGGAACAATGCTGGCATTCAGTCTGGCATTTGTGGCTTTTATGGAGTTTTACACATTCCCTGCCGGGATGGATGGGCCAAATTTTGCTTCGGCTGTAAAAAACGCTTACTCTATGTCCGGTGCTGTAGGCGGTATGCTGGTTGTCAGTGCAGTGGATGAAAAAATGCTCCATTTCCCCAACCGCGCACCGTGGTGGGGGCAGGCTGTCAAGTTGGCGGGCGGCCTTGCTTTGGTCCTTCTTGTCAAAAGCATCTTGAAGTCCCCCCTCCTGGCCCTCTTTGGCGGCCATGAAGCCGCTCATGCAGTCCGCTATTTCCTGATGGTCCTTGCGGCAGGGTGCCTTTGGCCCATGACGTTCCGCTATTTTGCTCAGTACGCAAAATAGCTGTTAAACCTGGGTTAACCAAAAACCTATCTGAAAAATTCCTCATTGCCAATTCGCCAATCCAATGATATAATTGACATACGGCGGCATTTTCCGCCAAAGTGTTTGAGGAGGTTTTTCTATGGACAAGAGAACAACAGACGTCGTTGCGTACCTGACTTGGGTTGGTCTAGTCATTGCGTTGGTGATCGGCGACCGGTATGGCGCCCGATTCCACCTGAATCAAGCGCTGGTGCTGGTGTTGTCCAGCATTGTGCTGAGCTTTGTGGCCATCATTCCCATCCTTGGCTGGCTTGTATTCATTGTGGGTGAGATTTTCCTGTTTATCTGTTGGATCATTGGCCTGGTCAGTGCCATTCAGGGCAAGGAGAATCCTGTTCCCCTGGTGGGCGGTATTCAGCTTTTGAAGTAATAAGACATACTGATAGAAGTCCCGGTGTGGCAATGTCGCCGCACCGGGATTTTTGCTGTCATTTTGAAAAATACTTCTCCACAAACGGCACGCACTCCACTTGAAACACTCTGCCCCGCATATATTCCAGACACCCGGCATCCGTCGGGAAATCAAAGCGAACATAATAACTGTACAGCGCCTGGCGTGTCTCTCCATACCGGCGGTTCACATTGCCCCTGCCATACTTTCCGTCACCCAGCAGGGGATGGCCGGCATCGGCAAAGGATGCACGAATCTGGTGTGTACGTCCTGTCAGCAGTTCTGCCTCGGTCAGGCTCAGCTCTCCCCTGCTTTCCAATGTTCGGTATAGCGTCGCGGAGGACTTTCCTCCAGGGACGGGGTGGCGGAAGACGGAGACCTGCTTCTTTCCCTCATCCTTCAACAGGAAGCATTCCAGCTTTCCCTGAGGCGGGTCCATCCGCCCTAGGGTGATGCAGAGATATTTTTTTGTGATCTCCCTGTCCCGGATTTTTGCAGTGACAATCCGCAGCGTTTCGGCATCCTTTGCTGCTATGACGATGCCTCCGGTATTACGGTCAATGCGGTTGCATAATGCCGGGGTAAAGGAGTTTTCCCATTTGGGATTCCACTCCCTTTTTTGATAGAGATATGCCTGAATATGGTTGATGAGCGTGTTCACCTTCTCTGTCTCATCGGCGTGGACCACTATACCGGGACGCTTGTTGACCAGCAGGATGTGCCCGTCCTCGTATAGCACATCCAATTTAGGCTGAAAAAGGGTCAAAAACAGGTTATCCTCCCGGGGTTGTTCAAAAAATTCGTCGTTGATATAAAGCTGGAGCACATCCCCCTCCTTTAGACGCTGGTCCCGCTGGCAGCGGGCGTTGTTGCACTTCACCCGTTTGATTCGAATATACTTTTGCAGCAACGCCAAAGGAAGCAGCGGCATGGCCTTGGACAAAAACCGGTCTAGCCGCTGACCGGCGTCGTTCTTTCTGATGGTAAGTTCCCGCATTACTCCTACTCTCCACTCTATCGGTTCCAGCTGTGATAAAAGCTGAAATGGATTTCCATTTTCTCACAGCATGGAAGCCCCGTCCATTCCAAACTTCAAATGGTATGGACGTATTGCTGTGTTGGCCTCAGTATACTCTACCATCAATAAAATGTCCACAGTCGATTTTTTATTTCTTTTTACATATGGCCCTTTGCTATGCCGGTATAACGGTATGATATGCCAGTGAAACGGCATTTACCTGAGCGGTCGAATCCTGTATAATTTTGTCGAAAGGAGGGGGCGCTGTGAGTATGCAGGAACATTTGGCCGCAATTATTCGCCTGATGATGGAGAGGCAGAACAAATCCTTGACGGAATTTTCGGAGGAGCTGGAAATATCCCGTTCTATGCTGCAGGATTATCTCAATGCTGATGGAAATCCCCGGATCGCAACTATCGAACATTTGGGACAAAAGCTAAATGTCGATCCATCGGTCCTCCTGACGGGAAAGGTCGATGGGAATAGACCGGAAATCATCCTTCGACTTCTTGAGGCTATTCAGGAAATAGCAGTGTTAAATGATGCCAAAAAGCTCCGTCTTGCCGAGCTGTTCATGGAAATGGTGAAGCTTTGGAACGAAGAGGAAAAAAAGCCATAGGCGCTGCGACACGATTTGCCAGTCTGGCTCGATTCCGCCGACCTATGTCCGTAAGAGAGGTGCTGACGTTCCGGGCGGGAGACGTTTACCCCATCTGTCCGCGATGCGGTCTGACGATGGAACGGGAGTATCAAAACTTTTGTGACCGCTGCGGCCAACGATTGGACTGGTCCAGCTTTCATTGTGCTCTTGTGATAACCAGAAAATAAGATAAACGGAATGGACCCCTGCGGTTTTCTCCGCAGGGGTCCACTTTCTTAGAGACCGAGCAACCGGATTACCGGCAGCAGCCACAGCACTGCTTTGCACCCTCGTAATCGCAAGCGCTGGTCAGGCTGTTGGGCGGGAAGAACTCATCCACAGGGAAGCTGATATTCTGGAACAGTTCACAGGGGTCCTCACTGGCACAGCCACTGCCGCAGGAGCAGTCCTTATCAGGCATGCAATAATCGAACACCGGAATCAGCAACTGCGTATCCCGCTCCAGGCGGATGATGGAGAACTGGCCCAAAGTGACAAAGGCCCGGCGGTACTCATCGCCCATGGTCAGCTCACAGCAGAAGCACTGGCATACGCAGGCCGGGATTTCACAGATGTCGCAGTCGCAGCAACGATTCTCACAGCACTCCACCAGTTTGGCGTCCAGGACGATGGGATCGACAGTTTCCACGACGGCGGTAGGCAGATTGCTGCTCTCCAGCAACTGGCGGTCCAGCGCATCTACACGCAGCTCGGAGGAGAAAATCTTGGCGTTCCCCTCGCTGCCAAATAGAATGACCCGTTTATCGAAGACACAAAGGCCCTCCACTTCAATCGGACGGGGGCAGGAGCAGTAGGCGTTGAGGGTCACGCGGTAGAAAAAGCGCATATCCACCGTATAAAACCCCCGATTGAAGACCACAGGCTCCACATCGATGTAAGTGTAGAGCAGCTCAGCCTTGCCGCCCTTTACGGTCTGGGCGCGGCTGAGAACATCCTGACCGGCCACAGTTGGGTAGAAGCGAAGATCTTCGATGCAATCTTTATCGTAAGATATAGCGTCTTATAAGTTTTTGCAGAAACGGGCGGGACAACCAGCCT
>CAJTYO010000030.1 GCA_910584045.1 uncultured Oscillospiraceae bacterium | reverse complement strand
AGACGCTCCAGTTGGACAGCAGGTGGCACCACAGCGCCATCTTGGTGGCGTAGTAGGCTTCGTACTTGCTGTTCAGCCCCAGCTTATCCAACGCCACATGGGGATAGCCGGAGGCCACGATGCCCAGCACCTTGGTATCCGTACATTTCTGGTTGGCCAGATACTCAACGCCGGTGCCGGCAGGGACTGTCTGCGGGACACCCGCCGTGTTCGGGTTGATACAATAGCAGGGTATCTCGCTGGTTGTGCCGTCCTCCGCTTTGAAATTGTAGTAGGTATATTTCTGGGAGCGGGCAGCGCCGTTGATGGACAGATAATCCAACTCTGTACCATCCGAATAGATGTCGATCTCGCCCAGGGCCGCCTCCTCACTGGAAGCCGCCAGGGCGGTGGCCGGGAACATTCCCAACACTGTCAGCAGTGTCAGGAGCAGGGCCAGGATTCTTCGCTTCATTGAATTTCCTCCTCGATTTTTTGTAGAAGGAAAGCGTATATCCCGCACAGGACATACGCTTTCAGCCAATAGGAGGGGCGGTGTGCCTGCTGGCACACCGCCCAGTGTCGTGCGCTGACCGTCAGCGCAGGTTGTATTCTGTTCTGATAAATTTACCGTTCTTACATACATCCCAGACTGTCAGATAGTAGTCTCCGCCGGGGCAGGAGTGCAGCATCTCGGGGACGGCCTCCTCCCGCCAGGGCCAGAAGGGAGCGCCGATCTTATCCTCCGGGAGCGTCAGGTGGATGTGTACCCAGGGCGTTCCATCCCCCCGCATCCTCGGGCTGCCGCTCTGCATGATCCACTCATCCTCGCCCATGGCGTTGTAGAGGCTGTAGAGCATCCGGCGCGTCTCGTACAGGTTGCGGATGAAGATGTAATCGCCGTCTGGATCGTTAAACCGCCTGACTTCCCCTTTCGGCAGCTCCGGCTGGTCGAACTGGCTCCAGTCACAGGTGGGTTCCGGCAGGGGGCCGACAGGGCCGTCCGCGAAGTAGTTCTTGTCGTACCGGCTCACGTCCGTGATGGTGTAATTGGTCCCGTCATCGCAACGAATGACATCTCCTTCCTGCGGGACGTACCGGCTGCCATCCTGCGGGACATTGATAGATCCATCCGCATTGGTGCTGAGTGCGCCAGGGGCTGTCTTGGATTCTGCGGGGGCTTTCACCTCCTCTGTGTAGGGCTTGTCCGGTTCAATGCGGACGCTGTTGGCTGCGGCGTCGTAGGTGACGCTGAAATCCGCCGCTTGTCCGATGTCCCGGAGCTTCACGTAGTTGCTGCCGTTGATCTCGTATGCTTCCAGGCTGATACGCTGGTCATCCAGGTAAAAGGTCTGGCTGCTGGGTGCGGCCATGAGACTGGCCATCGCGCTGGATGCCGGGCTGCTGAGAAGCAGTCCCGCCAATACGCCTGCCGCGATCAGGACGGTTTCTTTGATCCGCTTCATAATTTCCTCCATTTCTATTCCGATGCACTTGTCCTGAACCTTTTGCAGACTGCACAGAAGAAAACCACACCGCTGGCATTTCAGCTCGTTCCACCTGGTTCTAGAGGGGCCGCGCGATACCCCAGCCGCCGGATAGGAATGTCAGATAAACGCTTTGCTCAATGCCGGCCTTTCTGCAAAAAGTTTTCTTGAATCCACCATAATACAGAAGCCTGACTTTGTCAAAGGTTTATTTTATTTCCCTACGCCGACAAAACAGTTTCACCTCCATTTGTTCTTGAATTCCCATATTCCGCTAAAAAACACCTTACTTTCGGATCTGTGTTCACAAAAATTTCTTATCCCAAAACCTCGACTGCCTGAACGCAGATCCGGCTCTCCGGGTGATCTGCCAGACAGGTCGTGATGGTGAGACGGTTGTCCATCGTGGCCTGCAAATAGCTCCAGTCGTTGTTGTCGATAGTCTCCACAGTGGCCACCTGGTAGGTGCGGGTCCCCAGTTTCGTGGTATAAGTGATGGTGTCACCCTGCTGCAGATCCTTGATGGAGCTAATCACGTACTTGCTTCCGCGATTGTGTCCACAAACCCCTATGTTTCCATCCCAGGCCGACGTGGAGCTGTAGTGCCCCAAGCCCTTTTTCATACTTGCGGAGGTTTCGCCCTCCCAAACCTTCATGGAGATGCCCAAGGAAGGTATCTCCAGTGTGCCGATGCTGCCGTCCTCACGTTCCAGACCATCCACGCTGGTGATCGCTGCCTGCTGGGACGTGCTGGCCATGGAAGCGGTATACAGGCCGCCGTAGATCTCGGTCATACCGTCCGCGCTGACGCCGTAGCCGCCCGCACCCTCCATAGTTGCCACGCTGGGCTGGAGGCCCCGCAGGATGGACGGTTCCATAACACCCGTCTGGGTAGTGCTGAGGATGCCGTACTCCAGCTCCGGGATCTGGAAGTCCACCACGTTCGGACCGCCGTAGTTATACTGGGAGCCGTAGATGTCCTCGTAGGAGGTGTCCCCGTAGTAGTCCTGGGGGGCATCTGTGGTAAAGGAATAGTCTGCCGCCATAGCGTTGGCCGCCATGGCGTAAAAGATGAACAGCGCCATAATGGCGCTGCAAACTCGGTTTTTCATTGTCATTACTCATGTTCCTCCGTTTCCTGATTTGCTTCATCCTCCGGCTCCTGGAGCAGCCGGACCTCCCTGCGGGAGCGCAGCAGCAGGACAGCCAGCACAACGATAGCCAGCACAGCGAGGCCGCCGGTGATATACGGCAAAGCCTCCGCTGCGGCCGCCTTTGCCGAATGCACACGGTCCGCACCGGCGGGATCATCCAAACTGTCAGCGGTGTCGGCCTGCTCTTCCTCTGTGACCGGCTTTCCCAGATAGGTCACCTGATAGGTGACGCTCTCCACACCGTCACGGGTGATGTCGCCCACATAGCTTGCCGTGGTGACATACCCAGTGGCAGCCTGATAATAGGTTTTGCCGGAATAACTGGCCACCGCCTGATAGGTGGTGGGAGCCATGGAATCGCCCACCACGTCTGTGCCAATGATCTGCCAGTCCACGCCGGATAGGCTCAGCGTTACGCCGTCCTTGACCATGGTGGCAGGGACATAGGACATATCGTTCCGGTCTACCGGACCGATGGTTTTGGTAGTGGAGATCTTTCGGCTCTTGGTGGTGTAGCCGGATGCCTCAGTGCGGATGCTGGTGTGATCCAGGGACAGTGTGCCGCTGTAGAGCCCGTCGTCGTACTCCATAACAGGAAGCAGCTGTTCCAGTATGTCGGCCAGTTCGTTGGTGCTGGTCTCCAGGGTCACCGTTTCTGTGTGGCGGTCCGTATCCGCCACATGGTTCTCCGTTTTCACGATGTCCGCGAAGGCATAGGCGTAGCCCTCCAGCTCGAAGGGCTCCTCGATAAGCTTCTGCGGGTCTGCGTCCGGGGATAGCGTGTAGGTCTTGATGAGCTGCTGGCTGCCGTTGAGATTCTGCACCACGGTATTCGTGGGGATCTCCATAGCAAAGGCGCTGGCCGAGAGGGCCAACGCCAGCAGCAGGGACAGGATGCACTTTTTCACAGCTTCAGTTTCCTCCTCCATAAGAATCCCGCGCCGGCCAGAGCCAGCGCGGCCGCCAGGGTGAGTGCGATGTGGATGGGTTTCATGATGGTTCCTCCTTGATCTTGTATTCTACCGCGTGTTCCGGATGCTCTCGGAACGCCGCTAGTATTCGCAGGGATTGGTCCAGAGCACGCATGGTGTCTCTGGACTGCCGTTTTGAAAAGCCATACAGCAGCAGGACTCTTCCCTCCGGCAGGATCGTAAAGATAATGCGGACAGCAATGCCATTTTTCGCCCGGACCTCATAGAGACTGCGGTACCGCTCCAGCGTGAAGTGCTTATAGTGGGGCTCCCGCAGGATGGAGGGCGGCATCCGGGGCAGGGGGATGATCTGCCGCAGCAGTTTCTCACGCAGCTTGGTGTCCAGGCCCGCTATAAAGAGAGCCACCTGGGCAGGGCCGCCCGGTGGCTGGTACACGAAAACATCTTTCATTTTGTGGCATCCTCCTTTGATTTTTCATCCAGTGTTTTCAAATGGGCCAGGAATCCGTCCGCGAACAGCCCGGCAAACTCCGGCTGCCCGCTGACCCACCAGACGGGGTCCGGCAGGTCCCGGAACATTCCATCATATTGCAGGCAGACCAGCAGGAATCTCTGCTTCGGCTCCGCCGTTTCCGCTGCGTCGAGCATCTGGGTCAGAAGCTCCCGGATGTCCGCGTAGTCCTGGTAGTAGTCGCAGAGATCGTCATAGAATTGACCGGCGAAAATGCGGGCAAAGATGATCATCACATCTGGGGCGGCCCGTCCGTCCGCGTCAGCCAGTCCCATCCGGCGCAGACGCTCCAGAGCAGAATCATCGAAGGGACTGCGGGGGCGTGGGTATAGGTCTTGCATGGGGTCATCTCCTTCCGGGTATAAAAATTGCTTGATGCAGCCAGTTATGGGCTGCATCAAGCTGTGGATGATTTGCTATGGTGGGATCGCACTTGACGTAAGGGAACGCAGGTGGTACACTTTTGGTAGAAAATGTCGGAATTGAGGGCTTGAGTGTGCCATACATTGGAAAGCTGGATCGAAAACTGTATAGTTGCGTAACAGAGGATATTGCCACGGATGATGTGATCATTACGGACCGGCAGATTCAGCATATTATGCAGCGGCATCCCGGGGACTATGAGCGTTTTTCTCGCTATATTCCGGAAATTCTGAGAAATCCAGATTTCATACTGGAAGCCAATAAACCGAATACCGCGTTTGTTATGAAACGCATAGCGGTGGAAAGAAGTAATTTTCAGTTGATATTACGGTTGAGGACTTCCTTTGACCCTACGGAATATCAAAATTCGATCATCACATTTCTGAAAATAGATCAGAGGAAGTGGGGAAAGTATCTGCGAAATAAAAAGGTGCTTTACAGATCGGAATAGTTCTGCTAAAATAAGATTAGAATAGCAAGGGAACACTTGTGGTGGTAAACTTTCGTGTCAACCACACGCCGCTGGTACTGACAGGGGAAACCCGAGAGATGCAGGAGAATGGCACGCCTGCCAAGTGTTCCTTTTGCTATTTTCCTAACAAGAAGGGGCTGCGATTTGCAGCCCCTTTATTGCTCATTTCACCCGTTCCCGCAAAAACTCCAGAAACAGCTTCTCCAGCTCCTTATCGCTGCCCACCATTTCCAGATACGGCGCAAACATTTTACGATTAAAAGAGATTTTCCTGGGAGGAGCTGCGAGCCGCTTATAGGCTGTGTCCCTGGCTTCCCGCCAAGCTTGGAAAACAGCCTGCCGGTCTGCGACCGGGGGCGGACATTGACGAGTGATGTGCTGCATGGCAGCCTTATTAATCTGATAGCCCTCAATACTGCATATTTCCACAAACGCCTGCTGGGAGTCCACGTCATAATCGGCAATGAGATCGGCGCAGGCCAGGTTCAGCTGTTTGGGCGTATTCTCTATGATATTGCACAGTTCCGGGATAAGCCGTGTCAGCTTGACCGCCTTGCGGACTTCATATTCGGTGACGCCGAAGAACTCCGCCACCAGGGCCCGCGCCGAATACTTCGGTTGATATTCGCCTAAAGTTCCGTTTTCCGGTCCAGACTTCAGTTGATTCTCGCCTGAAGTTGTCCGAATCAGATCTGTCCGCATCCCCTGACGGCTCTTTGCCCCAAGCAATGCGCTGTACGCTTTACCGCGCTCAATGACACTCAGTTCCTGCCGCTGGATCAGATTGGTCGAGGTGGCGATCACGATAGCTCGTGCATCATCCGCATCCACTACTTCCGCCGGGATCTTTGTCCATCCCGCCAGTTTAGCCGCGTTGGCCCTGTTGTGACCCGCTAGGATTTCAAAGCTGCCGTCCCCCATAGGCCGAACGATGATCCGAACCATTAGCCCCTCCTCGCTAAGTTGTTCCGCGAATGCTTTTAATTTGGATGGTGGGTAGGGCTTGAATCCAATGTCCGCTGTAAAGAAGGGGATCAGCTTGTCCAGTGGGAGATCACAAATTGCGGCAGGGGCAGGTGGAGGAAGCTCTCGGAATATCTTTTGATACGCTTCATCGCTGGCCTTTAACTCGGACGCCTGTTGGGATGCCGTCATTCGCCTTTTCAGCAGGTCACTCATGCCGCCTTTACCCAAGACGCAGCACCTCCTCCGCCAGACTGCGGTAGGATTCCGCCGCCACGTTCCTGGGGGCATGTTCAAAGATACTCTTTCCGACAGCGGGGCATTCCGCCACCTTGATGGAATACTCAATAGGCCGGTCAAAGACATGGAAGTTCCCCCCATAAATCTCGCCGACACTTTCACGCACACTCTGACAGAGCTGAGGCCGGGATTGATACATGGTCAGCAGAATGCCGGCAATTTTCAGTTTCGGATTGAACCGGGCCTGCACAGATCGCACCATATCCAGAACGTCCGGGATCCCTTCGCTTGCCAGGAAATGTGCTTGAACTGGAATAATTGCGTAGTCCGACGCCGCCAGGGCATTTACTGTGAGTAGCTCGTGTTTCAGTCCACAGTCGATAAGAACAAAATCATAGCTGGATTTTAGCCTGACCAGCAGGTTTGACATAATCATCTCACATGCCCGTCCTGCGTCACCCACCGCATTGTACTGCGACAGCTGCATCACCTGAAGCCGCGCCGCTGCGTCTGCGAGCCGGTGGTTGGCCGGAATAAGGTCCAGGCTGGATTCAGTGTGAACGATTGTCCGGGTCAAATGAATATCAATATCCTCTGGGTAGTCGATTGCGGAGAGGAGAAGATTTGTCAATGTGTACTTTTGCTCCGCTGGCGTATAGCCTAATGCGGCAGTAAGATTCCCCTGCGGATCATTATCAATTAGAGCTACTTTTTTTCCAGCCGCACACAGAGCCGCGCCAAGATTTTGAATTGTCGTAGTCTTTCCTACGCCACCCTTAAAATTGCAGCAACTTAGAACGATTCCCATGTTCCACATCCTTTCCATTATTGCCTATAGAAAGCAAATAGTTGGACCAAACCAGAAAAGGCTTGCCCCGCAAGCTCTTCCTGACTTGGTTCAACTATATCACTATCATCGGCATAGATCGACACAAGCGTCCAGTTGGGATGCTTCTGCACCTGACTTTCGTAGTAGTTCTTTTGCAGTTCATATGAGGAGGTCTGCCGGGGATCCCCCGTGGAGACGCGCGCGTAGACCGCCACACGCTTAGGAGCACTGTCATCGTCAAAGTCCGGCTGCGTTACTGTCACCGGAATGACACGGACTTTTTCCGGGGCGATTCCCTGATACCGACGGCGGATCCGGTCCTTTTGTTGTTGAATACTCTCCTGCCTGCGTTCATCTTTGTTCACTTCCGGTCACCTCCCGATTTTTTCTTTCAGTATAAGATACTTTTCAGCCAAATGGAAATAACCACAGGGACACGGGTATCCCTGTGGTTATTGGTACGGCAGAATTTCTCATGTTTACACGCTTCTTCACCTTGGTTTGCGATTTGGTAAAATTTTGTCCTGATCCAAACGAAAGCGAGGTGAAGAAATGATACTGAATTATAAGCGGATCGGGCAAAGAATACGGGTTATACGTAAAGCGCGAAAATTAACGCAGGCGGCTCTGGCGGAGCACGCAAACCTTTCTGTTCCCTACATCAGCCACATCGAAAATGGGATCAAGCAGGCCAGCTTACAAGCTGTTGTCAACATTGCAGAGGCTCTGGCGTGTACGGCGGATAAGCTGCTCTACGAAGATCAACTGGATCGCTGCAATAACTGGCAGCCAGAATTGGTGGAGCTTCTGTCTGGCTGCACTGCGGCTGAACAGCAGTTTTTACTTGAAGTCCTTATTGCAGTCAAGCACTGCGCCAAGACGCAGGCAGAGGGTTGACAGAACTATACGCACAAAAATGAGAGGCAGCGATTTTTGCTGCTGCCTCTCATTTTTGTACCGCATCTCCTGCTAGTAATTGAGTTTTTGCCTGTTCACCGCTCTTAAATGTAATAAACAGCCGCTTTTGATCCAAAACCTTGGCGGGGAGTACCTGGAAGGACGCCGCCGGACAGATCAAAACGGTCGTCAATAACGCGGTTTTTCCCGCGCTGGACATGGTTTTGACTATCGCTTTCTTCGGGGAATCGGCCCTTGCGTACTTTGATTACAAAAAATATGGCCAGTTCGAGTGGACCGGCTTGGTGATCCTTTTTGCCTGTCTCATCCTTACCCTCACCGCTCCCACTCACATCTGGACCACCATCGGGATCTGATGGGTAGAGATGACCATGTGACGCTACACAAAATGCGTCAGCCATATTTTTTCCTGCCGCAGGCAAGTGACCAAGTCTACCTTCTTGATCCCGGTTTCTATGAAGGATATGGTTGCAAAGGTCCCTTCCCGCCTGGTCAGCAGTCCCTGGCCAAAGATTTTGTGGGTGACCTCCGTACCGGGGATATAGTCCTTCATCCAGACGGCGATCTGCTCCTTGGAAGGGCCGGAAGGCTTGGCGGGCTTGGTCTTGCCCTCCGGCTCTTTCTTTGGCTCCTCGCCTAAGAACTGGGAGATGAAGCTGAATGATGCATCGGACGGTTCTCCGAATTTGTTTTCATAGCAGAGAAACTCCAGCTGCTTCCTCGCCCTGGTGGCTCCCACATAGAAAAGCCGCCGCTCCTCCTCCAGTTCCTCGGCTTCGTCCGCAGAGGGAAGCAGCCCGTCCGCCGCGTCGATCAGGATGACATGGTCATACTCCAGCCCCTTGCTGGCATGGATGGTGGACAGCACGAAGGGACAGTCCGGGCGGGGCTCCAGAGTCTCAATGCGCTCCTTCAACTCCTGCAAATGCAAGAGGAACTGCCCCACCGAGGGCGTCTGATTCGCCAGAGAGAGAAGGATGTCCAGTTTGGTCGTGTCTCCATGCTGCTCCTGGAGGTAGTCGCCATATCCCATATAGCGCACCAGCCGTTGGATGGCGGCGAAGCTGGTCAGGTAGGGCAGCTTGGAATAGTGGGTCTGCATGGCCTTCACCTTCCCCATCTGCCAAGGCTCCAGCCCGCCGCTCTCCAGCAGGACCTCAAAGACGCTCCTGTCCCTGGGCATCCCGTAAAGCAGCTGCGAGATCACGGCCTTTTTCAGCTTCAAATCCAATTTGTAGTAGAAGCGGAGAAAAAGCTCCTTGTTGCCATCATCGAAAGCAAATTCCAGCATATCCGTGATGTCCCGCACCAGAGGACTGGTAAAGAAAAAGCCCTCCCGCTGGCGGCAGGCATAAGGAACCCCCTTCTGCTCCAGCAGGTCGATGAGCGGCAGGGCGCTGTCATTGTTGCGGTAGAGAACCGCCGTGGATTCGGTGCAATTCTCCGCCACTTTCAGCAGGTAATTGTACTGACGGTTGTAGTCCTCCAGCATGATCCTGCGGGTAGGACTGCCCTGCTGGTTCTCGGTACGCATTTTCTTCGGGCGGCGGTTCTGGTTGCGGCGGATAAACGCATCCGCCTTCTCCACGATGGCGCGGGTGGAACGGTAGTTGGTCTCCAGCTTCAATACCTTTGCACCGGGAAAGACCTGCTCAAACTCCAGCAGAGCCTGGGGCCATGCGGCGCGGAAGCCGTAGATGCTCTGGTCCTCATCGCCTACCATGAAGATATTGCCGCTGCCGGATGCCAGCTGCCGGAGGATGGCGTGCTGTATCTTCGAAGTGTCCTGGGCTTCGTCCACGCAGATGTAGGGCCACCGGTGCTGGAAGTATGCCAGGATATCCGGATGCTGCCGGAAGATGCGGTATGTGAAGACCATCTGGTCATCGTAGTCCATGCGCCTGCTGCGGAGAAGATAGTCCTGATATTCGAAATAGACCCGTGGAAAATCCATCCCGTCTACCTTGTGGGCGTGGATCTCGGATTCGGTCAGCATCATGTTCTTGCAGTAGGTGATATGGGTACGGGCGTCCTTCACCTGAAGGTCGCTGGGGAACGCCGTCCCGGTGCGGGCCAGCAGGTCGCGGATGACGCTGTTGATCTGCCGCTCATCGTCCAGCAGGGCGAACGCCTCCGTTCCCTTCTGCCGGGCATAGTGCCCGATCACTACAGCGCACAGGCCGTTGATAGTGCGGAAGGTCAGTTTGTCCGCGTGGCCTTCCCCGAAGAAACTGATAAACCGGGCTTTCATATCCCTGGTAGCCGCCACGGTGTAGGTCACGGTCAGTATCTGTTCCGGGCGGATGCCTTTGCAATGGAGCATGTATCCCAGCCGGGTGACCAGCACGGTGGTCTTGCCGCTCCCCGGCACCGCCAGCAGCAGGACGGGCCCTTCTGTTTGACGGACGGCCTCCTCCTGCTGCCGGTTCAGCCGGACAGGGTATTGACTTTTGAACTCTTCATAGGTCATAGGCGGCTCCCGATTCAAAATTTATCCCAATCATTCTAACCAATTTACGCCTGCGTGTCAACGCAGGGAAACGGAGCTGACGCAAATCTTTATTTGGGATTTTGTAGCAGACACGATCATGCTGATCTTCTGCGTGATCGCCATGGAATACGCCGTGATAAAAATATTTTTTCGTCCGTTTGCACTTCAACGGTAAATCAACACCATTTCCCTACCCCATGAATTTTTCCGATTGCGCTCCCGTCCCACCTGTGGTACAATATTATCTGCATTAAAAACCAGGAGATATATTATGATTGAAAATCTTGACATTGCCGGATACTGCCGTATCTCGGTGGACGAGGAGCAAGACCGGGATAACACCTCCATTGAGAACCAAAAGGCCATCATTGAAGACTTTGTAGTGCATAGATTCCCAAACAGCACCCTCACCTTCTACGAGGACCGCGACCGCTCCGGCTACACCTTTGAGCAGCGGGAGGGGTACCAGGCCATGCGGCGGGAGCTGATGTCCCATCGGAAGAATATTCTTATTATCAAAGACTTCTCCCGGTTCTCCCGACGGAACAGCCGGGGCCTTGTGGAATTGGAGGATCTACGGGATGCCGGAGTACGGATCATCTCCATCGGCGACAATATTGATTTCCCCAACGACGACGACTGGCTGAAAATTCAGTTTCAATTTCTTATCAATGAAATGCCCGTTACCGACACAAGCAAGAAAGTCAAATCCGTCATCAAAAGACGGCAGCAGGATGGCAAATGGATCTGCGCCGCACCCTACGGCTATATTGTCAACAAGAATCAAACGTTTGAGATCGTTCCCACAGAGGCAGATATCGTTCGCCGCATTTTTCAGCTCTATATTGACGGCTGGGGGTACAAAAAGATTGCCAACCAGCTTACTGACGAGGGTATCCCCACCCCCCGCATGGCGGAGCAGGAGAGGAAGCTGGCCGCCGGGGACGAGTATCGCCGCACAGTCAAACCCGCCTGGGCTATCGTCACAATACAGGGGATTCTTGATAACGACTTCTATGTCGGTACGCTTCGTCAGGGGAAGTACACTCGGAAAAAAATCAATGGAAAAGACGTCCGCCGGGACGAGCTGGAACACATCGTCATCGAGCGCCATCATCAGGAGATCATCAACTACCGCACCTTTGCCGCCGCCCGTGCTCTGCGGGAAGCTCGCTCCACTGGTAATTACAGAGGGCAGAAGAAGTACGACAACACCTACTCCGGCTTTCTGGAATGCGGCGACTGCGGCAGCCCCATGTTCTCCATGAGCCGGAAGGGCAAACCGGAGGCCTACCGCTGCGGCGAATACCATCGTCGGGGGCTGAAGGGCTGCACCAGCCATCACATCCGGGCAGACCGGCTGGACGAGCTTTTAAAGATCTACGTCCGGAAGGTGGAAGAAAATTCCGCCGCCATGCTGGACCGTCTCAACGCCGACCTGGAAAAAGAAACAGAGGACGTATCGGAGACGGAAAAATCCGCCGAAAATCTGGGGCGTGTCCTGACCGGTCTCCAGGAGGAGCTGAAAGCCACCAAGCGCCAGCGCATCCGAGACATTATGCGGCATCCGGACCAGGAGGAAGCGCTGGAGGCCACCTATGACGAGCTGGAAAGCGACCTGCTCCGCCGTATGGAGGGGATTCAGAATCAAATTACTCTGACGGAGAACAAGCGCAACACCATCATCCAGGTCAACCGCGCAGCCAAAACCGCCATAGAGATCTTTGACGATATCCTGACCAAGCCAAAACTGGACCGCAACGACCTCCAGCTCATTATTCAGAAAATCAGGGTTTACGAGGACCATCTGGAGATCTTGATGAAGGCGGACATTGACAGCATTCTCCGCTCAGGCGGACTGCCCGAACATCTGGAGCTTGTCCGGCGCGTTAGCCAGCATCCTGATAAGATTTTCTATTCCAATATTGTCGGTGACGGCGACCCCCTGGAGATTTACACTAGCCGGGAGGGAGAAGTCATTTTCAAAAAGTATTCTCTGATGGGCGGGCTGGACGATTTTGCCGCGCAGTTCTGCGAGACACTGTCCAAAAGCTGCGGAACAATCACAGCTGTGACGGATCGTGATTCTGTCATCGCGGTGGCCGGCGGCGGCAAGCGGGAGCTGCTGGGCAAACGTATTAGTCCACAGCTGGAGCAGATCATGGAGGACCGGCGCATTTATCAGCACGCCGGTGAGGAGCGGAGCGTGTTCGTTACGGAGTCCGGCGACAAGTACCGCACCGCCGTGGCGGCGCCGATCATCTCCGAGGGAGACGTGCTGGGGCTGGTCCTGTTCGTAGAGGACGGCGAAGGGCAGATCACCGGTGAAACGGAATTTAAACTTGCGCAGACCATTGCCGCCTTCTTAGGCAAGCACATGGAGAGCTGACGCGCGCAGGGACCCCGCCTTTGGACGGGGTCCCTACCACTCTCTTGACGGCACACGAGAAAAATACGCCGGTATTTTTCTCATTGAGCGCCGCATCCCCCAAATCCCCCATCAGAACAGCCGGGCAATGAAATGGATTGCCATACATAGGACCATCCCCACCGCCGTGGGCAGCACCGCTGCCAGCACCGTCCATCTCACGCTCTTCGTCTCCCTATAGATCGTAAAGCAAGTCGTCCCACATGGAAAATGGAACAGTGTAAAAATAATGGTGCATATCGCCGTGGCGGCGGTCCACCCGTGGGCAGTCAACAACCCGTGGAGCTGGGAGAGACTTCCATAGTCGGTCAGCGCCCCCGTGGAGAGATACCCCATAAGCATACAGGGTACAACAATTTCATTGGCGGGAAATCCCAGGAAAAAGGCCAGCAGAATAATGCCGTCCAGCCCCATCAGAGCACCCAGGGGGTGTAAAAACTCCGCCAGATGGAGCAGGATGCTCTCGCCGCCGACAATGACATTGGCGGCCGTCCAAATCAGCAGCCCTGCCGGGGCCGCCACCGCCACCGCCCGCCCCAATACAAACAGCGTCCGGTCCAGAATAGAGCGGATCAACACCTGACCCACCTGAGGAGCCCGATAGGGGGGCAGCTCCAGGGAGAAGGCAGAAGGTTCTCCCCGCAGAACCGTGACTGACAGGAGCTTGCTGGCCCAAAGCGTCATGGCCACCGCCAGCACAATGGTCCCCATCAGCATTGCCGCCGAGGCAAAACTGCTCCAAAGCCCCGTTCCCGTGACAAAAAACATGGCAATCAGCGCCGTCAGCGTGGGAAGACGGCCATTACAGGGGATGAATGCATTGGTCAGAATGGCAATCAGCCGCTCCCGGGGGCTCTGGATGATCCGGCAGCCCATAACGCCGCAGGCGTTGCAGCCCAGGCCCTGGCACATGGTCAGACTTTGCCGCCCGTGGGCTCCCGCCTTCTGAAAGAAGTGATCCAAATTGAAGGCCACCCGGGGCAGATACCCCGCGTCCTCCAGCAGGGTGAACAGCGGAAAGAAAATTGCCATGGGCGGCAGCATCACGGACACCACCCAGGCCACCGTCCGGTACATCCCGTCCACCAGCGCCCCCTCCAGCCACCAGGGCGCACCCAGAGCCCCCACGGCAGTCCGCAGCGGCTCCTGCCAGCCCATGAGCAGACCGCTGAGCAGCTCCGACGGCACGTTCGCCCCCACCATAGTCAGCCATAATATACCCGCCAGCAGCAGAAGCATTACCGGGATGCCAGTACCCCGGCTGGTCAGCAGCCGGTCCAGCCGCCGGTCACGGCGGACGGCGGCCTCCGGGTCCATAGTCACGGCCCGAGCGGCAATGCCGCGGGCCCGGGCCATGGCCGCCGCCGTCCGGCACTCCCCGCAGCCCTCGCACGACAAGGGAGCTTCCGCTCTCTCTGGCGCGGGACCGGGATGGATAGCCGCCTCCTCCAGGGCCCGCCGCACCTCGTCCAGCCCCTGCCCGCCCCGGGCAGCGGCGCCCACTACCGGACAGCCCAACTCCCGCTCCAGCGCCGCCAGGTCCACCGAGATCCCCTTCTTCTCCGCCTCGTCCAGCAGGTTCACACACAGTACCACCGGCCATGCCGCCTCCAGAATCTGCAGCGTCAGCGCCAGGTTCCGAGCCAGACAGGTGGCGTCGGCCACCACCAGGGTGACGTCCGCCTCCCCGGACAAAAGATAGTCCCGGGTGACCTCCTCTTCGGCAGAGCTAGGGTGGAGGGAATAGGTTCCCGGCAGGTCCACCAGCGTGTAGTCCCTCCCGTGATATGTATAGCCGCCCCGTGCGGTGTCCACTGTTTTCCCCGGCCAGTTGCCCGTATGCTGGCGCAGATTGGTCAGCGCGTTGAAGACGGTGGACTTCCCCACATTGGGATTTCCGACCAGCGCCACCACCGGCCCCACCTGATTGGATACAGCCATCTGCCATCCCCTCCTTACAGACTGATACTGCCACTATATGCGCCCTCAGCGCCGGAGGTGCGTTGTAGGAAGGTGGCAATGGAACAGTGAAATTAAAAGAAAAAATTCAAAAAAGCCGGTAAATCTAAAAAAGCCCGTGACAAACGCCACTTTTTGTGATATAGTATAGATATATATTTGTACCGCTCGGAGCTCGCTGCCGGGTCCTGCGGCGCGGGGACCGTTCATGCGAAAGTGGGTGACAAAGCTATGTCCGACTACTCCTTCTCCCTGTTCCCCAATGACAGCTTCCTGGACTTTCGGCTCTTTCAATGCGGCTGGGAGCAGTGCGAGCCGCTCCACTCCTTCGGCCCCTTCGTGCGCAATCACTTTTTATTTCACTACGTGATTTCCGGAAAGGGTTCGCTGCAGGCCAACGACGAGCGGGGCGTGACCCGTCACTACCGCCTGGGCCCGGATCAGGGCTTCATGATCTTTCCCGGCCAGGTCAACACCTACTGCGCCGACGAGGCGCAGCCCTGGAAGTACGTGTGGCTGGAATTCGACGGTCTGCGGGTGGCGGACTATCTGGAGGCCGCCGGGCTAGGCCCGGCCCAGCCCATTTACCGCCCCCAGAGCGGGGGCGGTAAGGAGGTCTGTGATCAGATGCTCTACATAGCCGACCACGCCAGCGCCCCGCCCCTGCACCTGGTAGGGCATCTGTGCCTGTTTTTGGACGAGCTGGTCCAGTCCTCCTCCACCCGCCGGGAGCGCCAGAGCGGCCCCCTGCGGGACTTCTACATCCAGGAGGCCGTGACCTTTATCCAGCAGAACTACCACCGCAGCATCACGGTGGAGGAAATCGCCGACGTGTGCAAGCTCAACCGCAGCTATTTCAGCAAGCTGTTCAAGGAGGTCATCGGCTGTACGCCCCAGGAGTTCCTGATCCGCCTGCGCCTTACGCGGGCGGCGGAACAGATGCGGATGACCGGGGACCCCATCGGCGACATCGCCCGCCGCTGCGGCTACCCCAATCAGCTGCACTTTTCTCAGGCTTTCCGCAAACGCTACGGCCTCCCGCCCCGGGAGTGGCGGAAGGAAAACAAGCCCGTTAAAAAAAGCTGAGGAGACGCAAAACGGCGGTCCTGACCTCGCGGGTCAGGACCGCCGCAAATTGATAAAAAGCCCGTGTCCGGCGCTCCCCGCCCGCCTACGGCATGTGCTTTTGCACCTCCGCCAGCGACACGCCGCCCCTCCTTGCGGCGCCGGCTAGCTCCTCATACTCCGGCTTACTCTTGACCTGGCCATAGCCCTCCCCGGTCTTCCTCGCCACAGGTCCGAACGCCGTCTCCACCCGTTCCGACGAAACCTTCATCGCATACCGCAGACAGTCCGTCCGCCGGACGCCGAAGGTGCTGGTGTGCTTTAAAATTTCCTTCGCCAGCCTGTCCCCGTCCCCGGGGCGGCACAGGCAGACCAGCACCACGCCGGGGCGGTCTTTCTTCATATGCGCCGGAATGTAGGCCACATCCAGCGCCCCCGCCTCTAAGAGCCGCTCCATGGCAAACCCCAGCGCTTCGCCGGTCATATCGTCAATGTTGGCCTTCAGCTCCGTCACCACGTCGTTGGGTCCCTCGCCCTCCCCCTGAGCATCCACCAGAAAGGCCCGCACGCAGTTGGCCCGCACGAAATCCTTGGTCCCACAGCCATAGCCGCAGTCCTGAACCACTCCGTCCGGCAGCGCCCCCCAGTCCGTCACAAAGGTCCGCAGCAGCGCCGCGCCGGTGGGCGTACACAGCTCGGCCTCCACATCCCCTGTCCGCACCGGTACGCCGCTGAGGAGCCATGCCGTGGCCGGAGCCGGCACGGGCAGCAGCCCATGGGCTGTGCGCACCGTTCCGCTGCCCACGGCGACGGGGGATGCGCACACCCGATCCGGGGCGAGCAGCTCCATTAAATAGCACACCCCGGTCACATCCATTACCGCGTCCAGCGCCCCTACCTCGTGGAAGTGGACCTCGCCCACGTCCACGCCGTGGGCGGCGGATTCCGCCTGGGCGATAAGGGCGTAGACCTCCCCGGCCCGCTTTCGCACGCTCTCCGGCAGGGGGAAGCCCTCGAGCATCGACGCAATGTCCGTCAGAGAGCGGTGCTCGTGATGGTTCTCATGGTGATGAGGGTGTCCTTCTTCCCGCCCATGGATTGCCACCCGCATGTGGGTCCCGGCGATTCCCTGCCGCCGGACGCGCTCCGCCTCCAGCGTCACGCCGGGGAGCAGGGCGTTCATATCCCGCAGGAACCGCTCCTTCTCCGAACACAGCTCATACAATGCCCCCATGAGCATATCGCCCGCCGCACCCATGGCGCACTCAAAATAGACTGTCCTCATTCCCCAATCCCCCTCATCTGATTGATCCTGTGGGCCAGAAAGCCCGCGCCGAAGCCGTTGTCAATGTTCACCACGCTGACCCCGCTGGCACAGGAGTTCAGCATGGCCAGCAGCGCCGCCAGCCCGCCCAGGTTAGCCCCGTATCCCACGCTGGTGGGCACGGCTATAACGGGACAGCTCACCAGTCCGCCCACCACGCTGGGCAGCGCCCCCTCCATGCCCGCCACGGCGACGATGCACCGGGCTCCCTCCAGGATCTCCAGGGAGCCCAGCAGGCGGTGCAGCCCCGCCACGCCCGCGTCGTACACCCGGTCCACCCGGCTGCCCAGGGCCTCGGCGGTTAGGGCCGCCTCCTCGCACACTGCCAGATCGCTGGTCCCCGCGGAGACCACGGCAATCCGTCCGCTCAGCGTCCGCTCCACCGGGTTTGCCACCGCCAGCCGGGCCTGAGCGGAGTAGCGGCAGGGGAACCTGCCCCGCAGCCGGGCCTCCTTCTCCTCCGACAGCCGGGTGATGATAATGTTGCCCGCCCCTCCCTCGATCATGGCCTTCACAATACCCTCGATCTGCTCCGCGGTCTTCCCCTGGCCGAAGATGACCTCGGGCGCACCCTGCCGGGCGCTTCTGTGGTGGTCCACCTTGGCATAGCCCAGGTCCTCGTAACTGCTCCGGCTCAGCCGCGAGGCGGCCATCTCCGGCGGGACCTCGCCGGAGCGCACCCGCTCCAGCAACTCCAGGATTGCCTTTTCATTCATACAAAAACTCCTCAATAATGATACCGCGCTCCGCCCAACAGCCTGCGCATGTCCGCTTTTCCCGAAAAGCTTACCACGTTTCCACTTTTTTTGCAAGTATGCCGTCCCTCGGAAATTCTCTTTGACATCCTCTCCGTTTCAGAGTACAATAGGGGGCACCATAACAAACAGGAGGGATCGCTACGTCCCACTATATCTACGAAACCAACGCCGCCTATTCCGACATCGGCCCGGACCAGCGGCTGAACCACCAGGGTCTGCTGCGGATTTTGCAGGAGGCGGCCTCCGTGGCCTCCGACGATGTGGGCTTCGGTCTGAAGGACGCTCCCAGCACTAAGGTCCACTGGATTCTTACCGGCTGGCGCGTCGAGCTGCTCGAGCGCCCTCTCTGGCGCGCGGCGCTGCGTGTGGAAACCTGGCCCCGGACCTTGGACGGCTTTCTCTCGGACCGGGACTTCCTGATCTGGAACGGGGACCGTCTGGTAGCCCGGGGCTCCAGCCGATGGGTGCTGATGAGTACGGTCACGGGCCGCCTCACACGGGTGGATGCCGCCATCCGCGCCGCCTACGAGCCCCAACTGGACGACCTCTCGGTCTTTGACGGCGTTTCCCCCGCCAACAACGGTACGACCCCGGAGGGCACGCCCGCCGCCTTCGAAACGACGGTGGGCCGCCGGGACATCGATACCAACCACCATGTCAACAATCTCCACTACCTGGACTACGCTGTGGAGGCCCTGCCGGAGGCGGTCTACGGCAGTCTTCCCTCTACGGTTGAGATCTCTTTCCGCCGCCAGATTCTGCTGGGCACACACATCCGATGCCTGTACTCTCTGACGGCGGACGGGAAGCACCAGGTGGAGATTCAGAGCGAGAGCAGCGGAAAGACGACGCACCATGCGTTCATATGGTTCTACTGACCACCCCAACAACAGAAAGGAAAGACAATACTATGTGGTTTGACGAGGCAGTCATCTATCAAATCTATCCCCTGGGCCTGTGCGGTGCGCCGGAATACAACGACGGCGAGAGTTCACATCGGATTCTCCGCGTGCTGGACTGGATCGAGCATATCAAGGGCACGGGCGCGGACACGGTCCTCTTTAACCCCGTTTTTGACAGCGACAAGCACGGCTATGACACCCGGGATTATTCTCATATCGACTGCCGCCTGGGCACAAACGAGGACTTTAAGCAGGTCTGCGACGCCCTCCACGCCGCCGGACTGCGGGTGATGCTGGACGGTGTTTTCAACCACGTGGGCCGGGGCTTCTGGGCCTTCCGGGACGTGCAGGAAAAGAAGTGGGACAGCCCGTACAAGGACTGGTTCCGCGTGGATTTCGGCGGCAATACCGGTTATAACGACGGCTTTTGGTACGAGGCGTGGGAGGGCCACTACGAGCTGGTGAAGCTGAATCTGGGCCATCCCGACGTGGTGCGCCACCAGTTTGAGGCCATCCGTTCCTGGGTGGAGCAGTTTGATATCGACGGCCTGCGGCTGGATGTAGCGTACTGTCTCTCTCCGGACTACCTGCGGCAGCTGCGTGAGTTTGCCAACCAGCTCAAGCCGGACTTTGTCCTCATGGGCGAGACCCTTCACGGGGATTACAACCGCTGGATGAACGACGGCGCCTGCCACTCCGTCACCAACTATGAGTGCTACAAGGGCCTGTGGTCCAGCTTCAATTCCATGAATCTCTTTGAGATCGGCCACTCCCTGGCCCGCCAGTTCGGACCCGAGAACTGGACTCTCTACAAGGGGAAGCATCTTCTCAGCTTCCTGGACAACCACGATGTGGAACGTATCGCCAGTATTCTGACCAACAAGGACCATCTCCGCCCCGCCTACGGCATTCTGTTTGGAATGCCCGGCGTTCCGGCCGTATACTACGGCAGCGAGTGGGGGCTCGAGGGCCGGAAGAGCCAGGGCGACGCGGCCCTCCGCCCCGCCGTCGAGAGGCCGGAGCGCACTGCGCTGACGGATTTCATCGCCAGGCTTTCCGCCGCCCATAAGGGCAGCAGGGCGCTGTGCTATGGCTCCTACCGCAATGTGGTGCTGACCAACCGGCAGATCATTTTTGAGCGGGCCTGCGACGGCGAGCGGGTGCTGGTAGCGGTCAACGCCGACAGCGCAGCGTACACTGCCCATTTCGACGCGGGGTGCGGGATGGCTGTTGATCTCGTCACCGGGGAGACGCACGACTTCGGAGGCGGCAGCGAGCTGCCGCCCTACAGCGTGCAGTACTGGAAGATGGAGAGATAGGTCCCTCCCGCTCGCGACCGTGCCCCTTGTTCCCGTCGGTATTTGCAGGATTCATCTGACAAAAACCCAACGGGTTTCGCACAGCCGGATCGTATCCGCCCCAAGCACAAAAACCATACTTGTTAAATTGGCATAAAGGCGGCCGGGATGTTCCTCCCGGCCGCCTGCCAACATTTACAGATACAGCATGGTTTTTTCTTTCTACTTGATCGTTTCCCCCGCAAAAGCGCGGAGATCACGCCTCACGCACAACAAAAGTAGGCGTGACGGTGAAGGACTCGTTCTCCGGGACCGCGCTGCCCAACGTGCCCACAACATAGATCGCGGAGCTGTCATAAGCGCTCAGGGAAATGATGTTGACATTCTGCGCCATATTGTCCACGAGCCATCTGGTCTGCTCCAGTGTGGTGGGCATCTGGTTTGCCAGGGACTCGGGCTGAAGGCCAATGGCGATCTGGTTCGAGTCAACAACGGGTCCGATGGCCCAGGCCGCACCCGGAAGCCGGCTCAGATCCACGGCGGTGTATACCACGTCCAGACTCACCGGGATGCTGGAGTTGTTGATGATGTTGATGCGCGGGGAAATCACCTTATTGTCGCCCTGCACGGAGCGGCTAATGTGGAATGGGACATAGGTGGGCATAGTTACCGACATAATGGTCGGCTCGACAGTACCCACCATGGTCACCTCGTTGGAGGAGCCAATGGGGATGTCCTCATCCTGATAGGCCTCCACCGCGTAGCCAACGATACCGTCGGAGGCCGCGGCATAGCTTCCGGACATAAGCACGCCGGCAACTAACATGACCGCCAGAGCGCTGATAAGCATTTTCTTTTTCATGCAGCATTTCTCCTTTTTATCGCGCTTGTATCTGTAAAGGGTGGTCCGCTGTCAGCTGAGGACGGAGATGTTAATGGCCGCGCCGGCCTGCCCGATGTAGCTGTGGTCGTCCTCCCTATAGCCCTTGAAGTAGGCGGTAGCCGGGTACTCCCCCGGGTCCAGCACCTTATCCAGGGCCACGTTCTCGATGTAGGAACCCACGGGGAGCGCTTTGGACTGATAGATCATCTCCCCCGTATCGTCCCTGTAAATTTCCACCACCAGCAGCTTCGCGTTGTTCTCCGGATTTTCCAGCATCAGATTCCCCTCGGAGCTGCCCGAGGCGAAAACGGGGCTGGTGTTGATGGAAAATGCGATCATGCTCTCATCCAACAGCGCCTGAAGCTCGGCCTGCCGCTGGGCCAGGTCGATGCCCGGCAAAACGCCCATGGTCGCGTTGTCCGCCAGCTCCAGCGAATCGTCTGGACCGCGCATTGCAAAAAAGTACGCCCCTGCCGCCAGCAGCAGCGCCACCCCTGCCGCGCAGGCCGGCAAAACCCATTTTTTCCGTGTTGTTCGAGCTGTTTCTTTCATAGTGGACCTCCTGTGTTTTTTGATTATACTCCACAAATCCATTCCCCATTTTCCACGCGGAAACCATGAAAAAAGGACTTGCAAAAAACTCCTCCGATTAGTATAATTGATTGGCTGGGTCATGCGCCCATTTTTAATCAATTATGACAGATGGAGTGAACAAACATGAAACAGATTTCCTTACCCCAAAGCAGTGCGGGCGGAAAGCAGAAACAAATCGGCCGTAAGGTCGGCGGCGTGGTCATCATCATGCAGATGGCGTCGGTATTTTTTGCGGTCGCTATGTGCGTGATCATGTTCCGCAGTCTGGCCACAAGTATGCTGGAGGATCGCTGCACCGACGGCACCAATATGCTGGCCTACATGCTCAACCAGACCGATCCCGACGCGGATATGAACCAGCTTCTGGACGATCTGAAAAGCCACATGGACTGTGAATTCACGATTTTCGAGGGCGACACCCGGGCCTACACCACCGTTTCTCAGAACGGACAGCGCGTGGTGGGGACCAAGCTGTCCGCCAGCCTGTCCAAGACGGTGCTCCAGCAGGGGCAGCCCTATGTGGGCCGGGCAAAGATTCTGAACGAGGAGTACCTCTGCTCCTACGTCCCCACCAGAGACGCCGCCGGGCAGATCAACGGTCTGCTCTTCGCCGGCATCTCCAGCGCCGAGGCCAACCGGCAGATTCTCATGACCATCCTGATGTCCTCGCTGGTGAGCGCCGCCGTTATCGTTGTATGCGTCGGAATTATGGCCGCCTATCTGAAAAAGACCGTCTCCTCCCCTCTGGCTGAAATCACCCGTGTGGCCAGATATCTGGAGCAGGGCAACCTGGGGCTGACCAGCGGCGAGGAGATCAGCGTCAACGTCCGCTCCAATGACGAGATTGGCGAACTGGGCCGGATCTTTGAAGGCACCATCCAGCGTCTGCGGGCCTATATCGGCGAGATTTCCGAGGTTCTGGAGTCCATCGCCGGAGGTGATCTGACGGCGGAGACCCGGCAAAACTATGTGGGTGACTTCGTCTCTATCCGGGACTCTCTGGACAGCATCGAGACCAAGCTCAGCGACGTGATCAGCCAGATCCGCGAGAGCGCCGGTCAGGTATCCGCCGGCTCCGACCAGGTATCCAACAGCTCCCAGTCCCTGGCCCATGGAGCCGCCGAACAGGCCAACTCCGTTCAGGAGCTGTCCGGTACCGTCAGCGGCATCTCCGAAAATGCCAAGCAGACCGCTCAGGCCACCAGAGAGGCCGGCCAGTTTGTGGATCAGGCCGGCGCACAGCTGGGCATCAGCGTGGAATATGTCAAGCAGCTGAACGTTGCCATGGGGAAAATTTCCAGTTCCTCCGAGGAAATCAGCAAGATTATTGCCGCCATTGAAAACATCGCGTTCCAGACCAATATTCTGGCTCTGAACGCCGCCGTGGAGGCCGCCCGGGCGGGCTCCGCCGGCAAGGGCTTTGCCGTTGTAGCCGATGAGGTGCGCAACCTGGCCAACAAGTCCGACGAGGCCGCCAAGGCCACCAAGGGGCTGATCGAGAGCTCCATCGCCGCCGTATCCGAGGGCAGCAACGTCGTCGGAGAGGTCACGCGGTCCCTGCAGCGCACCAGCGACAGCGCCGCCGGCGTGACCTCCAGGATGTCCGTTGTGGTAGACGCCGTGGAGAGACAGACCTCTGCCATTGGCCAGGTCACCGATGGGATTGACCAGATTTCCGCCGTGGTGCAGACCAACTCCGCCACCAGTGAGGAGAGCGCGGCCGCCAGCGAGGAGCTGTCCTCCCAGGCCAGTCTGCTCAAGAGTCTGGTAAGCTCCTTCCGTCTGAAGCAGAATTCCCGCTGGTAAGCGTCCGTACATAACACTCATTCCGCTGTGAACGAGGTATACCGTATCCGGTATGCCTCGTTCATATTTACCATTTCTGTCGGTATATATTGTATCCATTATTACATTGTCGATTCGAATGTATTATACTCTATCGAATGCACTGCTGTCAAGTCCTTTTCTCAATTTCCTTTGGAGCAGCGTCAGAGTGCAGCGCATAACAATAGCAGGGGTGCCATTTACATGACACCCCTGCAAAAAGATTATTTGTTGTTAGGCCGGAACCCACGCGGTAATCCAGTGACCATAAGTAATCGACCACAAACGCTTCTCCAAAACGCCATTATTCGTACGGTAATACCATTTGACCCTTTCAGTATGGGCAACAGGGCCACCTTCATCACTTTCAGTGTACAGCATACCTCTGTCCATTGCCTGCGCTGTTGCAGGTAACGAAACAATAGATAACGCACAAATCACCGCCGCCGAAAATGCCAAAATACGTCGCTTCATTTCTGAGCATCCTCCTCAAAAATAGGTATATTTTGGTACTTTACGGAAAGCATGTCATCCTTTGACAACCTTCCGATGAACCCATCATTAATGTACAATTGATATTCGCCATCCAGCCGCTTTATAATATAAATCGTATCTGTCGCGGAATCAATTTCTTTGTTCATTCCTTCCAAATTGTAGTTAATCCCTGGTCTGGCTTCAAATTCCCCATTCCCAGGGTAACTGGCAAACTGAAACACCACTAAGTAGGAAGCAAAAAACATGGAGAAGACACAAACGACAAACACAGCGCCAACGCGTCTGGGTGGTCTATCCAGACGGTTAAAAATCACATGAAATCGCCGCTTTGTAACTGAGGCCCTGCCCAGCGCCGAAAACTCCTCCATTGAGAGCCCTCGCGACATACCCTCAAGGCTTTTCATCCGCTTGGACATATTCAGCAGCATTTGGAGATATGCTTCCTGCTCTTCCGTCCCCAGCGTCTCTGTCACTCTCTCGTCGCAGCGGAACTCCAGAAGATTGTCGATCTCCCGCCGGAAGCAGCGAACGACCGGATTCCACCAAAAAACCGCCGACAGCAGGCCGCAGAAAAGCTTAACGAACGCATCGTGTCCCAGGACATGGCTGACTTCATGGGTCACAATCAACCTGAGCTCCCACTCCGGCAGATCCATTGCCGGCAAATAAATGATGGGGCGGAACGCCCCGCGGACAAAAGGGACCTGCACATTTGGCGATACGATCAGCCTGCATCGCGGAGGAACCTCCCGCGCAACCCGGCGCACCCGCCTGTTGCTCACGTAGATATAGCGCTGATATCGCCTGTGGGCGCTGTAGACCATTGCCAAATCTCGCGCCGCCGCTGCAATTACGCCAACACCCCATATCCCCAGAAGAAGATGGGCCACCCGGGGGTGAGAGGCGAGAAAAATCTGTATTGCCGACAGAGCCGTCCAAAACTCCACCACGCAGGCAAAGGGCATATCCAGCGGCAACAGCACCCTGACCGCCGCCAAGGCCGCCGCAAGAATCAGAGTTGATACGCTGTAACGCTCCAGAAATCCCTTCCACCGGCACAAAACCATCACCAAAAGCAGGGTGAGACTGATGAAAAACTGTGCGCTGAAGAAGGAAAACCAGGAGATCACTCCTCTTTCTTTGCAGCCTTCTTCTTCCGCTCGGCGAGCATCGCTTCCATCTCGGCAACGGTCTCCTCCGTCAGATTCTCATTTCGAAGCAGGGCGGAGAAATAGATGGGAATCGCCCTCGTGTTTTGCTCCGCAAACAGGGTGGATGCATAGTAGTCCTCCCCGGACACCTTAGCTGCGTAGAGCCGTCCATAGGTTTTGTTCCGCTTGACGAATCCCGCCTCGCGGATCATACCCTTCCGAATCAGTCCGTTGAGCAGAGCATGGATGGTATTCGGGCTCCAGCTGGGGTTAACGCACAGCTCGATGATCTCGTTCCGGGCCAGCGCCCGGCCCTCCTGCCATATCGTGTTCATAACCTCTAATTCGCTTTTTGTCAGCTTAACCGCCATCGAGCACCTCCTATTTGCCGCTCTTTCGACCAACTTCTTCTCAGTTTATTATATATAATTCCCAACGCTTGTCAAGAGGAGAATCGTATTCCCGCCGCATTTTTTCTCTCTGCGGCCCTTGCCAGCTCCCGGGCCACCTTGCCCGTCATATGGTCGATGCGCATCTCCAGCATGCAGAGAATCGGCCATTCCCGATCGATGGCCTTCCGCCGCTCCTCGTCAGTGCTCTCCGGCGCGTATTTGGCCGCCAGCTTCTCAATCGCCGGCCGCATATCCGCCTCGTCCTCCATCACCCGCACATGGCCGAAGACGATCACACTTCTAAAATACGTGGTATATGCCTCCGGGACAACCTGATCCTGACCGATCACACAGAAGGAGGCCCGGCCGTCCCGCCTGACCGCGTCCAGCTTATGGCCGCTTTTGGCACAGTGAAAATAGAGCTTCTCCCCGTCGTATACATAGCTGATGGGAACCGCATAAGGATAGCCGCCGTCCCCCGCCAGAGCCAGTACGCCGGCGCTTCCGCCGTACAGAACCGCCTCGGCCTCCTCCCTCGACATCTCCTGCTTTGTTCTGCGCATTTCCCGGAACATACAAATACCTCCTGATCACGCGCCCCGCCGGACGCTGCTATTTCTTCCTCCCCCGCAGCCCCTCCAGAAGACGCTGCAGTCCCGCGGGCTTGTCCGGGGCGGCGGGCCGGTGGAGGGATGCTGCCATGAAGACCGCCTGACTGTCGCAGGGGGCCAGTGTGTTCACCTTCCGGCAATAGGAGCCGTCCGGCAGGAGCGAACTGGCTTTCACGTTGTCCTCCAGCTGGACGTGCAGGATCTTCAGCAGCATCTCCCTCACCGCCGGGTCGTACACCGGGCAGGCAATTTCCACCCGGTGGTTGAGGTTGCGGGTCATCAGGTCGGCGGAGGCGATATACAGCTTCACATCCCTTCCCCGGCCAAAGCGATAGATTCGCCCATGCTCCAGATAGCGGCCCACGATGCTGGTGACGTGGATATTCTCTGTCTGGGCAGCGATGCCAGGGCGCAGACAGCAGATGCCCCGCAATATCAGCTGCACCTGGACCCCCGCCTGGGAGGCCTGGACCAGCCGGTCCATGACCTCCCGCTCGGTCATGGCGTTGGCCTTTATGCAGATATAGCCCTCAGGCCCCTTGGCAATCTCGCCGTCGATAAGCTCCAGGAGCCTGGCCTTGATACCCGCCGGGGCCACCAACAGGTGGCGGTACTCCCCCTCCAGGCTGCCCACCAGCATGTTCTGGAAAAAGGCCGCGCCGTCCAGTCCGACGTCCTCGTTGGCGGTCATAAGGCTGAGGTCGGTGTACTGCTCGTTGGTGCGCTCATTGTAGTTGCCGGTGCCGATCTGTGTGATATAGCTGAGCTTGTCCCCCCGCCGCAGGGTGATGAGGCAGATCTTGCTGTGGCACTTGTACGCCTCCACGCCGTAGATCACCCGGCATCCGGCATTCTCCAGCAGGCGGGACCAGGAGATGTTGTTGGCCTCGTCAAACCGGGCCCGCAGCTCCATGAGCACCGTAACTTCCTTCCCATTCTCCGCCGCGTTGCAGAGGATGTGGGCCACACGGGAGGAGGTGGCCAGGCGGTAGATGGTAATCCGGATGGCCGTCACGTCAGGCCGCGCCGCCGCCTCCTCCAGCAGCTGGAGGAAGGGGTCCACCCCGTCGAAAGGGAAGAAGAGCAGGCGGTCCCGCTGGCGGATTTGGTCGATGATGCTCTCCGTTCGGCGCAGGTCCTCCGGCCAGCGGGGCCGATAGGGCGGAAAGCTGAGCTTTTTCGCCTCCGGCAGAAGCTTGATCAGATCGTAGACATAGTGCATCTCCAGAGGGGTCTGGTCGATATAGATCTGACGGTTGTCCAGGCCCAGGCGGCCCTTCAGCAGGCGCATGAACTCCCCACCCATCTTCTTCGACAGCTCCAGGCGGACGGCGGACTGACTGGCCCGCTTTTTCAGCAGCTTGCTCATGCGGCTGCGGATGTCCTCCCCGCTCTCCTCCAGCAGCTCCACGTCCAGATTCAAATCGGCGTTTCTTGTAACGCACAGCACGCAGCTGCTCTCCAGCTTGTATTCCCCAAAGAGGGACGGGGCGTAGTGGAGCAATATGGTCTCCATCCGGATAAAACGGCCCGGATTCCCCGGCATGGTCAGGAAGGCTGGCAGACCGGCCGGCGCGGGCAGGAAACCCAGAGATGCCGTCCCCTTCCGGCTGCGCATCAGGCCGCCCACATACAGTGCCTTGTTGGCCAGATGGGGAAAGGGGTGGCGGACGTCTACAATCTGTGGGGACAGTACCGGCAAAATCTTGGCCTTGTAATAGGTCGTGACGAACTTCCGCTCCTCCGGGCTCAGCTCCTCTATGGTCAGATCGCAGATACCCTCCCGGCGCAGCAGGGCGGTCACATCGGTGTACAGCCGGTTCTTGATCTCAATGAGCCCGGGGATCACGCTGTAGATCTCCGAGAGCTGTCCGGCGGGGGTCAGGCCGGTCTTGTTGTCCGCCTCCTCCGGGGACACCAGGCCCAGGTCGAAGAGATTTCCCACGCGGACCATGAAAAACTCGTCCAGGTTGCTGGTGAAGATGGAAATAAACTTCAGCCGCTCCAGCAGGGGTACCGTCTCGTCCCCCGCCTCCTCCAGCACACGGCGGTTAAAGCGGAGCCAGCTGAGCTCCCGGCTCTGGGTACAGGCATATTTCTGATCATCCCTGGGCAGGATCGCCATGGGGTTCACACTCCCTCACTTCATGTGTCAGTTGCTGGCATTATACCATTTACGCCGCAGGATGGCAAGGGGGGCTGAGAGCGGGGAACCAATTTCCCGCGGCAGCGGCCGAGCGATCTGCCCCCTCAGCACAAGGAAACCATCTTTTTCGGTCCACCATTTTCACCTGAGGGTTATGAAGCCGGCCATATATTCGTACCAGGGACCCCGGCCGCAGTGTGTGAATAAAACCAGCCCCGCCGATGGAAACTATTAGCAAACGAGGGGAAGTGAAAATGATTGGAGCTCAACGTCAGAAACGACAGCAAGATAGTAGAAATCTGGCTCACTAAGAGCGAAAAGCAAAATATGCAGCTAAAAAAAGAGCTAAAATTGATCTATCAGTGCTTTAATGAGATTGGATACACCGTTGCCACATTTCTGTCAGGCGCACAGGATCTGGATGCTGTGACCAGCGACTTGATATGCTATAACCGCAGACGCATCGCCCAGATGGAAGCTATACGATTTGTTTGAGACAATCTGCGCATGGACGGTTGATGAAAAGATGGGCACATAATTAGAAATGTGTTATCCATTCGTCACTCAGCTTGATTAGGCAAAAAATAGCCGTCAATCCTGACAGCTTATCTAAGGCCACATATGAAAAGAGGGCTGGGAGTGCGGTAATTGCACCCAGTCCTCTTTGTAGAGTTAGTCAGATTTCTCTGCGAAGATTCTCTATTTCCTCCAAGGTAAGCCCCATAAGCTGGATTATATCAGTTACGGTCATTTTCATTTGCAAGGCGTTACGGGCAATTTCTATACTCCGTTCGGCTCTTCCGGCTACCCTGCCATTATCCTCTGCGGTAGCCAAATCCGACTGCATATCCGTCTGGAACTTCCTGCGGCTGCGGAAAATAGCTCTTTCCCGCTCATTTTGGCTGATACTCATTAGAAGACTCCCGGCCACTTGAAGCACCTCCTTTCATTCAATGACCTTGTTGACGATTTCCCGGTGTTCGAGATCAGGCGCGTATTGGAAGAATACCGATTTGACGGCGATGTGCTGGGGCTCTATGACTATCTGGGCGAGTATGAAAATCTGGACGAGCTGAACCATCTGGCCTGTCTGCTCTCGGAGCTCCCCCAAAGCGAGATTGAAAAATTCGAGGCCGCGCTCCATATGGGGGCGCATACCTCCAGCGTGGCGGACATCATCAACCTTGCGGAAAATCTGGACATAAATTCGCGGAGACACAACGAGCTCATATCTCAGCGGAACCAGTAGTATACGCGTTCCTCCGTCTCCTGGCGCAGCTCGCCGCCGCAGGCCTCGGCCACCCGTCGAGAGGCGGTGTTGCCGGGGTAAGCGGTCACCAGGATTTCCTCCGTGATGCCTATGCGGCGTGCCTCCTCCAACAAAAGGCGCAGCAGGGATTTTCCATAGCCTTTCCCCCGCTGATGGCAGGCGACAGCGTAGCCGATGTGGCCGCCCGCCTCCCGGAGAGCATCCGTGAGGCGGTGTCGCAGGTTGCCCTGGCCCACGGGGATGCCGTCGTTCATGAGCCAGTAGGTACTGGCGGGGACCATCCAGTCCTCCAGGCCGATGCCCCGGGACATGTTCACTTTCTTGGCGAGGTAGGCGGGAAAATCGGCATAGGGGATACCGTTGGCGTGGTTGATGAAGCCGTTTTCCTTGGGGCCAATACGCTGGAGCATATCGTAGAACTCCCAGCCGTCGGCGAGGGATAAGGGTTGCAAGCAGAGCATATCGTGCCTCCTAAACAGAAACCGGGCGGGCGGGTATTGACACCCCGCCCGGTTATGAATTTTATATTACAGAATTATTTGATGACCTCGCCCCGGGCCTTCTTCTCCTCGATCTCCCGGAGGGCGTCCTTGTGGCTGAGGTTGACGCGGCCCTTCTCGTCGATCTCGGTAACCTTGACCCACATCATATCGCCGATCTTGCACACGTCCTCCACCTTCTCCACCCGGTGGGTGGCCAGCTTGGAGATGTGGACAAGACCATCCTTGCCGGGGGCCAGCTCCACAAATGCGCCGAACTGCATCAGCCGGACCACCCGGCCATAGTACAGGGAACCCACTTCGGGCACGAACACGATCTGATCAATGGCATGCTTGGCAGCCTCGGCGGACTCGGCGTTGGGGGAGGCGATGCGGATGGTGCCGTCGTCCTCAATGTCGATCTTCGCGCCAGTGTCGGCCACGATCTTCTGGATGACGGAGCCACCCTTGCCGATGACATCCCGGATGTTGTCAGGATCAATGTGCATGGTGATCATCTTGGGAGCCCACACGCTGACCTCGGGCCGGGGCGCGGCAATGCAGGGCAGCATGATCTGGTCCAGAATCTCACACCGGGCGTCGTAGGTAATGTCCAGGGCGTTCCTGATGATCTCCATAGTCAGGCCGTCGTTTTTCAGGTCCATCTGGATGGCGGTGATGCCCTTCTTGGTGCCGCCCACCTTAAAGTCCATTTCGCCGTGGAAATCCTCCACGCCCTGGATGTCAATAAAGGTGGTAAAGGAGCCGTCGTCGTCTTGAATGAGGCCGCAGGAGATGCCGGCCACGGGGGCCTTGATGGGCACGCCCGCGTCCATAAGGGCCAGGGTGGAGCCGCAGATAGAGCCTTGGGAGGTGGAGCCGTTGGAGCTCACCACTTCGCTGACCACACGGATGGCATAGGGGAACTCTTCCTCGCTGGGCAACACGGGCAGAAGGGCCCGCTCGGCCAGCGCGCCATGGCCAATCTCACGCCGGCCGGGGGACCGGGAAGGCTTGGCCTCGCCCACGGAGTAGCCGGGGAAGTTATAGTGGTGCATATACCGCTTGGACTCCTCGGGCCAGATGGTGTCCAACTTCTGGCAGGCGGAGAGGGTGTCCAGTGTGCAGACGCTGAGGACCTGGGTCTGCCCCCGGGTGAAGAGGCCAGAGCCGTGGACCCGGGGCAGTACGCCCACTTCAGCGCCCAGAGGACGGATCTCGTTCTTGGCACGGCCGTCCACACGGTGGCCCTCCAAGAGCCAGGCCTTGACGATCTTCTTCTGGAACTTGTAGGTGAACTCCTCCAGATACTTGTCCATGTCGGGGTACTGCTCCAGATACTTCTCGTGCCAGTGCTCGATCATGGCGTTCCAGCGGGCCTCCCGGACGTTCTTGTCGTCGGTGTCCATAGCCGCCTTGGCTTCATCCATGAAATTGGACACAATATCGTCGAAAAGCTCCTGATTAAAGTCGGCGTGGGGGTAATCGAATTTCTCCTTGCCGATCTCTGCCACCATTTGATTGATGAGGGCCACCTGCTTCTGGTTGACCTCATGGGCAGCTTTGATGGCCTCGAACATGACGTCGTTGGAGACCTCGTTGGCGCCGGCTTCGATCATGACCACCTTTTTCCCGGTGGAGACCACGGTCACGTCCATATCGGAAATCTCGGCCTGCTCGGCGTTGGGGTTGACCACGATCTTGCCGTCCACCAGCCCCATCTTCACCGCGCCCACAGGCCCGTTCCAGGGAATATCGGAGATGGCCAGAGCGGCAGAGGTGCCGATGAGGGCGGCGATCTCAGGGGAGCAGTCCCGGTCCACGCTCATGACGGTGGCCATGATGGACACGTCGTTGCGGAAATCCCCGGGGAACAGGGGGCGGATAGGCCGGTCGATGACGCGGCTGGTGAGGATGCCCTTCTCGCCGGGGCGGCCCTCACGGCGCATGAAGGAGCCGGGGATGCGGCCCACGGCGTACATCTTTTCCTCGAAGTCCACGCTCATAGGGAAGAAGTCAATGCCGTCCCGGGGCCGGGGGGCAGCGGTGGCAGTGCAAAGCACGGTGGTCTCGCCGTAGGTGACCATGACGGCGGCATTGGCCAGCTCGGCCAGCTTGCCGGTCTCCAGGGTCAGGGGACGGCCCGCCAGATCCATGGTGTACTTGCGGTAGTTGGGGAACTGCTTTTTGGTGATGATGGTAGACATAGCGTACTCCTT